>NZ_CAJYMO010000193.1 GCF_913776365.1 uncultured Chryseobacterium sp. | reverse complement strand
GCCGGTCAGTCAGGCGAAGATATTTCTTTGTCATGAACTCTGATTTTGTGGTGAAATACAAAGTTCCGACTGACCGACTTATTTTACAAATTATTTCTAAATTTCTTTTTAAACAAGCTCTTATTTTGAATAGGCCGGAAGCATAGGATTGCTGAGAACCGAACATCTTCTCACTTCAATAGCTGTGGTGGCCGTATTGTTGGTAATGTCCGTATCGCTAATCTGGCTGGAAGAGACATTGGATACCATCCTGAAATTACGGTTGTTGCCTATTCCTTTTTTATAATATTTCCCGGTAACGGTAACGATTCCTGAAGATCTGGCAGTAAGTCCCACAGTACCGCTTATATTATTGGATGTAAATCCTGAGGGCGGAATGTTGGAATTTGTAAATCCTGTAGTGGAAACACTGCTGACTGAAAATTTGGAAGTATCGAGGACATTATTGTTCTCGTCCGTTATTTTACCGGTAAAATCAATGCTGTTCAGTGCGGCATCGGTGTCATTGCTGACTTCTACTTTAAAGGTAATATTGCTGGTATTGTCGTTACAGGTGAAATAGCTGTCCGAACGGCTGTCCACCCTGAGGTTCCCCGGAGTGGTAAGGATGATATTCCTGATTTCCTGGAAATTAAACCCTCCTCCCGTAGAAGCGGCGAATCCCAGTTTCAGATTGGTGGGAATAGGATAAGTGGCCGAACTTAAAGTATAGGAAAGCACCTGGGTAAATGTTGTCTGGTTTTCTTTCCGCCATTTGATGGTGACTACATAATCATTCCCCGGCTTTGTAACAATCACCTGAACCCTTCTGTAAAAAATATTGTCTGCAGGCCTGGTTGCCGTAATCGTATTATAATCAATTTCGTTTCTTTGCCGGATGTTGTCTACCGTTCCGCTGCGGTCACCCAAAGGTGCACTGGCTAAGTACACATTTGAACTCGTGTAGGTATTGCTGGTTGGCCCTCTCAGAACAAAAGCATTGGGAAGCATTCCGGAGGTCAGGGTAGTTGCGGGGGCTGATCCGTTCCTGTTTTCACCGTTATTGGCATAGTTTCCATAGGCATCAAGCCCGATGCCCAGATAGCCGCCGGACAAACCGGTGGTATTGGCGGGATTGCTGTACGTAGCGTAGCCCAGCGAACCTCCGTAGCCGCCCAGTTTGAAATTGGCATCCGTTACCGTGGCATCGAAAAGATAAACGGTAAATCCGTCTGCACCATGATATCCGTCGTCAACATTTCGCCAGTCCTTGTATTCAAAATCGGCAATTACGCCCAGTGTGGTAGGAAAGCTCTGAAGGACATACATATAGCCTTTCTGGTTGGCCTTTGCCTCTGTAAGCCTGAGCCATCCCGCGCCGTTAGGATCTGCCCCGGTGGCAGCGGTAAGATAGGCGTTGTCTCCTACCTTTATACCCGTCATGTCTCTTGTTGTCAAGGGATTAGTGATGGTGAATTGTGCGGAAAGAGGGAGCGGTGACAGAAGGGATGCTGCTGTAAATAGTCCCAATACATACTTGTGAATTTTCATGCCTGAATTTTTTATTTTACCACAAATACGATGTTCATAAAGCTGGCATCCGTTGCATTATTGCTTACCGTGTAATTCATCAGTCCGTTGGCATCAATACTTACATTGGTGAAGGTATTGGTATCATAATAAGTAATATAATACTCAAGGTCCCCTTTCCCTAGCACAGGAATCTTACCGAAAGCCCCTGTACTGGATACCATCGGAGAATTGAACTGGTTGTAATACAGCTGATAAAGATCTTTGGTTTTGGCGCCCAGTGTAGTGGTGTCGAACAGGATGGAAGGCATGTAGAAAAATTTGGGAATTCTCAGGCCTACCCATTTTGAAATGGTTCCGTTATAAAAATAAAATCCCGGCGTGGTAATATTGGACGTCTTTGTTGTAGGAGTGGTGGGTACTGCCGTAACATACACTACCGTAGAGTTCTGGGCCGTGTCATAAAGGTTGTCCCTTGAAGCCAGCTCCGTACCGGTTATGCGTACGGTCAGGAAACCATCAGGGGAGGTAACCGTGGATTTGTTCAGGTCCAGCGTGGATTTCGGGGCATTAGTATTAATACCTACTTGTCCACTTAGGTGTGAAATAATGGCAATTGATAAAGTAGAAATAAGTTTTTTCATATTAACTTTTTTTTGCAAAAATATAAAAATTAGCAAACAAACCTTTGCAACGGGATCGTATTTTTATATGACTATAATCATAAAAACCAATCGGTTCCGGATTTTCATATCATAAAAATGTGATAAGGCAAACATGTGGTGAATTATTATGTGCAGGGCTTTTCCAGTGTGGGCGGGGCTTTGTTATCATTACTTGTGATGATTTTCCTGATGGTCCGGTTATTTTGTCAATCCAACTTTATTCAGCCGGAAATTCATCTTATTTTTTGTGTCCTGAATCATACCGGCCGGGCGTAACCGGTGAAAGATATCAATCGGACGAAATCAGTGAAAGAATAAACCCGGACAAAACATGGCTGTATTTCGTTCATAAAAATGTAATCTGCGGTCTTATATCTTAAAATACCGGTAGTATTGCCTTAATGGCCAGTTCACATGCCATCCTTATTTTCGCGTCACAACAAACAGACATGAAAAAACTACTGCTTTCCGCCATGATGCTGGCTGCCATTACGGCGTGCAAAGATGAGGTCATCATCGATGAGAACAACCAGGATATCAATTACTCCAAGCTGCCGCAGGAATTCCCTTTTTCCACGCTGGCCACCCTCAATAATGTGGCCGTAATCAACGGAGGTTTCGGCTCCGGTGCAGCAGCGCACCCTACAAGAAAAGGAGAGTTCTATGTCATTACGGACCGGGGACCCAATACGGATTACCTGAATGGAAAGAAGTTTCTGGCTCCTTCCTTCACCCCTTCCATTATGCATTTCAAGATCAATGCCGGAGGAAATATTGAAGTCATCAGATACATAAAGCTTAAAAATCCGTCAGGACAACCCATTACCGGCCTTCCGAATCCTGCGGGAATGGGAAGTACGGGTGAAACAGCCTATGATGCTAACGGTAATATATTGGGGACGGATGCTTACGGTCTGGACAGCGAAAGCATTGTGGCTGCAGCAGATGGTACCTTCTGGGTATCCGACGAGTATGGCCCGCACATCGTTCATTACAACGCAGACGGAGTGGAAATGGAAAGGATCAGCCCGATCGGCGTAAATACGGGGACCCGCAAATTGCCGGCAGTTCTTGCCAAGAGAAGGCCTAACAGGGGAATGGAAGGGCTGTGCATCACACCGGACGGAAAAACCCTGGTAGGAACCATCCAGTCGACGATGTATGTACCGAATAAGAATTCGGCTACCAATAAAACGCTTACGCGAATCGTTACTTTCGATATTGCTTCCGGACAAACCAGACAGTTCCTTTATCAGCAGGACGGCGGCGCTTCCGATTCCGTATGTGATATCACTGCGCTCAGCAATACGGAATTCCTGGTTATTGAAAGAGACGGAAACTTCGGTTCACAGGGAGGGATCAAAAAGGTGTACCGGATCAATATTTCAGGCGCATCGAATGTCAACGGATCTGACCTGAGTGCCGCTGACGGGATGATGATCAACGGGAAAGCCCTAGAACAGTGCACCTGGAGTGAAATTTCCGCTGCTGGGATACAGGCCGTTTCCAAAACACTCGCTGTCGACCTGGTTGCAAAATTAGGATACGAGCATGACAAATTTGAGGGGATGGTCTATCTCGGAAATAATAAACTTGCTGTTTTTAATGATGATGATTTCGGGATCGTAGATGATGGAAACGGAAACCCGAAGGCGAAAATTCTTCCCAAAACCGGAAAAGTGGATAAAGGAACGATGTATATTGTGGACATTCCATAAAAGTTTTTCCTTATATTTCTCAAGTCTTCCGGATACGGGAGGCTTTTTTTTTACCTGTCTATGATCACCATCGTACAGGTGTCCGGCTTCTGCATGAGACAGTTTAGTCAGAAATTTATTCCCTGTACAGGGACCCATTCCTTTTCCAGACTAATATTCCCGGTACTTTCCTTAAAATGGCTGCATTTACTATCATTTATCTCTAATCACAGGTGAATTAAATTGAATATAATTTATTAATTAGTGTTTTGTTTTGTGTTTTATTCATCATTGTGTTATTTAATTTATCAAATCGTTATTGATTTAGCGAATCGGTTAAATTTATAATATGTATCGAAAAAAGGGCTCCGGGATGGTTTTAAGGATTAGATTTGCTGTAATCAATCAATTAAATCAAAAATAGTTATGGAAAATATCTATGCCCTGCATCCGGAAACAGAGATTTATCGTATATCACTGTATCATCATGAACTGAAAACGGATAAACAATTGATTATGTCTTCATCCAAGGATACTTTTTTGCATCTTATTACAGCTGAAATCGAGGAATCTTATGGAATTATCATTCCGGATAATATTACGGAAAAAAAGATGATCTTTCCACTGTCAAGCTTGTTTGCAGGAATATATCAGAAAAAACTGTATGTCTATTTTCAGTCAGGAAGAGCAGTGAATTACAAGGCACACTACTTCTTCTTTAATATTAAAGTCAGATAATTGGCATATTCCGGCCACAAGGCGGGGTATATGGTAAATAAAAAAACCACCGGATTCCGGTGGTTTATGAAGTTTCTAAGATTGGAAGGCCTCGATAATCCTGGAGAAGTCTTCCAGTTTCAGGGCGGCACCGCCAATCAGTCCGCCGTCAATGTCAGGCTGTGAAAAGATTTCTTTTGCGTTGTCCGGTTTTACGGAACCACCGTACAGGATGGAAATTTCATCTGCTACCTCCTGTCCGTATTTTGCGGCAATGGTATTTCTGATATGGGCATGGATTTCCTGAGCCTGTTCAGGGGTTGCCGTTTCTCCTGTTCCAATGGCCCAAACCGGTTCGTAAGCAATCACTACTTTTTTAATTTCCTCTGCAGAAAGCGTGAAAAGGGCTACTTCCGTCTGGTTTTTCACCACTTCGAAATGTTCGCCTGCCTTTCTCTGGTCCAGGGTCTCTCCATTACAGTATACGGGGATCAGGCCTTTGTCCAGGGCCAGCTTTATTTTTCTGTTGCAGTGGGAATCGGTTTCACCATGATACTGTCTTCTCTCGGAATGCCCGATCAGGGAACCGGAAGCATCGATGGATTCCAGCATCTCAGCGGAGATCTCACCGGTATAAGCGCCGCTTTCATGTTCGCTCATATCCTGTGAAAATACACCGATCTCATCCTTTTCAAAAATATCTTTGGCCATCATCAGGTATAAAGCAGGAGGTGCGATCCAGACCTCACAGTTTGTAGCATGGTTATTTTTGTAACTCAGCAACTGTACCATCAGCTGTTGGGCATCAATAACATTCTTGTTCATTTTCCAGTTGCCGGCAACTATTTTTCTTCTCATAAATTTTTATTTTAGGGTTCAGGTAGTATATGACTACCTGTTTATATTTCAGTTGTATTACTATTCCAGAGGTTTTTCAGTAATGTATAAAAGGTATGCTCCTCATCAGTTACCACATGATCGGCTTTGATCAGTGTTTTGGCAAACTGGATGAAGTTCGAGCGCTCTTCTTCTGTGGAATCTTCATAGAAACAGCGCGCATGAAACTCAAAATGATCTTTCCATTCTTCCGGCTGAAGCGTAGCAATGGCATCCAGCTCGTTGTCAAGGTTCATTTTGAAAGGAAATTCATCAGCTAGGTACTGCTGCACAATCATACCTTCTTCGGGGGCAAATTCCCCGTCTACGGAAGAAAGGATCATCAGCAAATGGTAACCGGCAATCGGCTTGTTGGATTTCTGCATTGATATAGTTTAAGGTTTAATGTTCAGGATTTATTATTTAAAAATTCAAAATTCAAAATTGAATGTCTGCTGGTCAGCGCTTCAGTTTTTTTTATCGTTACTGCATATTGTGGCGATGGTCAGTTCCTGTGGATGAATGGTCAGTTAACCTCAGGCCGGAAATTGACTCGCGCAGCAAAATTTATCAATTACCAGCGCCGTACAATTTCCCGCTTTGCTATTCCACATAGTCTTTCGCCGGCTGCTTGTCCACGATTTTACCGTTTTGCAGCACCAGGACAAAAGGGTTGCTTCTGGCGATGGTTTTGATGGCCGTTCCGTCCATCATCATATTTTTAATCGTTTTGAAGGTATTAGGATCCGTGGAAACCCCATAGACCGGATTGGCACCCTGGCTTTTCACTTTGGCCTCCACCTTTTTCAGCAATTCCGGCGAAACTTCTTTCGGATGATAGGAAAATACCAGAATGGCCTTTGGGGCCCTCAGGATTTCTTCCGTAACTTCCGTTCCCATAGGATCTTCGATCTTGAATTTTACGATTTCAGACCTGTAGCCTTCTTTTACCAGAACAGATTCGTTCTTTCCTTCCTCAATCTTCCATGGAGAACCTTCTGCCCAGTATTTTGTTTCTTTAATATAATCATCCTGGTTCACCTTCAGTACTTCCCCTGTTTTCTGATTTTTCAGGGAATAGAAAGTCTTGTATTCCGAAGGATTTTTGCTGATTTTTTCTTTCTCCGCCTTAAGATCGGTTCCTGTTTTATAATCCCTGAAATCTATCACCGGTTCGTGCATGATCCCATAAGCTCCCACAACCACCATGGCTGCTGCAAAAATCCCCAGAAGAATATAGCTGAAAGTGTTGCCTGTGTCTTTCTTTGCACTGCTGTACGTATACGCATCTTTTTTCCTGAAGTCTTTGCGGTACAGGATAAACACAATGATCAGACCTGCCAGCAATACGACATCTTTGATAAAGCTTTGCCAGGGCGTGAATTTAATAGCATCCCCGAAACATCCGCAGTCGGTCACCACATTGTAATAGGCTGAATAAAACGTCAGGAACCCGAAAAATACACACAGGGCGATCAATGCCGAAAGGGTGAATTTTAGTTTTAATTTGATCAGGAGCATAAATCCGAGGAGCAGCTCCAGTACCACAACGATGACCGACAGCGGCAAAGCAAATTTCTCAAAAAAAGGCATATTGAAAACAGGAGGCGAGAAGTATTCTTCCATCTTGAAAGAAAACCCTACCAGGTCGACCGCTTTCACAAAACCTGAAAGAATGAAAATAACGGCGATAACGAAACGTAGCAAACCTTTGATCATATTTAAACAGTTTTAGAATCAGCTTGTTTTTCTTTTAAACTTAATCAGGCAGAAAACGGCATAGTTCAGCATATCGAAATAATTGGCATCCAGGCCTTCAGACACCAGTGTAGCACCCTGGTTGTCTTCAATCTGCTTTGTCCTTAGTACTTTCTGGTAAATGAGATCGGTGATGGAGGAAATTCTCATATCCCTCCAGGCTTCGCCGTAGTCATGGTTTTTTCTTTCCATCAGGTTCTGTGCCTCAGCTGCATAATGGTCATACAATGCCAGGATGTCTTCCCTGTTTTCATTAAAATCATTGGAAAAGCCTTTTTCCAGCTGAATCAGTGCAATAATGGAGTAATTGATGATGGCAATGAATTCTCCTTCTTCGCTTTCCTCCACCATTTTCTTCCCGGTGATCTGTATCGTGCGGATCCTGTTGACTTTGATGTAAATCTGATCCGTAATTGAACTTGGACGTAATACCCGCCATGCTGCCCCGTAATCCTGTAATTTCTTGCCGAAAAGCTCACGGCATGCACCGATTACTTCCCCGAACTGTACTGATGTGTCTGACATAAATTTTCTTAATCTTTCAAATATACGAATTCGGTTTCAGGTAGCAGAAAAGAGGGGGGAGTTTTTTGGACTAAACGGGAGACAGAAAGCCGGAACTTCGTATTTTTGCGGTATGCAAAATCATCTGTCTACCCCTGAAAACGATTCTCTCAACTGCAACGGGAGGCTCATCAATCTGTCCTCACCGAAAATCATGGGCATCCTGAACCTTACTCCGGATTCTTTCTCCGACGGCGGGAAATTCAACAATGAAAAGCAGGCGCTGCAGCATGCGGAACAGATGCTGAAGGAAGGAGCGGAAATCATTGATATCGGCCCCCAGTCTACCAGACCCGGTGCAGAATTCCTGAAGGCGGAAGAAGAGATCAGAAGAACGGGAAAAATCATTTCCCTCATGAAAAAAGAATTTCCGGAGGCCCTGGTTTCGCTGGATACTTTCTATGCACAAACGGTAAGTTTCGGCTATAACGAAGGGATCGACCTCATCAACGATATATCGGGCGGGCAGTACGATCCCGAAATGTTTGATACGGTGGCCCGGACCCGGCTTCCCTACATCCTGATGCATGTGAATCCGGGTTACGAAAGCATGCATGACAAAACCGTTTTTGATGATATCACGCTTGCTGTCAACCTTTATTTTTCGGAGAAAACAGCGGAGCTTTTGGAAAAAGGAGTCCATGACATTATCCTTGATCCCGGTTTCGGTTTCGGGAAAACCGTGGAAGACCAGATGAAAATGATGGATGAGGTACAATACCTCGGCTTCAGAAAATTTCCGCTGCTGATCGGTATTTCCCGTAAATCTTTCATCTATAAGCCACTCGGGAAATCACCATATGATATCAATGAAGAAACCCAGAAGTTCCATCTGAAAGTCCTGCGGCAGGGCGCGAAAATTCTGCGGGTACATGATGTCGCCGAAGCAAAGAAAACGGTGGAAGGGTTTTTAAAGGAGTGATGAGTTATAAGTGATGAGTGATGGATGATAAGTGATGAATAATCGGTTGCGGGTTATCATTTTTCTTACATGTTTTAATTTAAGATGGATTCGATAATGTTTGACTTATAATCAGACAGTTATTGAATCGGGATGTAATACTCAGGTCAGTGCAACATGACTTTACACAGAACTCCTTTTTAACCAGAGTGGAAACCGTTTTATCTGAATATGAACACTTTTGATCTCTTACTGACAAAAGAGTCTTCCGGCATCCGGCTCCGGCCTCCTCATGCAGGTTTTACTCCGATTTTTATGTTAATTCTTAAAAATCATCGGAAATAAAACCTCTACCGGTAATCTTAATGTTCAATTTATAAATCATAACTTATAACTCATCACTCATCACTCGGAGTTAGTTCAGATCCGCCAGCCTGTCTGCAAATTGCTTTGAGAATTCCTTCCGGTCTTCTTCCAGCTGCTCCGGTGTGGAAGGAAGGATATAATTAAACAGGATTTTGTCTTCCTTATCCAGGAAAATAATCTCCTTTTCGTTCCCATCGATCATCTGGGCAAAGATTTCCCACATGGAAGTATCTCTCAGCTTGAGAAGCTCAAAAAAAGGGGCTGCTTTTATTTCGGTTTTCTGCATGATATTGTATTGGTATTATTATTAAACTTATATCGGATGGATTGGATTTAAAACTCCAGCAGCTTCAGTTTGAACTGCAGGGCAAAGTTCTGCATAAAATTCGGAGTGGTATAGTAGCCGACCCTGTAAAAAAGGCCGAGATTGAAATAAGAGGACAGGAAGTTGTTCCATTCCAGCCCGACTTCCTGGTACAGGTGGTTCAACGGGCGGAATTTAAACTGATGGTATTCCGGGTGTTTCATATTTCCGATGGTTCCCCTCAGGACGAAATCGAAGCTGGAGATATTCTTTCCGAAGCTTTTGAAATAATACGGGAGCTTATGGGTGAAATAGTAGGCCACGAACCGGTCATTGTAATATTTTCCGCCTTCCAGGGTGGCAAAGCCCAGGAAGGAAGTCAGGTTGAAATTAAAGTCCCTTTGCGGCGATGCCAGTCCGTTCATGGTGAAATTCTTCCAGATCGGGGCATCCCCTAAAACGGCACCTCCGTAAAGCCTGAATCCCGTAGTTCCCAGCATCGTTTTGAAGTTGTGGACGAAAAGCGCATCGAAACGGGTGTAGTTGAAATCGCCGCCGAGCACTTTATAGCTCTGTTCGTAATTGACATACAACTCAGGGTATTTCTGGTCGATCAGCGATTTTCCCTGCGGTGTCATGATGTTGGTAGAATTCGGTGAGAACTTCAGGGTAAAAAGGGTATTGAAATTATCGAATCCTGCACCGCGGTTCCGGAAAGAATAATCGAATTGGGCTTCTTCATAATTCCTCCGGGCAGCAAACGCCAGGGTAAGGCCATTGGTAACGTCATTCAGATAGGAAACGGAGGCACTTTTGAAGCGGTAGTACCGGTCGTTCTGGATATTGTTTCCATAGTTGGCCATCCGCATCTTGAAATTCCAAAGCCTTCTGTAAAATTCCCCGGAAGCGGTGACATCCTCAGTGTAATCTATCCTGAAAAAGGAATTTTTATCCAGCGTTGTTTTGATATCCAGTCCGACACCGTATTTC
>NZ_CAJYMO010000192.1 GCF_913776365.1 uncultured Chryseobacterium sp. | reverse complement strand
CAGAAACAGGATAAGTTTTGGCTGAAGCCAATTGTAGATTATATTTAGAAAACGGGCTAAAGACCGTTTCTATTGATATTTTAGAATATAATTTCTTATGTATACAAAGAAGCAAAAACAAGCATATTACAAACCTCTTCTCATTCTAATATCAGAGTTCTTTAGATTTAGCCGCCCTTACTCCTCTCCCACGCTCTTCCTGAACACGTTAGGCGATACACCGAATTTGTTTTTAAAGACAGTAGAGAAGTAATTCGGGGATGAGAAGCCGGTTTTGTAGGCAATTTCGGAAATGGTAAGCCCGGGGTTCTGCAGCATCGATTTCGCCTGTTCCAGGCGGATATTGTTGATATAGTCGCTTACGTTCACATCAAACATCGCCTTGATTTTCCTGTAGAGCTGGATTCTCGAAATGTTGAGCAGTTCGGCAAGGTTTTCTACGGAAAAACCGGGATTATCGATATTGGTCTGGATAATTTGATTGAGTTTGTTCACAAACGTCTGCTCCATATTTCCGAAGGATTTGCTGTCCACAATCCTGCCGATATTATTGGTATAGTAATACCTTAGTTTTTCCCGGTTATAAAGCAATGCACGAAGCGATTGGGTAAGAATCGGATAGCTGAAAGGCTTGGTGAGATAGAGGTCGACACCGGATTTCAGCCCCTGGAGATACGATTCCTTATTGTCCAGAGCGGTGAGCAGAATAACAGGGATATGCGACGTTCTGAGGTCGTTTTTCAGGATTTCGCAGATTTCAAAGCCGTTTTTACCGGGGAGATTGACATCGCAGACGATGATGTCGGGAATTTCGTTCAGCGCTTTGTCAACAGCGTCCGTACCGTCGGAAACCATCACCTCGAATTCGTTTTTCAGCTTATTACTGAGGAAAAATGACAAATCCGGATTATCCTCTACCAAAAGCAGTGAATAACGCTCGCCGGAATGGTCCTGATTATGCGGCAAATTTCCTTCATCGGCTGTGTCAAAAACTGCATTTTCCGCCAGTGCCCCGGCATCTGCCACAGCCGGTTCCTTTATCATCTGGTCTTCATTGAAATGCTTGTTCCCTTTATATAAGCTGAGGACGAACTCCGTCCCCTGAAAGGAGCTGACCTCAATTTTCCCAAGGTGAAGCTCCACAAACTGACGGCTGAGATGAAGCCCTATTCCGGAGCTGTTTTTCCGGTTGTTGGAGCCTTTGAAATAAGCCTCGAAGACTTTACTGATTTCCTTCTCCGGGATTCCGATGCCGTTGTCTTTGAAGCTGATCACCGCCTGATTGCCTTTTTCCTGAATCGTAATTTCGATTTTCCCGTTGTCCGGGGTGAACTTGAAGGCATTTGATAAGAGGTTGAAATAGACCTTGTCCATTAGGTTCCGGTCGATGTAAAGTTCCAGGTTCTTGTTGGTACAGTGAATTTCAAATTTGATATTCCTTTTTTTGGCTTCATTTTCAAAATCCCTGAAAATTCCGTATGTAAAATCGTAGATGTTGGTTTTGGATACGCGGAGATTGAAGGTTTTATTTTCAATTTTCCTGAAATCCAGAAGATTATCAACCAGCCGGAGCAGCCGGTTTGAATTTTTATTAATCAATTCCAGTTCGTAGGAAGGTTTTGTACCTTTGGTTTTATAGGAGTCTTTCATTGATTCCAAAGAACTCAGGATAAGGGTAATCGGTGTCTTGAACTCGTGGGACAAGCCGGTGAAAAAATTAACCCTTGCTTCGTTGCTTTCTTTCAGTTCATTGGCGATGGTTTCAATCTGGTTCCGCTGAATCGTTATCCGCTCATTGGTCAGGATAAGCTGCTTGTTTTTAATTTTAATGGTATAAATCAGGTAAATAGCATAAGCAATGAGGCAAAACATCAGAACCAGAAGGACAATCGACCAGCGGAACAGTTCTTTTTGCGAAGAATAGAGTTCGGTCTGTTTTTTTACGGCATTCACCTGATTTTCAATCACGCCCTGCTGTTCAATGATTTTATCGAACTGGTTGCGCATAATCTCCGCATTCAGCCTGTCGATAATGGTGGTGCTGAGCTTGATACGTTTGGGCGGCATTTGTCCATTGTAGATTCTGATGGCCGTCTCGATGGCTTCCGTTCCTCCGGTCGGATAGAGTAAAGTGGCATTCAGTTTACCGTCCAGAACCATCTGGATTCCGCCGTCTTTGGTGTTGAGCCCGTCCACGCCGATGAATTTAATCTGGTTTTCCAGACCGGCGTTTCTTGCCACCTGCCAGGCCTGGGCAGCCAGCTCATCATTAAAAGCAAAAACATAGAGGCTCTGGTTTCCCAATGAATCCAGTGTTTTCCGGAAGGCCTCAGCCGGAAGACCTTTAAATGTTTTTATCAGTTCCGTATCCGGATTGTTTTTGATCGTCTGCCGGAATCCCAGGCTTCTTTCAACAGTGGGCGAAGAATTGTCATCTCCTTTTATTTCAATGATTTTTTTAAGATTTTTGGAATCCGAAATAATGTATCGGGCCGCCTCCCTGCCGATTTCCACATTATCGGCCCCGATGTAAGTAGCATATTTATCAGAATTGATTTTCCTGTCCACCAAAATCACGGGAATTTTCTGAGCAGCCGCTTTTTCTACAACGGGAACCAGGGAATTCGGGTCAATAGGAGAAATGATAATAATATCCGCGTGATGATCAATCATCTTCTGAATATCGCGAATCTGCTTCTGAACGGAACCCTCTGCCCTGCTGATATCCAATTCCACCTCAGAATGCAGCGACGCCTGAATCTCCATCGCATGATTCATCGATTGCCGCCAGGGATGATTGCCCAACCCCTGGGAAAACCCGATACTAATCCTGCCGGATTTTCCGGAAGTGTCTTTACAGGCCGATACTACGATGAGCAGTACCCACAACCATCTGAAAACGTTCAGGAATTCAGGGATTTTAAATTTTAATTGAGCAGACATACGGACACAATATTAATAAAGATGTTTCATACCCGCAATTTTTGGTTATGCTATTTTCTGTGAATTGAATATCGGGTTCTAAGGATGGTAATATAGAAATGTTACCATTTTATAATCCATGTAACATGATTGTAAAACCGCACGGAATCTTTACCGCTGAGTGCCGAAAGAAAGCTGATCCGGAAAATTTCAGCATCATCATTCATTGACCGGAACAAAATCAGATCATTTTGAACAATAAGTGAAACAGATGGAGACCGCTTGGATAAACAATAAAAATGCCCCTGAAAAGCGGAGGGCTTTTCAGGGGCAATCTGATGTTTTCAGGATTTTTTACCGTTTGTCTATTTTCCGGTATTTTTATTTGGGCGCAGCGGTGTTCATGGTTCCGCTGGTATTCAGGGTACCGGGGGTTCCGTAGTTCACGGTGGTATTGGTCCCGGTATTCAAATTTCCGACGCCGGTATTGAGGGTGCTGTTCGTGCCGGTGTTCAGAATACCATTGTTGTTCATGGTTCCGGTGGTTCCGGTATTCAGGCGGGTATTGCTGTTCAGCTTACCGTTGGTTCCGGTATTCAGGGTTCCGGCACCGGTATTCAGGGAACCGTTGGTTTTTATCGTACCGTTGGTTCCGGTATTCAGCAGACCGGTCCCTGTATTCAGCGTTCCGGTACTGTTGTTGGTTTTGGTTGTGCTTTTGGTTGTGCTTTTGGTCTGCGCAGACACCGTGATGAATCCTCCGGCTATCAATGCTGCTGCTACGATTACCTTTTTCATATGATTTTGTTTATTTTGGTGATATATCTTGATATACAATTATCGTACAAAAATCTCCGGAAGCCCCTGAATCATTTCACCTGGTTCATAAGTAATTAAAGACAGGCACTTCCAAATTCCTCACCCTTTCCGTTTAAGGCTCCTGCAGTCAACGGCTATCCTACCTATGGGAAACCTGAAGATCCGGTTCAGGAACAGGCTGGGAATTTTACCGGCAATGATCCTGAGCTGTTCCTTCTGAGTAAAATTCTATTAAAAGGACAAAATCCTGTTTCATAACGGAAAAACTGCTGTTTTCGTCACCCATGCTATTTGCTGTATACTGATTCCGCCATAGCCACAAGGCCGGCATGAGCCATACAAAACGCTCCTTCGTATCAGGGAACAATCGAGGTGAAAAGATAAATCAGGAAGATGCCTACCAATACGGCTCCCTGCATGATGTTGGTCTTTCCGGTCGCTAAAGAGACCGTAATGATAAACAGGGAAAGTCCCAGCA
>NZ_CAJYMO010000191.1 GCF_913776365.1 uncultured Chryseobacterium sp. | reverse complement strand
TTAAAACAATGGCAAAAGAAATAAAATTCGATATCGAGTCTAGAGACGCTTTAAAAAGAGGGGTTGATGCATTGGCAAATGCAGTAAAGGTAACCTTAGGTCCTAAAGGGAGAAACGTAGTGATTGAGAAATCTTTCGGTGCGCCTCACGTAACCAAGGACGGGGTTTCCGTAGCGAAAGAAATCGAACTTGAAGATAGAGTAGAAAACATGGGTGCCCAGATGGTGAAGGAAGTAGCTTCCAAAACCAATGACATCGCAGGTGACGGTACCACGACCGCTACGGTTCTGGCTCAGGCCATCGTAAGAGAAGGTCTGAAGAACGTAGCAGCAGGGGCTAACCCGATGGATCTGAAGAGAGGGATCGACAAAGCGGTAACCGCTGTTGTGGAAAACCTGAAGGCCCAATCCCAGGAAGTAGGTGATTCTACCGACAAAGTGAAGCAGGTAGCTTCCGTTTCTGCCAACAACGACGAAACCATCGGTGCACTGATCGCTGAAGCTTTCGGAAAAGTAGGTAAAGAAGGGGTAATCACTGTAGAAGAAGCGAAAGGTATCGATACTACCGTAGACGTTGTAGAAGGGATGCAGTTTGACAGAGGATACCAGTCTCCGTACTTCGTAACCAACCCTGAGAAAATGGTGGCTGAGGTAGAAAACCCATACATCCTTCTGGTAGAGAAGAAAATCTCTTCCATGAAAGAATTGCTTCCTGTTCTTGAGCCAATTGCCCAGGGAGGTAAATCTTTATTGATTATCTCTGAAGAAGTGGAAGGTGAAGCATTAGCTACTTTGGTAGTAAACAAATTGAGAGGTTCCCTTAAAATTGCTGCGGTAAAAGCACCTGGATTCGGGGACAGAAGAAAAGCAATGCTTGAAGATATCGCGATCCTTACCGGCGGAACCGTAATCTCTGAAGAGCAAGGGTTCACCATGGAAAACATTTCCCTGGATATGCTGGGAACTGCCGAAAAAGTAACCATCGATAAAGACAACACCACCATCGTAAACGGTGGCGGTGAAGAAAGCAAGATCAAAGGAAGAGTCAACCAGATCAAAGCGCAGATGGAAACCACAACTTCCGACTACGACAGAGAGAAGCTTCAGGAAAGACTGGCTAAATTAGCCGGTGGGGTTGCCGTACTTTATGTAGGAGCTGCTTCCGAAGTGGAAATGAAAGAGAAAAAAGACCGAGTGGAAGATGCCCTTCACGCAACAAGAGCTGCCGTAGAAGAAGGAATCGTTGCCGGAGGTGGTGTGGCTTTGGTAAGAGCTATTTCTTCACTGGAAAACCTTACCGGAATCAACTCTGATGAAACCACCGGTATCAAAATCGTAAAAAGAGCGATCGAAGAGCCGTTGAGACAAATTGTAGCCAACGCCGGAGGTGAAGGTTCTGTAATCGTAGCCAAAGTAGCAGAAGGAACTGCCGACTTCGGGTACAACGCGAAAACCGACGAATACGTCAACATGCTTGAAGCAGGGATCATCGACCCTACGAAAGTAACGAGAGTAGCCCTTGAAAACGCTGCTTCCGTATCCGGAATGTTATTAACCACCGAATGTGTGATCACTGAAGTGAAAAAAGACGAACCAGCCATGCCAATGGGTGGCGGAATGCCGGGAATGATGTAATGGTCAGTGACCGAGGCAATTTAATATACTAACCGCTCTACTTTTGTGGAGCGGTTTTTTAATTATATAGTGGTATAGGAAAGTAAATAGGAAATAACTTAAATTAGTAAAAGTTTAAAATAGAATATAACATTTTGATTGTATGGCAAAAATTTATCTTTCATATCAACATCAAGACACAGATTTAATTTTACAAATATCAAAAAAACTAATTGACAAAGGCCATGAAGTTATCATCGATTCAACCGTCATGAAAGTTGGAAGAGATTGGAGAGCCGATTTATTAAATGAACTGAAAAGTTCAGATGGTGTACTGGTATTAATTACCGAAAATAGTTTGAACTCAAAATATGTTATAAGTGAAATTGGAACTACAAGAGCATTACTTGGAGATAATGATAAATTTCTAATACCAGTAATCAAAGGTAATTTCGAAGTGCCTGATTTTATAAAAGATATTTATTGTTTGAGATTAGATGATAATAATTTAGATCTTACAATTGAAAAGATTGATACTTCTATAGTTAGTTTTCAAAATAATAAGCTTATAAAGGATGAGGAAAGGAAGAAAAAAATACAACTGATAGAATCTAAAGCTGCTGATTACATTAAAGAGTCAACGAAAAATTTAACTATAAGAGAAAAACATAACAAATATGTTGCATATATCTGTTATTTAGCTGGTTTTATATCTTTAACTGCAGGGATTTATTTTGCCATTAATGGATTATATAAATTTTCGGAAACTCAAAATAATTTAGATAATAATAAAGCTTTTCCTCTAACTATCATAATAATTATCCTTGTTAAAAGTATAATTATCATAGGTTTATTAGTAGCTTGCTCAAAGTATACCTTTACTTTAGGTAAATCTTTTATGCATGAATCACTTAGGAACTCAGATAGAATACATGCAATTTCGTTTGGAGAATTCTTTATAAAAGCGTTTGGAGATAAAATTTCATCGTATAAAGAAATCACAGAAATATTTCAGAATTGGAATATAGATAAATCATCTTCATTTTACGAAATGGACACAAAAACTTACGATCCCAATTTTTCTGAAAATTTAGTTGAAATAATCAAAAGTCTGTCAGATAAAATTCAAAAATAGTTTAGATAAAGCAAATGCTTTAAACTAAAAAATCCCGAGTGCCTCTTCAGCGGCTCGGGACTACAAACTTAAGTCTATTTTAGTGAGGTTGCCGAAGCAAAAAAGTTTAATTAAATTTGTGAACATGTCACTAATAATTACCCTTTTTAATCCTTCCCTCCCAAGGAATTACAAATTTAAACATTAAATTTAATGAATCAAATTTTAAATGTTAATACTACAAAGATTGATTTGTCAAATCAGAATTTAACTAAAATTCCTGAAGAGATTTTTATGTTGAAGAATCTTAAAAAATTAATTTTAAGGAATAACAAAATAAAAGTTATTCCCCAAGAAATTGAAAAATTGAAAAGGTTAAATACTTTGGATTTATCAGGAAATGATATTTCAAATTTTTATGCCAAAATTTGTTCGCTTAAAAATTTAAAAATATTAAATCTTAATAATAATAAAATTAAAACATTTCCAATTCAGATTAAAAATTTAAATAAACTAACCTGTTTACATATTTCTCATAATAAGATTTCTGAAATTTCTGATGAAATTTATAATTTGCAAAATTTACGAGAATTAAATATCAGTCACAATGAAATTACTAAAATTGATAATCGATTAATCAAGCTAAAAAACTTACGGAAATTTTGGATTGGTGGGTTACCATTAAGTGTATTTCCTGAACATTTTTTCATCCCAAAATCTTTAATATGTTTATATGCATTTTCTTCTAGCATTACAAGTTATGAAGCAGATATTAAATATCAACAGCTATCTTCTATAAAAGGTAATGCAATTAATTATTTTACTGACTTCAATTATGATTTAAATCTACACAACGATAATTCACTTAAAATAGAGATGAAAAGTATAATAAAAAAGAATAAAATTTTTATTAGTTATTCACACAAAGATTCAGTGTGGCTTGACAAAGTAAGAAACCATATTGATGTTTTAAAAAACCATCTGGAAATTAATATTGAGGTTTGGGATGATAATAAATTAGAAGTAGGGGATGTTTGGAAAGAAGAGATTAAGCAATCACTTGAGGATGCAGGAATTGCAATCTTTTTAGTTTCAACTGACTTTTTATCTTCAAATTTTATTAATAAAGAGGAAATACCGCCAATTTTAGAAAATGCAAAAAGTAAAGGAACAATTATATTACCAATAATATTAAAAGTTTGTTATTTCGAGAAATCTAAATTAGGTAAATATCAAGCTTTAAACAATCCATCTCAGCCATTTTCTAAAATGTCAGAAAATGAAATTGACGAACATTTAGTAGAATTAATAAAAAAGATTCACAAAATTATGGAACCATAATAAATATAATTTTAAATTTAATATAAAACAAAAACATGGAAGCATTATTCAATTCAATTATTGAAAAATTAAAAGAAACAGCAAAGGAACAAAGTTCATTTAGTCCTCCAATTACTGATGAATATAAAATGGAAGAATTTGACTATAAGTCGAATAATAATACTATTTTATGGAAAAAAATACGTTTTAGGTGATGTGAATGAAAATATTACTCTGAAACACGAAGTTAGGGATAAAAACAGAACTTTTCAACAAAGTCCAGACGTAAATATTGTAGTTGTAACTTGGAATAAAAATTCAGAAGAAATAAAATCATTTACTGATACTTGGAAAAATAAGATTTAATCATTAATAATATAAAATATGGGAAATCGTGCATTTGGTGCTGGAGAAGCTAAAGGTTTTGGCAGAGGACATGAAGAAGGTTTTTGGAAAGGAAATAGAAAAGGTCGCAAAGAAGGAGGAATAATTGGTTTAATATTAGGACTTTTAATTGCAATTTCAACTTTTTTATTGAAAAGAAAATAAATTATGGCTTTAGCATAACTCCTAATTATAAATACAATCTCTAAACTGCTCAACTATGAAGCAGTTTTTTATTAAAACAATTTAATATTTCCCACCCGCTGGCGCGAGCGTCACGCTCGTGTCCCTACACTCCCATGAGTCTTCTGCCACGACCGAAAAACTCTTCGCAGAAAGCACGAGCGAGACGCTCGCGCTAGCAAAAGGATGAAGATGTTAATAAACAACCCGTACCAAAACTCCCGGAATAATTTATCCCCCCGCTGGCGCAAGCGTCACGCTTGTGCCCCACACTCGAACGAGTCTTTTGCCACAAAACAAAAACTAGCGCAAAGCACGAGCGAGACGCTCGCGCCAGTAAAGAAATGAAAGTGTTAATAAAAAACAACCAATCCTCCCGGAATAATTTACCCACCTCCTCCACTTCCAATCCGCAAAACTTTTACCTATATTTGTTTTTCTTAAAATACACAAATATGCAGGACAGGAAAATACATCAGGGCAGGAACATCAAGCGGTTCCGGGAGATGCTGGGCATCAAGCAGGAAGCGCTGGCTTTCGACCTGGGAGAAGACTGGAACCAGAAAAAGGTTTCCTTGCTGGAACAGAAACAAACCGTGGAACAGGATATTTTAGAAAAAATAGCGCAGCTTCTGAAAATTCCCGTGGAAGCCATTGAAAATATGGACGATGACCAGGCTATTAATATTATTGCCAATACCTTCCATGAGTCTTCGGCTTTTGCCTACACTGCTAATATTAAACCTACTTTTCATCCGCTTGAAGAAGTGCTTAAACTTCACGAAGAAAAAATTGCCCTATACGAAAGAATGCTGAAAGAGAAAGACGAAATGATGGCGAAGCTGGAGCAATATCTGCAGAAACCGTGATCCGGATTTTCCTAGGGTTGCTTTCAGGTTTTCTTTTGTTCAGCTGTTCCAAAACTAAAAAAGAAGAAAGTGCTGAACTGAACCAGATCCTGAATGCTGTCCTGAAAAATGAATCCGCCCGCAGGGAATCCGCCTCTCTTCAATACACCATCAATAAAGAAATTCAGCCATTAACGGTATATGTTCCGACGGCAAAAGAAATATCCGGAGAAGAGCCGGGACCGTCTTCTATTTCCAGCAGAAGTATTCTCCGCATTCTTGATTTAAATCACCGGCGGCCGGAAGAGAGAAGATCGGATTCTTTACATCTGTTAAAACAGAAACAATATGTTTTTGATTCCATTCCGCTGGATAAAACCATCAATCCAAACATCAGGCTGGCCGGCAAAAAAGAAGCAGATGAGCGGAACCGGATTTATCAATTTTCAAACCCACTTTATCTCAACGACCATACCGTGTATATCCGAATCAATCTTTTTCGATACTTCTTTCGGGATCGGCTTCGGATACCTGCTGGAAAAACAGGAAGACGGAAGCTGGACCGTGAAGAAAACCATTAATACTTTTATGACCTGAGGTTAAAGCTTAACCATAAAACCTGACGGGTTTTGGAAACCCGTCAGGTTTGTTGAAAGTTACCTCCGGGACAGGTTTCCAGGCTCACATCCCATACTTTAACGGACATCTTGTCCACCCCTCAACAGAAAAACTACTTTGCACATAGCACGAGACGCTCACGCTGGCAAAGGAAGAGCGATTTTCATTTCACAAAACCCAACATCAACAATTTACACTCCTCATTTTTTCCCTATCTTTAAAATCAATTCAACAAAATCTCATTGGCATTGAAAAAAACAGCATTTCTTCTCTTCATTTCCGGCTTGTTCTTCACGAATGCCCAAACCCTGAATTTTAAGCATCTTGCCGATATGTCCGCCCGCAGAGGAGGGATCAGCAGTGCTGTTACAGATGATGATATTTATGTGAGCAACGGGTATAGGGACAATGACGGCAATGCCACTTTTATCGAGAAATACAGCATTAAAGATAACCGCTGGAGCGTCGTCAACGCTAAGTTGCTTCCCAGAAGATTCGGTAATTCCGAGACGGATGGTCATAAAATCTATATTTTCAACGGCTGGGGAAACAGCCATCTTGAAATCCTGGACCTAGAAACAAATAAGATCACAAAGGGAGCGGTCAACCGTGCTTATACAGGAAATGCAGGTTCTGCCCTCCATAACGGAAAAATCTATGTGTTCGGCGGCAGCGGACTCAACAATGCTGCCACCACTGTATTTTCCAACAGGTTCCAGTACTATGATATGGCTTCCGATACCTGGCATCCCCTACCCGATATGCCCACGGCCAGAGAAACAAAGGGTAAAATTGTAAATGATAAGCTGTATGTCATTGGTGGTTTCAACGGTACGCCTTCCCGTCTGGTTAATGTTTACGATCTCAACAAAAATCTTTGGACTGAGCAATATACGATGCCTGTTGGGATCTCCGGTCATTCGTTGGCGGTATCTGGTCATAAGATCTTTATTGCAGGAGGGAGCAATAATCAGGCTTTCCTGGCCTATTTCGATACGGAGACCCATACACTGCATCAGTTATCCTCCAATATGATTCCCAGAAGACATGCAGCTGCGGAAATCTACAACAACAAATTATACATCATCGGCGGAAGCACGACGTCTTCCACCAAATCGGCCCTTAAAAGCCTTCAGGCTGCGGATATCAGCGAGGGAACACTTTCCGCTGAAAGTACCCGTTGATACCACTCCGCTGTAGGGATTTTCCAGGCCTCTACGCTGGCTCCACGCTGGCGCGAGCTTCCAGGCTCGTGCCCGTCTTGTAAAACATCACCTCAAATCCACCAGCTCCGGTAAAGAAACTTCCAAAGCGCTGGCCAATTCCAGCAATGTATAAAGCGTAGGATTTACTTTGCCGTTTTCCAGTTTTTCAATGGCCTGGCGGTCTTTGTTACAGGCGCGGGCCAGATCAGACTGGCTCCAGCCTTTCTTTCCGCGAAGCATAATAATTCGTTTACCTACTGCTATCTTTAATTGATCTCTGGTCATGAACCCGTAGACACCAATAATTCCCGGATATCTACTTTCAGAAACTTAGATATTTCGTAAAGCGTTTCAATGGAAGGCTGGACTTCATTGGTACACCAGCGTGAAACGGTAGATTCTGTCTTTCCCAAATGACCGGCAAGATCCTTGCTGGTTTTATTTTTTTCTGCTAAGACAGACTTTATTCTATTCAAATTTATTTTCGACACAGTGCTCGATGATTAACTTCTCTTGCAAATATCGTAAAATTCTAAAGACCTGAAAATCATATTCAAAACAACGTAAATTATATTTTCATGCGTTTTTATTTGTTTTAAATTATAATTAATAATACTTTTACATCAATAAATCCGCATAATGAAGCAAGAAAAAAAATTTCAATACAAAAAGGACCGCCATCTGAAAGTATATGGAAAATACACCGGAAATTCCAATTCTTGGCGACCTAACATACTTCCTGAAATCCGTTTATGCGGCAAATGGCTGCAGGAAATCGGCTTTGAGCAGGGAAACAGCATCAAAGTGAAGCAGAGAAAAAATAAAATAACGATTACGCTGGACCGCCAGAAATAAATCAAACACGTCTTCCCTGTCTGATCTGTGAGAATATTTATGATTTAATTGATTAATATTGCAAATTAAATGAACCACCGATGATTAAACTATATTCTTTAACAGCTGTAATCCTCTTATTTTTCGTCGGTTGCACAAAAAAAGATACCATGAAATACCATGTGGGCCAGGAATGGAATTATAAAACCAGACCGGGGGAAGAAAACTCAATCCTGAAAATTTTTAAGATTGAAGAATGTCCGGCTACCGGAAAAGTGCTCCATATCTCAATTAACGGATTAAAAATGAAAGATCCTCATCATCCGGAAGGGATTGCTGATAAAATAAGCCATCTTCCGGTTACTGAAGAAGCATTGGATAAAAGTGTCATCCGTATTAAAAAAGATACCCGCAAACTACCAGATTCTCTTGAAATGGATGGCTACTCTTACTGGAAAAAAGAATTTGATAAAGGAAGTGCCGGCTTATTTTCCATTCCCATTTCCGAGATTGTAAACGAAATGGAAAAATCCATTGTTTCAGGAGACTATATCAAATAAAAATAACCTTTTCGAAGACACATATTCATAAGTATTATCCGTTTAAAATGCCTTTGGTGAGAGATCATACCATTTACGCTCTTCAACACCAGCATTTTATTTCCCGCAGCCTGAAAAAGACCTTTGCCAATTGTATTTGAGTACAGACCATCCTGTTTATACTCTTCAACACTTACACTTTATTTCCCGCAACTTGCGGGAGACTTTCGTAGTCCTCCGGAGATGTAAAACAAGAGTGTTTGTAATCTCCTGCAACTGCGTTTGATCATCAACACCCCTGTTTGCAGCTTCCAGCGATGGCATCTGTACGCGGCAAAACGTAACAGGTTTTAAAAACCCGCCAGATTTAGGGAAAATCACATCTATTCATCAGGAATTCATGATCTGATCCGGTCCTGTGGATTGTCATTCATGCTTAATTAGTTAAATTCGCTAAAAAAATCGTCAAGATGAAAAAAGCCTTTGAATTCCTTAAGCAGCTCGAGAAAAACAACATCCGCGAATGGTTTGCCGCACATAAAGCAGAATACGAGGCGGTGATAAAAGAAAACAAGGCACTTTTTAATCAGATCTACGCCGGGCTTCAGGAGCATGACCAGATATCAGGCATCCATATGTACCGGATTTACCGGGATGTCCGGTTTTCCAAAGACCAGACGCCGTACAAGACTCATTTCGGAGCAGGCTATTCCCGGCTAAAACCGATGCTGAGAGGAGGCTATTACATCCATCTCGAACCTGGCAACAGCTTTGTGGGCGGAGGATTCTGGGGACCGGATGCCAAAGACCTGCTCCGCATCCGCAAAGAATTTGAAATCAGCACCACGGAAATTGATAAGATCAGTTCAGACGATACCTTCATCAACTATTTTCAAGAAATAAAAGGCGACGCCGTGAAAACCGCACCGAAAGGTTTCGATAAAAACCATTCCGCCATCGGTCTTATCCGGAAAAAGCAGTACGTCGTGATGCGGCCGTTTACCGACCGGGAAGTTCTATCGGATGATTTTGCGAAAGAAGCAGTCCTCACCTTCCTGGCCATGCGCCCTTTCTTTGATTATATGAGCGAAGTGCTGACGACGGATCTGAACGGCGCGTCTTTGATTTGAAAAAACAAAAAGCACAAACGGAAAAAAGAAATGGACACAGAAAAAATAAAAATTCTACGTAATAAAATTACGGTTCCTCTGGATATAGCCATAAAACTTTTAAAAGAAAATAATAACGATCCTGAAACCTGCATTGAAAAATTTCACATCAAAAATATTGAACAGGTGAGTTTAATAGCCGAATGTGATTTTGAAAAAGCAAAAGTAAATTATAATTTTTGCGGGCATCATGTAGAAAAAGCCATTAAGAGAATCAACTCAGAGCAGATTATTCTTACCACCCGGGAAACACCTTCTCCAAAAAATGAAACCGGGTTTGTCCTATGGCCGAAAGATAAAAATGGTGAAAATTACAAATCGGCAAAACGGAATGATGCATTTATTCCTACCGCGGACTTTGACTACGTAATCAATGAATTTAGGTCGGTCTATCCTGTCAAAAATCCATGGAACGGATTTATGGAAACATCATTTGACCTTTGCGGACATAATTTTTTCAGTAATGCAACCTGTAAAATAATCGTCGAAAGAATAAAGCAGAACAATACCACGGATCCGAAAATCGAAAAATTTAAAAACGAATTGATTGAATGGCTTAATGATAAGCTGACCTACGCTGATTATATAATCGTTTACGGGAATCTTTAACCTTATTTTTAGCTATATTGTTTATCAGCTATTTACAATCAAAAATCTGATCGCCACCGTTCAAACTTAAATACAACCATGAAAATAAAGCTTCTTATCATGTCATTGCTGATCTCAGTAAAATCATTTGGATGTAAATGCGGGAACATGAGCATTCAGGGATCGTTTAAATATGCAGATTTTGTGTTTACGGGAAAAGTGTATGACATTGTTGAGATCCCTTCAGGGTTCAAAACCTTAAATAATTACCTCAGCAAAATACAGGTCAGGAAAATTTACAAGTCAGAGGCTTACGGAGAATTTTACAAAAAAGAGGCAGTGCTTTTTTCATCCCGGCTCAGATCATGCGATCTGTCTTACGATAAAAATACCGAGTATTTAATTTTCGGTTATATCGAACCCGATACCGGCTTGCTCTACTCCGAATCCTGCACCTATACTAAGCCTCTGAAAAACGTCACGAAAGACGATCTGAAAATCTTACAGGAGTTGGAGAAAGAATATCTGAATCAGGATCAATATGTGGTTATAAAACCTTTTACAGAAGACTTTGAGCTGGAAACAAATAAGCCGGACATTTATATTAAAAAGCTTAAACGAAAAACCGATCTGGCTGAGTCCGGATACAAAGCACTGAAGACTGAAAATAGAAATTTGACGTTCCTTCTGTGTGTAATGTTGGGAATTGTAATGTTGGGAATTTCTTTTATTTTTGGGAAAAGAAATAGTAAATTCAGATAGCCTTTAATTGGCTGCTAATGCAGTAATTCTTCAATCCGTTTCCAAATACCTAAGGAGAAGAATAATTACTTTTGAGTAAAATATAAAAACATATAGAAGGAATTACAAATTTACTGGTCCTGAATTCGGTAATGATGGAAGAGAACGCCCTTGTCCTGAAATTCGAAGCATGCAGAGACGAGACTTTATCAGCGACTTTTGATGATTTAGCAGATCCGGATTCTGACCGGTTGATTGATGCATTCAGAAACGGGATGTATAAAAAATTTGAACTGAAGATTTCCGGTCATTCCGTTACAGGGTTTTATGAAGGTATACAGGCAATATATGCTGACAAGGAACCGGTTTACCTGGAATTTGAAGATCCTAAAATACTAAGGTTCTGGATTTTTTCAGAAACGGGAGGCGGTTATAATGAAATGCAGGATATCCTGTATGAGAGTCTGGAAATTAAAGAATTATAGTTCACGGAATATTCTGTTGCGAAATAAGTCCCTTCTGAATGCTGAGGAAGAGAGAGAATATAAAAACATCGATCTTTAACCAAAGAAATGGCTATTATAAACCGGCTGAAAAATAATTAAATCACACCTGAAGCTGCAATTCGAACAGAATGGCGGGAATTTTGGAAATACTTCAGCATATGACGGGTGTCTGTTTAATACGATTTTACACTTGTCCGGTACAGCATCAAAACAATTAATTCATCAAATGCCATCAAATGAAAATACTGATCATCGGCGGAAACGGCACTATCGGAAAAACAGTGGCCTCCCATTTTAAAGAAAAGCACCAATTATTGATTGCCGGAAGAACTTCCGGAGACGTAACGGTAGATATTACAGAAAGCAGCTCGATTAAAGAAATGTTTGAGAAAACCGGGGAACTGGATGCCGTGATCTGCATTGCCGGCGAGGCCAAATGGG
This sequence comes from uncultured Chryseobacterium sp., assembly GCF_913776365.1. Classification (GTDB taxonomy): domain Bacteria; phylum Bacteroidota; class Bacteroidia; order Flavobacteriales; family Weeksellaceae; genus Chryseobacterium. The sequence continues at coordinate 3,512 of NZ_CAJYMO010000191.1, read as the reverse complement.
CAGATTTCAATGAACTTACCGAGGAAGATTATTATATAGGACTCAGAAGCAAACTGATGGGACAGATAAACCTGGTTCGTATTGGAAAAGATCATTTGAAGCCCAACGGCTCTATTACCCTGTCTACAGGAATCCTGGCGGATGACCCTGTGGTACAGACGGCAAGTGCAGCAATGGTCAACGGCGGAATCCACAGTTTTGTACAAGCGGCTGCCCTTGAAATGGAAAACGGCATCAGGCTGAATGTGGTATCCTCCGGAGTGGTGGAAGATGCCTATGAAAAATACAGAGACAGTTTCCCGGGGCACAATCCTGTTCCGATGCTGAAAGTGATTAACGGCTATGTAAGAAGCGTTACCGGAAAAGGCAACGGCGAAGTGATCAGAATATATGAATAAAATCTGCGGGTATCTTTTGCGGGACTTTTACTATCTTTGCCCTGTGGTACGGAAGTCCCGGATCACTGACAGAAATTCATTAAATCAATCACTAATAATCATCCTGTGAAAACAAAATTTTTACTTCTTTCTATTGCCGGTTCTTTTTTAGCCCATGCACAGACCCTCAGCTTCCAGACCCTTATGGATATGCCCACGGCCAGGGGAGCTTCAGGAAGTGCAATCATCAATAGTGATATGTATGTCATCAACGGTTATGGCGTCAACGGGGATACCAGCTACATTGAAAAATACAGCATCCCCAATAACAGCTGGACGACTCTCAATACCGTCCTGGTACCTAAAAGGTTTACCACTGCGGAAACCTATAATAATAAAATCTATGTGATGAACGGGTGGCTGAACGGCAATGTCGAAATCTTTGATCCTGCCACCAATACCGTAACCAACGGTGCACCCAATCCTTATTATGCCGGAAGCACAGGATCTGACGTCTACAACGGGAAGATCTATGTATTCGGAGGCAGCGGCCAGAACAATACTTCCACCTACACCTATACCAATAAATTCCAGTATTATGACATTGCCACCAATACCTGGAACGCCCTGCCGAATATGCCGGTAGCGAAAGAGACCCGGGGAAAGATCATCAACGGCAAGCTGTATGTGGTCGGCGGGTATAACGGAACCAACTCCAACAAGATCAATGTCTTCAACCTCAGCACGAATACCTGGACAGATGAGTACACCATGCCGGTAGGCGTATCCGGACATTCGGTAGCGGTACACAATGATAAGATCTTTATCGTAGGTGATTATGACAACCAGACCTACCTGGCCTATTTCAATACCACGACCAACCAATTTTACCAGCTGGCTTCCAATATGGTGGCCAGAAGGCATTCCGTTGCACAGGTTTATGACAACAAACTGTATATTATGGGTGGCAACACAAACGTTTCCGTTTCTTCATCCATCAGAAGCGCACAGGCAGCAGACATCAGCCCGAATGTACTTGCCGTACAGGAAAATAAAGACCAGGTGTTTACCATCAAGGCCTACCCGAATCCGTTCACGGACCATTTCGTGATCAGCAGTTCCCACGACGGACCTTTTGACTACATTATTTTCTCCCCGGAAGGCAGACAGGTGACCAGAGGATCGGCACAGTTCAACAGGAATATCGATTTGTCAGCACTGGATAAAGGCATCTATATTTTTAGTTTTAAAAATGACAAAGGCTTGCTGGAACAGGTCAAAGTAATCAAAAAATAATACGATCAATCCCGCGGATTACAAATCCGCGGGTGATCTTATAAAACTTGGCAGCAACCCCATTTTTCCGTATCTTAATTCTTCAAAAATCCACCAATGAACACAGAAGAATACAAAAAGAAATTTACGGAAGATGATGCCGTCGGCTGGGAATGCATCAACAGGCAGCTGGAAAAAATCTATCCGGGACAGGAGCCGCTTCACTTTGCTCCGTCGCTTCATTACGCAGCGGGCGGCAATGATCCGCTGGACGGAATCAGTGTGTACCGGAGTGAAAAGCAGGAAAAGCATTTCCATTTTGTAACCTACGGTTTCTCCGAGCTGTATTACAGTGAAAAAAGTGCCGGCGGGGAATTCAGCAAATTCGGATTTGAACTCACTTTCAGACTGAAGATGGAACAGGAAGACTACAACATCCATTGGGTGTGCAACCTTCTCCAGAATCTGGCGAGGTATGTTTTCCAGTCCGGCAAATGGTTTGAGGAATACCATCCCATCCCGGCCGGCGGACCGATCCGGACCGGCTATGAAACAGATATCACCGCTTTATCTTTTGCCCTTGATCCTGAACTGGGAAAAGCAGATACCCCGCACGGAGAAGTTTCCTTCCTGCAGATCGTTGGCCTGACCACAGCTGAATATAAACAACTGGAACAGAATCCGGCTCCTTCCGAAACGGAAAAGGTAGTTGAGAGACTGAGACGGGACAATGCATTGCTGGTTACAGACCTGAACCGGAAATAATTCTACTGTATTTATATTGGTCACCTCTAAAATTCAAGAAGGAAGACTCCCTGCATTCTGCAATAAAGAAATTCTTAAAAAGTACTGCAGCAGCTGCTTTTCCAAAGTCTTTCCTTATTTTTATCCTTTAAACTGCCATTTATGAAAAATCTGGAATCAAAAATCGATGAAGCCTTTCAGGAAACCGTTCTTTTCCCCAGGGAAAAAGCAGTTACGGATTTCCTGGTAAAGGTGCTGAACTCAACCGATACCTTCAGGGAGGATGACCGGAAAGTAGAGGTTATCGGCCTGTATTATTACGCCGCCAGCCCGCTGAGCTTTCTATTTGCCATGCCGAATTACACCTATTATGCTCCTGATAAAAACGTTCATATCGCAGAACTCCATCTGAAAGAACATGGGTTTGAAGATTATACACAGGCAGACCTTCAGGATCTCTGCCGGAGGGTCCTGGATGAAAACGATATTCAATATTCCGGGCACCTCAGTCCGGAAAACAGACTGGATACAACGGGCTACTGGGAAAACCAGTCCGGGCTGGAACATGAATTCCTGAGGCAGTGCTGGAAAAGCGCGAAAGAACAGACCCGTTCCAAAGTCCTGAGATTCATGGAAGCTTCCGATTCAAGCAGTGCCGTGTATGATCTGGAGAACGGCTATTACCTTCCGTTCGAAGTCGAACTGGATGAATACCTGCAGGCACAGGGCTTCCGTTTTGAGAAGGAAAATTAAAAGCTTATTTAAATTCAATTCAGGAAATCTATCGTCATCTCTATAAAATTAAAACCTAAATTTGAACGGGCTTTAAGACACATTCTTCAACACATAAAATTCCGGTAAATTTTACCAGGGGATTATCATATTTCTTTAAAAACTAAACTCAGCAACCAATGGGACTATTTGATTTTTTCAAAAAGAAAAAACAGGAAAAAACAGGAATCGAAAATTTAAAATTCAACTCGGTAGAGTTTCAGAATCACATATGCGCTCTGGCCTTATGGAAACTGAAAGAAAATAACATGAATCCGAATATCGCAGTTTATGAAATGAAAAAAGTTGGGCTTAATGAAGAACAGGTGCATATCATCCTCGAAA
>NZ_CAJYMO010000190.1 GCF_913776365.1 uncultured Chryseobacterium sp. | reverse complement strand
ACAAAACGAAGCGTCGTTTTGAAATTAACTTATTAGAGAAGAAATTTTACCTTCCGGAGCAGGATAAGCACGTAACACTGAAAGTATCAGCTCATGGATTGAGAGTGATTAACAAAATTGGAATCGAAGAAGCTATTGAAAGAGCGACTAGAAACGGATTGATTAAAAAGAACTAAATCATGGCAAAAAAAGGAAACAGAGTTCAAGTAATCCTTGAATGTACAGAGCACAAAGAGAGCGGAATGCCGGGAATGTCAAGATACATTTCTACAAAGAATAAAAAGAATACAACTGAAAGACTGGAGTTGAAAAAGTACAATTCCGTTCTTAAGAAAGTGACCGTTCATAAAGAAATCAAGTAATTTATAAAATATAATTTACCATGGCAAAGAAAGTAGTAGCAACCCTACAAAGCGGACAGTCAAAGAAAATGACTAAAGTGGTGAAAATGGTGAAGTCTTCTAAATCAGGAGCTTACATTTTCGAAGAAAAAGTAATGAATGCAGACGAAGTAGACGGTTATCTGAAAAAATAATCTCCGCTTTATTTACAATATAAAAACTACTCAGCTTTTGGGTAGTTTTTTTGTTATCTTTGCTTTTCTGAGCCGGAAGCCCGGGGCTGGAAGTTGTAGCAAATACAATACACCATGGTTGTAAGTTTCAGGCTTTCCTGCCATCCCGCTCCGCCTCACCGATAATTATTAAATTCCATAATTCATAAAGATGAGTTGGTTTAAAAACATTTTTAAAAAAGAAGAAAAAGAAACGCTTGATAAGGGATTGGAAAAATCCAGCCAGGGTTTCTTTGAAAAAATGACAAAGGCCGTAGTCGGCAAGAGCAAGGTAGATGACGAGGTTCTGGACAACCTGGAAGAAATCCTGATTGCTTCTGACGTAGGAGCCTCCACCACCATCAAGATCATCGAAAGAATCGAAGAGCGGGTAGCCCGGGACAAATATGTCGGGGTGAACGAACTGGATAAAATCCTCCGCGATGAAATCTCAGGCCTGCTTCTTGAAAATCCCCATGCCGGAACAGGCAATATTGACACCTCCAAGAAGCCCTATGTCATCATGGTGGTCGGTGTGAACGGCGTCGGGAAAACAACGACCATCGGAAAACTGGCCCATCAGTTCAAATCTGAAGGAAAAAAGGTCGTATTGGGCGCAGCGGATACGTTCCGGGCTGCCGCCGTAGATCAGCTGGTGATCTGGAGCCAGCGTGTAGGCGTTACCATCATTAAACAGGAAATGGGATCAGACCCTGCTTCCGTTGCTTTTGACACCGTACAGAGTGCCGTAGCCCAGAATGCAGATGTGGTAATCATCGATACGGCAGGAAGGCTCCATAATAAAATCAACCTGATGAACGAGCTTTCCAAAATCAAAAGGGTAATGCAGAAGGTAATTCCTGATGCACCGCACGAGGTACTGCTGGTTCTGGACGGTTCCACCGGCCAGAATGCATTTGAGCAGGCCAAGCAGTTTACGGCAGCTACGGAGGTAAACGCTCTGGCAGTCACCAAGCTCGACGGAACAGCGAAAGGAGGCGTGGTCATCGGCATCTCAGACCAGTTCCAGATTCCGGTGAAATACATCGGCGTCGGAGAAAAGATGCAGGATCTCCAGTTATTCAATGGTACGGAATTTGTTGACTCGTTCTTCAGAAAGAGATGATACTGTCATCCCTGTCTGAATTACACAATCACTTATTAACTATTAAAAAATTTACGACTATGGGATTTTTAACCTGGATCTTATTCGGCCTTATCGCAGGCGCACTTGCTAAACTTATCATGCCCGGAACACAGGGCGGCGGATGGCTGATCACCATTATTCTTGGAATCGTAGGAGCCTTTATCGGCGGAGCTATCGGAGTTTATATTCTCCATTGGGGAGATGTGGATTCTTTCTGGAACTTCAGAAGCTGGATCCTGGCTATCGGAGGCGCACTGATCGTCCTCTGGATCTATGGAATGGCTACCAGGAGGAATGCTTAGCAGTAATAAAAAATTTAAAGCGGCGGATCTGAAACTTTCAGGTCCGCCGCTTCTTTGTACAATATAATCAGTTAATTGATCCTGATCTGGTAAGGCATCTCCATCTTTACTTCGGACTGAAGTTTTCTTTCTTGCATTACCTGCTGCAGGATTTCATAATTGGCCTTTCCTATTTTGTTCTTCACAACCCTTGCAGAAATTTCATCTTCGTTCAGATCATTAAAGATCTGTTCAAAAGGAGTCATCCGTTTTGGATAGGAAGAGACGGCATATGAAGTAAGCTTTGCTTTCTGTGCTGCAAATTTCACAGCATCTTCCAGTGTACCCAGCTCATCTACCAATCCGATCTGTTTTGCTCTGGTTCCGCTCCATACTCTTCCGCCACCGACATTATCGATCTGCTGGAAAGTCTGCTTCCTGTTCAGCGTAACAAAATGGACAAATCTTTTATAAGTTCCTTCCACGCTCCGGGTAATCATATTTACCCCGTAAGGTGTTACTCCGTTAAGGGAAGAATAGTACATTGAATTGGCATTGGTAGCAACAATATCGGAACGGACCCCGTTTTTATTGGCAATCTCTTTAAAATAAGGAATTACCCCGAAAACCCCGATAGAACCCGTCAGGGTATTCGGCTCGGAATAGATCTTATCTGCTGCCATGGCAATATAATATCCGCCTGATGCCGCATAGTCTCCAAATGAAACCACCAACGGCTTTTTCTTTTTCAGCTGCTGAAGCTCAAACAGGATTTCATCCGAAGCATTGGCACTCCCCCCCGGAGAATTGATTCTGAAAACAACCGCTTTTACCTTATCATCTTCCTGAAGCTGTTTAATATACTTGATGTATTTTTCGGAATGGATATCATTATAATCGTCTCCGCTATTAATGGAACCTGATGCGTAAAGCACCGCTACCCTGCCACCGGATTTTTCATCATCCCGATAAGAGGCAATATATTTCCCCAGGGAGATCTTATTCAGCCTTCCATCCGCTTTGATGCCGAGTTTCGATTTGATCAGCCGGTCATATTCAGTCTTCTGTATCAGTTTATCTGCCAGTCTATACTTCAGGCCCAGATCGGGGATCATTCCGTAAAGGCTGTCCACTATAGTCCTGAACTGTGCGGTATCCATTTTTCTGGACACTGCTATTTTTGATGAAGTATCCTTCCAGATATCATTCAGAAGCGTACCCAGCTGCTCCCTGTTTTCCGGAGAAATATCGTTTCTGATAAACGGTTCTACTGCCGACTTGAATTTTCCGTGACGGATCACTTCAATCCCGATTCCGTATTTATCAGCGAAGTCCTTGAAAAAAGCAACTTCGGTAGCAAGCCCTTTCAGTTCAATCATTCCGGCAGGATTCAGATAGTACTGATCTGCTACGGAGCCCAGGTAATAGGCACCCTGGGAAACGGCATTTCCATAAGCATACACAAATTTCCCGCTTTTCTTAAAATCCTGGATGGCACTTCTCAGGTCATCCATCTGCGTCATTCCTGCATTAAGCTGATCGGCTTCTATGCTTATACCTTTTATATTATCATCCGTTTTAGCCCGGCGGATCGCATCGACAGCATCATAAATCAATACGTTCCTGTCCTGGTCATTGAATTCAAAAAAGCCCTGCTTTTCTTCGGTAGGGCTGTCCAGTATATTGGTTTTTAAATTGATCGCAAGTACGGAATTCTTCTTTACCGTCACCGACTTCTCACTTCCCATAGCACTAAATATAAGAATCACGATAAAAAAGAAGAAAAAGACGACACACAGCAGCAGGATTGCCACTATATTTGCCAGTACATTTTTAAAAAAACTTTTCATAAAATCAATTATTTTACGATATGTCGCAGCATAAAGTGGTTTTGTTACTCGGAAGCAACCTCGGAGATCAAAAAAAAAACCTGGAAACAGCAATCAACAAAATAAAGGAAGGAAACAATGAGATATTACAATTAAGTGAATTCCTGACATCGGAGCCCGTAGAATTTGCCAGTTCCAATATTTTTTGTAATATTGCAATGATAATATCAACACAGCGTTCCCCTGTTCAATTTCTTGATTTTATTAAAGATATTGAAGCACAAATGGGGCGGGTTAACGATTCTAAAATGACGGGAGAATATACCGACCGGATTATAGATATAGACATCGTTCTATTTAATGGCTTGAAATTTGTATCAGAAAGATTGGAAATCCCACATAAGAAACATCTTTCTGAAAGAGCATTTTCCAGGATATTATTGAAAGATTTAATTTAAATCAACACATAAAACATACTGTATGAAATTAGGTTTATTATTGTTGGCTGTTTTGCCTGCTGCTGTATATGCACAAGATAGTATTGCCGTTATGTCCAATGACAGATACCCGAATACCTTCTCTTCAGGCTCATCCAACGTTCAGCCTTTTAACAACCAAGCCAGACGTTTCAACGACTGGTCTGTATCCGTCGGCGGAGGTGCCGCGCTTATGGTACATTCCGACCTTAAATCCATCTACGACAAAAAAATCAACTGGGGATATAATTCCTATGTAAGCCTTGACAAACAGATTACTCATGTTTTCGGGCTCAGCGTGATTTACCAGAGAGGGGAAACCACCCAGAAAGCAATGCTCGAAGGAGCTGCCGGAGCTGCCGCAGGTGTTGCGGAAGCTAAGACAAAATACAATCAGATTGCTTTGATGGGAGATATCAATTTCTCCAATATTTTAAGAAGGGTGGATAACCATTCTCCTTACCGATGGGCTTTACATGGATATGCCGGCGCCGGAGTAATGGGTTATAAGACATCTCTTTACGACAATGACCAGAACAGATGGAGTACCAATCCCAGAAGGGTTCCTTTGTTTATTGAGCAAAAACTTCAGTTCAACTCTTTCTATTTCCAGTTTGGTACCGGTTTGAAGTATAACGTATCCAAACTTATCGACATTGAAGCCCGAACCATGTACATCATCAGCGGTGATGATGAATTTGACGGCGGTGGATATGGAGATGCCGGAGATTACGATCCAAGTTCCAAAGTGGCAAAATACAACATGATCGATAAAAGAAGATCAGATAATATGTGGACAGTCAACCTGGGAATTTCGTTCAAACTAGGAAAGCATGCATCGCATCTCGCATGGCATGATCCTTTGCAGGAAGCCTATTACAAAGCCAATGTGCTGGAAAATAAAGAGACTGATCTTGTGGTTTGCGAAAAAGGAGACCTTGATAACGACGGTGTATGCGACGATTGGGACAGACAGCTGGATACTCCTGCTGGAGCAAGAGTAGACGGAGCCGGAGTAGCTCTTGACATGGATCTCGACGGTGTCATCGATCTTTATGACAAATGCGTAACCGTTCCGGGACCTGTAGAAAATCAGGGGTGCCCTACCAAATAATTACAACTAAATCATTTAATTAACTAAATAAAAAATACACTATGAAATTAAGTTTAGCAATTGTTGCATTTGCGCTGGCTGTTCCTACAGCAGGCTTTGCACAAGACTCAACTGCAGTAGTTTCAAACGGAGAATATCCGAATACCTTTTCATCAGGTTCTGCGAATGTTTCCCCGTTTACCAATAAATCCAAAAGATTTAACGATTGGGCCATTTCAATAGGTGCCGGTGTACCTATGATACAATCTGCAGACTTAACGTCTATAAAAAACGGTAACGGTAAAAACCTTTTCGGTTATTCTGCATATATAAGTATTGACAAAGCCATCACCCACGCTTTTGGGATCAACCTTCAATATGACAGGGGAGAGACCAGACAAGGATGGTTCAATACAAAAGATCCGGTTCCGGCAGGTGCTCCTGCTTATCAGCAGGTTGGAGCCAGAACCCAATATGATGCTATCTCATTATTAGGAGATATTAACTTTTCCAATCTTTTCAGAAGAGTGGATAACCATTCCCCTTACCGATGGGCATTACACGGATATGCGGGTATAGGTACTTTAGCGTACAGAGCTTACCAAAAAGATGCTGTCGGCCAGAGAATGGTAACGGAAATCAAGCCATTCCAGTTGGGATCCATGTTCTTCCAGGGAGGTGCAGGTCTTAAATATAAGGTAAACAGAAGACTGGATATCGAAGCAAGAGCCATGTATGTGGTTACCGGAGACGATGAATTCGACGGAGGAGGAAACAAATACAGTGCGATCAACCAACGTGAGGAGCAGGTTTCTGATAACTTCTTTAATGCAACCCTGGGTATCTCACTTAAACTAGGAAAGCACGAATCTCATCTGATGTGGCATGATCCGCTTCAGGAAATCTATTACAAACTGGATGTACTGGCTAACAAAAACCAGGATATTGAGGTTTGTAAAAAAGGAGATCTTGATAATGACGGAGTTTGCGACGATTGGGACAGACAGCTTGATACTCCTGCCGGTGCAAGAGTGGATGGTGCAGGTGTAGCTCTTGATACTGATCTTGACGGCGTAATCGATCTTTACGACAAATGTGTAACCGTTCCGGGACCTGTAGAAAACCAAGGTTGTCCTACAACTCCTGCCGGCGGACCGGTAATAGAAAACGAAACAAAGCTGGACGGTATTGAATTTGACTTAAACTCAGACAGAATCTTACCTTCCAATACTCCTATTCTTAACAATGCGGTAAGTTATATCAACTCTTCAAACGGTACTTATACCGTTATCGGAGCTACGGATACAAGAGCTTCCGAAGCATATAACCAGAAATTATCTGAAAGAAGAGCAAACAACGTTAAGGATTATCTCATCAAAAATGGTGTACAATCCGGTAAACTGAATGCAGTGGGTAGAGGTGAAAAAGACCTTAAATATCCTGAATGTGATCCTGCTACCAAATGTCCTGAATGGAAAAACAGAGCAAACAGAAGGGTTTACTTTGAAGCTAAATAATAAATTTCATTTTATTGATATATTACAAAAGTCACGCGTTGCGTGACTTTTTTTGTTGGTATACTTTCATTATTTTTACAGCATGATTTCCCAGCATGATTTTCAAGAATTAAAATTCAGGACCCTGAAATATTTCTGGGGATATGATCAGTTCCGTGATTCACAGGAAGCAGTTATCGATTCGGTCATTAATGAAAAAGATACGCTCGTCCTTCTTCCCACCGGAGCAGGAAAATCACTTTGCTATCAACTGCCGGCTTTGCTGAAAGAAGGGACCTGCCTGATAGTGTCTCCTTTGCTTGCTTTGATGAAAGACCAGGTACAGCAATTGAAATCCCGGGGGATAGAAGCCGAATACCTTTCATCCGAGCTTGACGAGTATGACGCCGAAACCATTTACGACCGCTGTAAGGAAGGACTGACGAAGATGCTGTATGTATCGCCGGAACGACTCACCAACAAACAGTTCCTCCAGCATATCGATGAAATCCAGCTTTCCTTTATTGCCGTGGATGAAGCCCACTGTATCTCGGAATGGGGCCAGGATTTCCGGCCGAGTTACCAAAACATCAAAAACTTCAGGCTCAGCCATCCGAAAGTACCCTGCCTGGCTCTGACCGCTACTGCAACCCCGAAAGTCCTGGAAGAAATCAAGCTTAAGCTTGACCTGAAGAACCCTGTCCTTTTTCAGAAAAGCTTTAAAAGAGAGAATATCAGAATTCTTTCTGAGGAAGTGTCCGATAAATTTCAGAGGGTATATGATATTCTTAAATTTACCGGGGAATCCGGAATTGTGTACGTGAGGACCCGAAAAGAAGCGGAACAACTTTCGGAATACCTCCGCAATAAACAGATGAACCATGTGGATTTTTTTCATGCCGGCCTTACGACCAAAGAGAAAAATACCCGGCAGACGGCATGGAATAACAGCTCCCGCCATGTCTTAATCTCCACCAATGCGTTCGGGATGGGAATCGATAAAGACAATGTCCGGTTTGTCATCCACTATGCTCCTGCTCCATCCATCGAAAACTATTACCAGGAAATAGGCCGTGCCGGAAGAGACGGCGGAAAGAGTTTTGCTTTTTTACTCTGGGATAAACAGGAACTTCTGAATTTTGATCAGATCCTTAAGAACCAGACGCCCGGTAAAACAGAGTTCCTCAGGATTATTACTTACCTCTACTCTATTTTCCAGGTAGCGGAATTTGAGCTTCCGGAGAAAGTGTTTCAGCTTAATATTCCCGGAATACAGAATTTCACCCGGCTGTCTTTGGCAAAAATCAAAAATGTCCTCACCTTTCTTCATAATCAGGAAATCATTTATTTCAATGAACTGAAAAGCCTTTCCTCTCTTCAGCTGCTGATGCAGGCCCATGAGATTGATCAGCTTCCATACCAGGATGCCTATTTTATTGAGCTGATGCTCCGCACCGTTTCCGGAATCACGACTCATAAGGTGATGTTCAGCGAGCAGCAGGTCAGCAACAAAATCGGCGTAAGTATTCCCCTGATCAGAGAAAGGCTGAAAGAACTCCGCCAGAAAGGTTATGTGGAATATATCGACGGTTCACAGGCCAGCATTAAATTCCTGAAGCCCCGCGACGAAAGATTGAACAAATCCGTCTACTGGAAACTATTTGAGCACATCCAGAAAAATAAGATTCAGAAATGGGAGGAAATGAAGTTCTTTATTGAAGACCGCCAATACTGCAAAATGAGGCTCATCCTGGCTTATTTCGGAGAAAAAAAATCAAAGCACTGCGGGCAGTGTTCCGTATGTGAAAAAAACCGGCAATCTGTTTTCGGTAAGAACATCTCCGAACAGATTATCAGAGTACTGACTGAAAAAGCAGCCACCATTGAGGAAATTTCCATTCAACTGAGTTATCATCCGAAAGAAGACATCCTGGAAAACCTTATTTTCCTGCTCGATTCCGGAAAGGTGAAGATGCTGAACTTCAGAACCTATATGCTGGCCTAGAAGACGGATAATAGTGAATGAATGATGAGTGATAAGATAAATGATGAATGCCAGATTGTAAGCTATTGATGAGTAATAATGGTGACAGCAACTCATGTGATTCACATCAGTATGGTTATATTCTCTGTGCTTTCAAGAATACATTTTGCTTTTCTCACCTGATTTCTGCTCTTCGTTTATAGTAAGATGATAATTACATTGAATTATAATGATATTTTTTTATAGTTCATTTCCCATTGCCTAATCATCATTCATCACATCATTCATCTGTTCCATTTGCATTGCATTTTCCCAATACCTTATCTTTGCAGTATGAAATCATTAAAAGTTGTTTTTTTAGGAACTCCGGAGTTTGCGAAGACTTCCCTGGAAGCTATTCATCAGTCCCGTCACGAAGTAGTGGGTGTGGTAACGGTTGCGGACAAAGCCAGCGGACGCGGACAGAAAATCAGCCAGTCTGCGGTAAAAGTCTATGCCGTTGAAAACAACCTTCCGGTTTTTCAGCCCGAGAAATTGAGAGATCCTGAGTTCCTGGAAGAAGTGAGGAAGCTTAATGCCGATGTTTTCGTAGTGGTGGCTTTCCGGATGATGCCTAAGGTGCTTTTTGAAATGCCGAAATTGGGTACTTTCAACTTGCACGCCTCTTTACTTCCGGATTACCGGGGCGCGGCACCTATTAATTATGCAGTCATCAACGGGGAAGAAAAAACCGGAGCCACTACGTTTTTCATCAACGAAAAAATTGATGAAGGCAATATTCTGCTGCAGGAGGAGCTGGCTGTCCTGCCCGACGAAAATGCCGGCAGCCTGCACGACCGACTGATGGAAACGGGTGCCCGCCTGGTTGTACGAACTCTTGACGGACTGGCAGAAGGCTCTATTACCGAAAAGCCGCAGCCTGAAGTGGAACACCCGAAAAATGCCTTTAAGATTTTCAAGGAAGATACCCGGATCAAATGGTCGGGAAGTTCAAAAGCAATCCACCAGTTTATTCTGGGCATGTCGCCCTACCCTGCTGCTTTTACTACGTTGAAAATCGGGGAAGAAATAAAAGGTTTAAAAATCTTCGGTGGCCGGTTTGAACTTTCAGATCACGGAAAAGAAGCCGGAACCTTACAGATTTCCAAAAATGAATTCAGCATATATACCCAGGACGGAATCTACTCCCCTTCGGAAGTACAGCTGGAGGGAAAGAAAAGAATGAGTATAAAAGATTTCCTGAACGGATTCAGAAGCTTTGAACAAATAAAAATGGCTTGAGAAGTTCTCAAGCCATTTTTATTTATAAGTCAGTTATAGATTTTGCATTGCAAATAAACAGTGAGTCTTTAGCGCATAGAAAAATTGACAAGCGTAGCGAATTCACCATTGACCATTCACCGCTACAGCTGCACCATTTCTGTCACCTCTACATCATATCCTCCTACCTGAGGCTTGATATCCGGGTTTTGGGTAATTACTTTAAACTTGTTGATGCCGAGATTTTTCAGGATCTGGGTCCCAATCCCGTAATCCCTGTAATTAAAGGCAAGCGTCGGGTATTGCTGCTGCCGGTCCTGATAATTCAGGAACTGTTGCAGCTTCCTTAACGTATTTTCAGAATTGGAAACGTTGTTGATGAAAATAATAGCTCCTTTTCCGGCTTCGTTGACGATGTTGGTTACTTTTTCCAGCAACGGCTTTTCTCCGTTATTCAGCCTTGTCAGGACATCGAAATAGGAATCGGAAGACTGTACCCTTACGAGCACCGGTTCATCTACCGTCCAGGTTCCTTTGGTCAGGGCAAAATGGATCTGATCGTTTGAAGTTTCCCTGAAAGCAAAGAAATCATATTCCCCATAAGCGGTTTTCACCTTTCTTTCTTCAATCCTTTCAATCAGGTTTCCTTTTTTCAGCTGATAATGGATCAGGTCTTCAATAGAAACGATTTTCATATCATGCTTCTGGGCGAAAGCGAACAGGTCCGGTAACCGTGACATGCTTCCGTCCTCATTCATGATTTCGCAGATCACGCCGCCTTCTTTAAGGCCCGCCAGACAGGTCAGGTCAATCGCTGCTTCGGTATGGCCGGCTCTTTTCAATACACCTCCTTTCCTTGCGCGGAGCGGAAAGATATGTCCGGGACGCATAAAATCCGTAGGATTTGATTTCTCGTCCATCAGTGCCAGAATGGTTTTTGCCCTGTCGGCAGCGGAAATTCCGGTGGAAGTCCCGTTGCCCAACAGGTCTACAGATACCGTGAATGCGGTTTCCTTAGGATCGCTGCTGCGGCTCACCATCACTTCAAGTCCCAGCTCATCACAACGCTTTTCAGGAAGCGGCATACAGATCAGGCCCCTGCCGTGTACAGCCATAAAGTTAATCAGTTCGGGAGTGGTAAGTTCTGCAGCACAAAGGAAATCACCTTCGTTTTCCCTGTCTTCGTCATCCACTACGATAATTATTTTACCTTTTCTAAGATCTTCAATCGCCTCCGGAATGGTATTTAATTTGATATCGGACATTTTTACTTTAAATTTTGACAAAGATACTCATAAAAAAAGCATCTCCCAATTTATACAAACGGTTTATTACTCGGCCACTAGGGCAGCTTTTGCTTTTCTGAAAATATGATAAGACTCCAGTCTTTTCTGATGATCGTAAATGTGGGCATTGACCATCAGTTCATCCACATTAAACTGGTCCTGGAAACGTTTCAGCTGTCCTTCCACTTCAGATTGGTCCCCTATGAACGTATACCTTAGCTTCTGGAGTACCATAGAGCGTTCCATCGGCGACCAGATATCGTCCATGTTTTCTACCGGCGGCGCAAAAGGCTTCCTGTCGTTCCGGACGATATTGATAAAAGCCTGGAACAGCGTAGTGGACATCTTATGGGCTTCTTCTGAAGTTTCAGCCGCAATCCCGTTGACACAGGCAATAATATACGGTTTTTCTGAATAAGAAGAAGGTTCGAAATGCTCACGGTAAATATTGAATGCCATTTCCATCTGCTCCGGGGCGAAATGACCGGCAAAAGCATACGGAAGCCCAAGCTCTGCCGCGAGGAAGGCACTGTCGGTACTGGACCCCAGGATGTACAACGGAATATCCAGCCCTTCTCCCGGAATGGCTCGTACGAGAGCGTCCGCATTTTCTTTGGAAAAATATTTCTGCAGTTCAAGGATCTGCCTCGGGAATTGCTGATTGATGGCCGCAGGGTTTCTTCCCAATGCCTGGGCGGTTAATCCGTCTGTTCCGGGTGCCCTTCCCAGACCCAGATCGATTCTTCCCGGAAAAAGGGATTCTAGGGTTCCGAACTGTTCGGCAATAACAAGTGAGCTGTGGTTTGGAAGCATAATTCCTCCGGAACCCACCCTGATGGTCCGGGTACCGTTGGCAATATAACCGATCAGTACCGAAGTGGCGGAACTGGCAATGCTTTCCATATTATGATGCTCGGCCAGCCAGAATCTTTTGTAATCCAGGCTTTCGGCATGCCGGGCCAGGGACAGGCTGTCCTGGAAGGTATCGTTGATGCTTTTCCCCTGTTTTACAGGAGCAAGGTCCAGTACGGAGAGTTCAAAATTTTTCATGTTAAAACGTATATATTATGAAAAAAGGATATCCTCCTTCACAATCAATTTTTAGATTTAATTTTACGAATGACAAAGATAAAGCTAATAAATCACATTAGTTACTTTTTGTAATTGATAGGATTGATGGTGATGCAAAGGGAAAAGCTATTGGATATTCAGTTTTTAATAAAACTCTTTTAATAAAAATCTATTTACTGTACATTTGAAGTCTAATTTAATTCAAACTAACCATGAAAAAAATATTCATTCTGATTATTGTGTGGATTTTTACGGGGAAACTATTCTCTCAAAAAAATTTAAATATTCCTGCTCAGTTTCCGACTGAGTACGGAACCTTCACCTTTCCTTTAGGCTCTAAAATAATGTTGGAATTAAAAGAAAATGGTAATATCTACGAATACAGGGTCTTGAGCATGGAACAGTATAAAGAATATTACCCGCTAAGTAAAGAAAAAAATATATTTTCAAAAGTGGTAAAAGAAAATACGATTGAGATATTTTTTACCGGAGCTTATTATAACGAAGGAAAAGAAGATGAAGACTGGAAGTCCGTTCTGTTATTAAAAAGCAATGTGAAATCTCCTTTACTCTACAAGGCAGATATAAAATATTATTTTAAAGATGGATTTGAAAATACTTCTATTTCAGATCTTTATCCCAATGTAAAAACCAGTGAAATATGGGCGCATAAAATTGATTTCATTACGTTATATGATTTTGAAAAAATAAAGAAATAATAAGCTTACTATTGAAAATTGCAACCTTAAATATTGACTGGGCCAGGAGAAAAGGTAGTTCTGAAACCGCAGCATTCCTGAATCGGTTTAATTTCGATTTTCTTATTTTAACCGAAGCTGTAGACCTGAAGCTTGATAAATTCCCTTATCAATATTACTGTTCGCCCATCCCTGAAAATACGGTGTATGAAAACCTTAATTACACAGAGTATCTGAAAGGTAAAAGAGCATTCCGGACTATTCTGTATTCGAAAATTCCATACTCAAAAAAATATCCGGTTGCCGATCAGAACACTAATCTTGCCCTGGAATTCGAAACGGCATCAGGAACTGTTGTCTTCTACTGCACCATTATCGGCACCTGGTTCAACAGGCAGCCTTTTGCTGATAAAGAGCTGTGGAATACCATCTCGGACTGCCGAAAAATCCATGCGGAAAATACCAACCTGTTTATTATTGGAGATTTCAATACCTCTTTCAGATCCGGTGAAGAAAAATTCAGCATCAGCAGGAAAACAACTGCAGCTTTAACAGCTTTGTTTGATGATCTGCAACTGATAAACACGACCAGGCAAATCAGAGAAAACATTGATCACATCGTTGTCCCGGAATGCTTTGCCGGAAATATTACAGAAGCCGCAACTTTTGTAGATAAGCATATCGTGAGTGATCATCAGGGCATTTTTATTTCAATTTCATAAAACATAACATCAATGGGCCGGAATACTGAAATCTATACTTTTGACAGGGAAAAAGCAAAACAAAATCTATTACCTTTCATCAGCGATCAGGTTTTGCACCGGAAATCTTTTCTTCAGTTTCTGAATGAAAGAAAAAAAGAATGCGGCGAAAGCATCTGCACAGACTTACATCAGGTTGCCCGTGTCATTTCTGAGGACATCAATGACATCAGACCTAACGATCTACTGGAACTTATGTTTTTCTTTGATGAAGAAATAATCTACAATAAGGATATCCCGGAAAATGATGCCGCAAATTACGGAATCAGGATGCTGGATGAACTGCCTACCAAAACAGTATGCACAGGCTATATGTTCCAATACGGAAACTATACCCATCATTATCCTATTGAAGAAATAAATAAGACAGATGCGGGAATGAACATCTCTGCTGAAGATTTTCTGGGATTTAATGCCTATATCATGCTGCTTACCAGAAAAATACTGGACAGCGGGATCGACGGCTATTCATATACAGAGCAAAATTTTACAGATACTGAAAAAAGAATATATCAGGAGATCTACCGGAAATTTTCAGATCAACAGGATTTCCTGAACGTTGTTGAAGAAGAATTTTCCTATCTTAAAGAAAGTTTCGCAAAAGATGATAACGGAGCAGATGCGCAGACCGTTTGGTACGCCCTTGATTTTTTTTCAAAATCAGTAGAGATGCATCAGCAGATCCATCATCATCAGGGAAGAGTGGTTATCCTGGATTATTGATTATAGCCAAGAATACCTTTATTTGCTGTTATGTAGCATCTTTTATCTGACAGATAGTATCATAAAAATTCAATATGCCATATTTCCTGAACTCCTGTTATTATCTTTCAAAAAATTATCATTTTGTTTTCACACAATATTTCATATAATCATCACATCATTCTAATTTCTTCAACTTATGTGTATCAAATCCAGGAAGATAAGTATATATAAATTCATACTTACAGTTAATTATACATATAATAAAAACAAATTAGACACGTATATATAAAATTATATATTGGTAGTAAAATATAAATAATAAATACAAAACTGACACTGACTATAGAATAGTCAGTAATTGAGAAGGCAAAGAAATATAACCTTGGAAAAGAACGCAGCTTTTCGGATTTAATTGAAAATTACTTAAAGCATTAACAGCATCAGAATAAGACCATGATCAACAAGAAAGTACATTCCGGTTTCAAAGATTCTGAAGATGCCCTGCAGAACTTTCAGCGCAAAACAGAGCCGGTATCACTTTAATCATTACAAGAAATGTAAAAGAGTATAAGACAAGCCGTCTTTCCATAATGGATCCTGAAACATACCTGAACCTCAGGCATTCTAACCGCTGAGGTTCAGATTGATGTTATGATGTCCTGTTTTTCTCTTTCTGGAAATTGAAATGATTGATCAGGATCCTGATTTCATTAAACTCAAAATGGCTGGGCAGCGCATTTTTCCATTCGGTTAAAGTTTCCTTCGGGTCTTTGTAGAAAAGTTCTTCAAAAGCCCTGATTTTATCGGAGGTGATGACCCTGGAAATATCGAGCAGGCCCTGTTCCGCAAATTTTGCCAGGTGGCCGATCACCGTTTCTTTCACCAATCCCCTTTCCATCGCAATTTCGCCTATCGTTTTTCCCTGTTCAAACAGCTGGAACGTAAGCACCTGCGACGGCACCTTGGCGATTTTCATACTGATTTCCTTATCATTTTTCTCCTCCAGCAATTTGCTTTCCAGTAAATGGACTGTTTTCAGACTGTTCAGGTATTCCTCAAGGTCTTCCAGCCATACCCTGAATTCTTCATTGTACTGCTTCAGCCCTTTTGCTCCTTTTATCTCCGCATAAAAATCTTTCAGCGGACTGAAGATCTTATCCCGTACTTCTGTGAAAAAGAAATTAACGGCACCTTTAGCTTTGTTCTCTATTTCCGACCACTCTTCCTTATTTTCGATAAACAGGTTCAGCTTCTGGAAGATAATCCGTTCCAGTTTTTCAAAGATTTTACCAAGGCTTACTGCTTCATGCCTGATCTGAAGATACAGTTGATTGGTTTTTACCTGATCGATACTTTTTGTCTCTGCTGAATGTCTGTTCCAGTCCTCCACCTCTTTCAGCAGCCACTGGGAATCGAGGGTACGAAGTACTTTCCTGATGCTGTAATCGTATTTTTCCTTATTCAGGATGGCTTCCACATGATCATTGGCGTGGGTATCGCCCTGGAATTTCAGGATGCGGTTGTCTTTAAAAATTACCTCCGGCGTTATTTTTGATTTCAGGACGATGCCTTCGAGGGTACGGCAACGGGACAATGCCACATACACCTGCCCTGCCGTAAAGCTTTTTCCGGCATCAATAATCACCCGGTCGAAAGTAAGTCCCTGGCTTTTGTGGATTGTAACGGCCCATGCCAGCTTGATCGGGAACTGCTCAAAGCTTCCGAGGACTTCTTCCTTGATATTTTTATCCTGGTCCAGAAAGTATTTTTTCTGTTCCCAGACTTCCCTTTTCACCGTGATTTCCCTTTCGCTTCCGTCGAGGATCACTTTGATCTCGTTTTCTTCCAGTGCGGAAATTTCTCCCAGTTTCCCGTTGAAATATCTCTTTTCCCCGGAAATATCATTCCGGATAAACATGATCTGGGCACCGATCTTAAGATCCAGGAACTGTTCATTGGGAAACTGGTTTTCCCTGAACTCCCCGAAAAGCTTGGCTTCGTAGGTAGTGGCGGTGCTTTTGATCTGGTCCAGCTTTTCCTGGTTGATATCGTCCGCCATCTTGTTATGGGAACACAGGTATACGTAAGGTTCATCCTTTGCATCGAATCCGGGATCATATCTTTCATTCAGGCTGTCGAAATCAATCTGGTCTACATCACCGTCACGGATGGCATTCAGAATGGCCAGGAAATCTTCATCGGACTGCCGGTATACTTTGGTAAGTTCGATGGTAATAAGCGGAATTTCCTTAATGGCATGACTGTCGAAAAAGAAAGGTGAATCATAACAGATCTTGAGAATATGCTCGTCGCGCACCACCGGCGGCAGCTGATACAGGTCACCGATGAACAGCATCTGGACACCGCCGAACCGCTGGTTGTTCCTCCTGATGAAACGGAGGGAGAAGTCCATCATATCCAGGACATCGGCCCTTAGCATGGAAACCTCATCGATAATGATAACCTCCACTTCACGGAGCAGCTTCAGCTTATCCTTGCGGTACTTAAAATGCGGCATCAGGTCGGCGATATTATTGGCCATACTGGTATCGATCCTTTCCGTGGTCGGCAGGAAAGTCCTCAGCGGAAGCCCGAACATGGAATGTATGGTTACGCCGCCTGCATTGATGGCGGCAATCCCTGTAGGTGCAATCACGATATGCTTTTTCCGGGTACGCTTAACGAAATCGTTCAGGAAAGTGGTTTTCCCGGTTCCTGCTTTTCCCGTTAAAAATACACTCCTGTTGGTATGCTCTATCAGTTCAAAAAAATTATTATTCATCACCGTCAAAATTACAAAAAATGAAATGTAATTCCTTATCTTGGCATATGATTTGGAAAATCTTCCGGATAACAAGAGAAAATTATTATATGAAAATCCCTGTATCAGCCGTCTGTGCGCTTCTCTTTATGGCTTCGTGCACTTCTACAAAAATCCCTGATGCCAATCTACCCAAAGATATTTCCGAAAGGCCGGCCGATGAAAACAGCCAGAAATATGACCAGGCCCAGCTGGACAAGATGCGGGCATCCATTGAATCTGAAATTTCAAAGGAAAAATGTACCGACGCAGCCAACTGGACCTTCTCGCCGATCGGCGCCAAAGCCTGCGGCGGCCCCCAGGCTTATATAGCCTACCCTAAAGACAAAGAATCCGAAATTCTCCCTAAGATCAATGAATACACGGAAAAAATAAAGGCCTTTAACCAGAAATACGGCATCGTCTCTGACTGTATGATGGTAAATGAGCCTACCGGAATCAGATGCAATAATGGAAAAGCAGAATTAATCAATCCGTAATCTGTTCCTATTTTATTAAAAAGCATTGCGCTATCCGGCAATGCTTTTTTGTATCTATGCTTAATTTCTTATGATCAGGAAATTCACCTGTACGGCAAAATGTACCATTCAGCATGACTCATCATGTACGGCCAATTTTTTATTTTTGAAAAATAAGATGCCGGCAGGTGTGTCAATGTACTCCGGAAAAACTGTATCCGTATCGTTGAGTGCAACCAAGCCAAATTCCATATAAGCTCTGTCTTTACCGGCACACTGTTCTATTGCATGGTGATGCTATCCCGGTAATATCCCAGCGGAAGATACAGTATTCAGCCTGCAGATGGTCATTGGAAAATGGGAAACCGGTATTTGGTGATGTGTTCTGTAAAAGCTCTACGCCTGCCCATTTTCAGAGACTGATTGTCAATATTATGATTCAAACAAATTGACCGGCAAAACACATTACCATTCCCCATTCACTTCCTTACCATTTTCTTTATACCAGGAAGAATATTTCACGTAATTATCGGCAATCCTGTTTACTTCTCCTTCCAGGAGCTGGGAGTTGATGTCTTTGATTTTCCTTGCCGGTACGCCGCCCCAGACTTCCCCGGATTTGATATGCGTTCCCTGGGTTACTACGGAACCTGCGCCAACAATGGAATTCTCCTCTACCAGGCAGTCGTCCATAACGATGGATCCCATTCCGATGAGCACATTATCCTGGATGGTACAGCCATGGACAATGGCATTATGGCCGATGGATACATTATTCCCGATATTCAGCGGATGTTTCTGATAGGTGCAGTGCAACATGGCATTATCCTGTACATTGACTTTATTGCCCATTTTGATGTAATGGACATCGCCCCTGATCACGGCATTGTACCAGATGCTGCAGTCTCTGCCCATCGTCACGTCACCGATGACCGTTGCCGTTTCCGCAAGAAAAGTATTCTCCCCGATCTGCGGCGTGTTTCCTAATATTTCTTTGATAAGTGCCATATTTTTATATTGAAAATTTGATAATAAGTTGATTTGAAAATACGTCCGGCTATTGTGTTTCCGGATTCCGGCGCTCCAATGATGCCGATAGCAAAAATCTAACTTCCGGTACCTGCCTCCTAATTTCTAATTGCGTATTTTTGTATCTCAAATTTAAAGAAAAAATGCGTACGATACTTATAGAGCCGACCGAAAACCCGAAAGTAATGAAATTTGTAGCGGATTATAACCTGATCCCCGGTTCCCTGGAACTGGACAGAAATTCAGATCTTTCAGAAATTCCTATGGCCCAGGAGCTTTTCAATTACCCGTTTGTGGAAAGGGTTTTTATCACTGCTAATTTTGTAGCAGTGGCCAAGCAGGATACCGTAGCCTGGGAACATGTAGCGGAAAGCCTGAAAAATGTTATTGAAGATGAACTGCTTGCCAACCCGAGGATTTATCTTCAGAAGAAAAAAGAAATGTACCAGGTTTATTCTGAAATGACTCCGAATCCGAATGTAATGAAATTCGTTTCCAATAAACTATTACTGGACGGTTTTGTAGAGGTAAAATCCAGGAATGAAGCGGAAGGCGTTCCTATGGCACAGGCGATCTTCAATGAATTCGATTTTGCGAAGGAAGTTTTTATTTCCGATAATTTCGTAGCGGTGACAAAAGACCATTCCGTAGAATGGCATGAAGTAATGATTACCGTCCGTGCCCTGATTGCAGAATACCTTCAGAACGGCGGTGAAATTTCCAACATCGAATCCCAGAAACATGAAAACCCGGTAGAGAAAATCATCAACCGGGAATATACCGATGATGAGCAGAAAATCTCCGACATCCTGAATGAATATGTAGCACCGGCGGTGGAAAACGACGGCGGAAAGATTTCCCTGATGGAATATGACCGGGACAGCAAAACGGCCAGAATGCTTTTACAGGGGGCGTGCTCGGGATGCCCCAGCTCTACCGCTACCCTGAAGAACGGGATTGAAAACATTTTAAAGCAATTTGTTCCGGATCTTGTGGAGCAGGTAGAAGCCGTAAACGGATAAAAAACACAGATCATGGGTAACAGGTAATGATTATTAATGATTGCTTATTACCCATTGATTATTACTTATATCTTATGAAAGGAATTTTATTAGTCAATCTCGGTTCACCGAGATCTACGGAGGTAAAGGATGTAAAAGAATATCTGGATGAATTCCTGATGGATGAAAAGGTGATCGACTACCGTTGGATCTTCAGGGCTCTTCTGGTACGCGGGATCATCCTGAACACGCGACCGCCAAAATCAGCGGCTGCCTATAAAACGGTATGGACGGACGAAGGTTCCCCGCTGATCGTGATCACTGAGAAAATCCGCAAAAAACTGCAGAAGGTGGTAGACTTCCCTGTGGAGATCGGGATGCGGTATGCCCAGCCGAGCATTGAAGCAGGAATCCAAAAACTGGTAGACCAGGGCGTAAAGGAAATTGTTCTTTTCCCATTGTATCCCCAATATGCAATGAGTACGACAGAAACGGTAATTGATAAAGCAGAGGAAGTAAGAAAGGAAAAATTTCCGGATGTAAAAATCAATTATATCCAGCCGTTCTACAACCGTGAAATCTATATCAACTGCCTGGCGGAAAGCATCAGGGAAAAGCTGCCGGAAAATTTTGATGCCCTGCAGTTTTCTTACCATGGTGTCCCGGAGAGGCATATTTATAAAACAGACCCTACCAAAACCTGTAACCTTAATGACTGCTGCACCCGCGACAGCAACCCGAGCCACCAGTTCTGCTATCGCCATCAGTGTTTCAAAACCACCGAAACGGTTATTGAGAAGCTGAACCTGCCGAAGGAAAAGGTAATTGTCTCTTTTCAGTCAAGACTGGGAAAAGATAAGTGGATAGAACCTTATACCGATGAAACGTTTGAAACCATTCCCAAAAGAGGAATCAAAAACCTGGCAGTTGTCTGTCCGGCCTTCGTATCGGACTGCCTGGAGACCCTGGAAGAGATTTCAGTAGAAGGGAAACACCAGTTTACTGATGCAGGCGGTGAAAATTTCCATTACATTCCCTGTCTCAATGATGAAGACCGGTGGATTGATGTCGTAAAGGTCCTGTGTGAAGAAAAACTGAATGAATTTTATTTTGTATAGATGATGACCTCCGTTCCCGGAGGTTATTTTTTTTAAAAAAATATAATTTATAGATCTACCCCCCCCTTTATTTTACATATAAATTCAAATAAAATTTATAATATTTAATAAATACCCCCTAATTTTTATATATTAAAATCAAATATTACAATATTTTTCTTACCTTTACCCCATCAAACTACATCATCAACCTTAAAAAATTAAAATGATGAACACAACCGCAGAAATTTTAAAAAGCAAAATTGAAAATTTCAATCCTGAGATGCTGGAAACATTGGCGAAAATGATGGAAAGTTTTGAGGTAAAAAGCCAGGTTGCCATTTCACAGTTCCACCTTGATGAAATTCTATACCGCATCCGGTTCCATAATGAAAATCCCGCTACGAAACTGGATTTTTATGAAAATATTTCTGAACTCAAGAGATATTGTGCATAGCATGAAAGTATTGCTCTCGTCCATCGCTAAAAACGACATAAGGCTGCTTATGCGGATTTTCAATGCGGATAAAGAAAATAAGGGAGATGATTTTCTGGAAAGCCTGAAGGCGTCGATCGACGGAATCCTTCAAACCGAAAACCCACACAACAGGTGTGAAGAAATTTTAGTGAGCACAATGCCGGATTTCCCCGTGAACATCCATTACATTTTCGAGGACAGGGAAAATCTGCTGATCACTGCAATTTTCAAAACATAAATCTGATATTTTCAGACTGTTATTATATTGTCACCTTACAGGAATCTCCTGTAAGGTTTTTTATTTCCTGCAGGAACTCAACCGCTACCTTACCGGTGTGCGGAATTCACCGTATCCCATCAGTCCGTCATAATTCCTTCCGAAGGGCGCATAGTACAGAAATGCCTGATAAAGATTTTCCGTCTGCCAG
>NZ_CAJYMO010000189.1 GCF_913776365.1 uncultured Chryseobacterium sp. | reverse complement strand
TTCAGCTGATTGGCAAGTTCCGTTCCCGGCCGCATATGGTTGGCCAGCGTACAATGGGTAATCCAGAATGCCGCATAGGTATGGTCGGTTTTTTCTACCGGTTCCATGATCACATAATTGAGTTCCTGCTTCACGGTCCGTTTGGCATTATTTACTTTCTGCACCATGGATTTCATTTTATCGGACATCTCGCTGAGCATACCTTTCACATTATCCCTGTTGAGCAGGGAAAAGGCTGCGATTTCATCCCGTGTCAGCTCCAGGACGTTGGCAATCATGTCAACGGCATTCCTGTTGGTGAACCGTTCCATTCCGCCTTTTCTTACGGTATACAGTCCCTTCTTCAGGTTATCGTTTGGAGTAAATGGAATCTCGGTATACTTTCTGCCGTCACCGTCCTGAACTTCGTCTACGTAAAGAAAATGTTCGCCTTCATCGGTAACCAGCGGAATATTGTTGCCCATGATATCCAGGCTGTATTCCGTTTTTTTCCAGCCTCTGTTATAGATCGGAAAAGCATTCAGGACAAAAGAAAAGTTATCAAGTATCTCAGAGGAAAACTGCGGCGGAAAATCAAGGGTAAGCCAGAGATAGCGTTTTCCGCCGATGTATTTTACGATCTCTTCCTTATATTCTACAAAACGGAGGTTTTCAGGAAGCTGCCCCGGCTCTGAAAACAGGCTGCCGGAAAGGCCGGTAATTTCTATAAATTTATGCCGGTAAATGCTTTTTACATCTTCGGTGAGCTTGTTGTAGATGGACTGCTCCCGGAACATCTGTTCATATCCTTCCGCCTGTTCATTTTCAATATAGGTAATGCCTTCCCGCACAAACAGCGGATTGCCGTTACAGGAAACCGTAATATACGGCAGCAGCTTGTAGGTAAAATCAAGATGCTCAAAAGCGGGATTGGAGCAGTAAAGGGTCAGGTATTTGGGAAACTTCTCATCCGTATATTCTGAAACATCAATCCCGATGGTAATTTTGCGGTAATCTTCCGGCCGGCCCTGGAATCTGGCGATGGGAATTTTATTAAGCTGTTCATCTATACTGTAGCAGGTATTCCCTACAAACATGATTGCGGTCTGCGCTTTATTGATCCTGATATTTCCGACCGGAGTAAAAGGAATATTCACCTGCTTGTCCGATTCTGATTTTATGGTGGAGGTCATGTGTTTCCTGAAAAAAAATTCGGTATGTTCCAGCAACAGTTCAGAGGATTCGTAAGCGTGGGTAAACGCCACGGCGTGGGCCGGAACCGGATGGGTATACACAGAGGGAGTAAGAAGTTTGGCCAGTTTTTCAAGGATACGGGCATTTACTGTCTGTATCTCGTTATTGGCCTTAAAAACCTCAGTACTGAAAGCATCAATAAGCAGCTTTACAAAAGGATCCAGGGACTGGGGGCTTTTCAAACCCCAGACTTTTGTCGCGTTCTGAAGCATTCTGGCTTTTACGGATTCCTTGGAATAGATATTCTGGTCTAAATTCATCATAGGTTTTTACGGTTAATCAATAGACATCGGGCTCAGGAACAGCTCGGTTGAAAAGCTGAATCGCTCTCCGGTAGCTTCCATTTTCGCATTGATGGCTATTTTTACTTTCTTTTTGATTTCTGTATGTTCTTTCGTATCGTAAGTATGTTCCACGATCTGTACGTGGGCATCGATCTGGGGTTGTACGATGCGGGGTTCGTATTCCTGGATCTGGCGTCTCAGGCTCCTGATAAAAACGGCCTCCCAGACAGCGCTGGTAACGCCATTGTCAAATTCCAGTCCCCATACGTCATTTCCGTAGTTCTCATCGTACCTGTTCTCCCCTTTTTTGGTCGTAATCAGCAGCATGATATTATGGGCAATGCTCTCGCCCATGTCACAGGTTTCAATGCTTCCGCCTTCCGTCATAAGGGCAGAAGGTACAAAGGGCATTCTGTAATTGGGTGTATCCATGATTCTGTTTTCTGTGATGTATTCTTTTTGTTCTTTTAAAAGGAATACCAATTTAAACATTTTTCATGAAAAAACGAAGATTTCAGCAACTGAAAAAAGTACGGACCGCCAGAGCTTATCCGGCAGTACGGACCGCAGTACGTCTGTACTCTATTATATGAAGCGTTTTATTTATTCTTTAATAAAAGGATATGTTCTGTCATCAACCCTCAAAAGATAGGTACCCGGTGCAAGG
This sequence comes from uncultured Chryseobacterium sp., assembly GCF_913776365.1. Taxonomy (GTDB): domain Bacteria; phylum Bacteroidota; class Bacteroidia; order Flavobacteriales; family Weeksellaceae; genus Chryseobacterium. The sequence goes on along the minus strand of NZ_CAJYMO010000189.1, from coordinate 1,788 downwards.
GACTGCACGGAAATACTTTTTTTATTCCTGAAAGGCATCTGCTCCGTGTAAATCAGTTTTCCTGAATAGTCCAGAATCTGCACGGTCTTTATCCCTCCGGTATTTCCGGTTACGAAAATCTCCTCCCGGACTGGATTTGGGTATATCCTGGTACCTTTCCGGAATGTTGCTTCATCCCTGGCAGACAATGTTCCCATATTCTGACAGTAATCTACGGGATAAGCCTCCCATTCATTCAGGCTGAACGAAGCGGCCGGCTGAGCGGCTGACTGTTTTCTGTACAGGGAAACATTGGCAAGTGTCGATGAATTATTCGTTCCCGGTATTCCGAGGGCATCCACCGTTGCACTCCTGTATTTGAGTTCAAGATACTGGCTGCCGGAAAACATCATCTGCGGTGCGGCCGTTACAAATCTGGCCTGGCTGCTGGCATAACAGGAAAAATTAGCGTGGGCATTGATGATCACCGAAGTTTCGTTGTCTGCTAAGGTTCCTTCCAGTTCATACGGTGCCGGGAAATAATAATTGCTTCCGCTCAGGAACTGGATCGACAGCCGGTAGTCATTCATGTTCACGGTATGTCCTGTCCTGTTAATAATTTCAAGACCTTTATTATTACCTGTTCCTTCCAGGTATTTTGAGATCATCAGGTCTTTTGCGTAGAGGTCGGAAGCAAGTGTGGTGATGCTGACGGTATTGCTGTCAGCAGATAAAAGGTACCCGCTGTCGTAAGCCTTCACCGTAAAGCTGTACTGAGTGGAAGGCGTAAGGTGATCAATACTGACCGTGTTATCTTTTGTTGAAGCGACCAGTGTTCCGTTCTGGTAGACTTTATATCCGATCACATCGCTGCTTGGGCTCGGAGCCCAACTTAAGGTGACAAAATAGGCGCTGTTCTTGGTAATACCGATATTGGAAGGGCTCTGAGGCAAAGCCGAATCAGGTGATGCTCCCCAGATCATATCTGCCCAGGCCGGATTGTCAATAAACGGATTCCTGTTTTTCTGCAGGGTATAGACCGCGTTATTCCGGTCAATCTCGCGTTGTGAAACCGGATCCTGCTGATGCCATTGCAACAGCATAGCGATGTAAGCGGGATCATATGCTCTTTCTTCAGTTCCGTCCAGCGGATTGGTATCAGAAGCGGGACTGGTTGTATTGGTGACATTAAAACTCCCCATTTTTCCTTCATATCGTACTGCAAAATACAGAAGACTCCGTGCAATATCCCCTTTAAATTCATTGACAGGCTCATAAACCCGTCCCGTATAATTGCTTCCGGGAATGGCTGAATTTCCTATGCGGGAAGTATTGGTGAAAGTATAATAGATTGCTGAACCCACGATCCCATAAGGATAGTTACTCCGTAGCTGGTTAATGCGGGCATCGGTAGGAACTACATAGAAGAGATCAGAGTACATTGGGTAATTGCTGTAAAACGTACTCTGCGGCATCATGTGTTCACGGTTCCATCCCTGCCCTTCTGCACCGGCACTGCCGATGAGGTTAGCCGTTGTATACTCATAAGCATCGGGTCCTGAAGGAATTTCCGAGTACATATCCAGCAGAAGTGTTGTATTGGATGCTCCGTGGTCATAGTAGCGGTCGAGATCAGTCTGATTATAGTAACTGGTCAGGTCGCTGTAATTCCAGCTGATATTTTTGGCTGCAATAATTTCATGCAGCTTCGACTTCAGGGCATATCCCGTAAGGCCTGAAGTGCCGTTATAATACCCGGCGGGAGCCTGGGCATTGAAACCTGCGGAAAGTAAAAGTACCGGAATTAAA
>NZ_CAJYMO010000188.1 GCF_913776365.1 uncultured Chryseobacterium sp. | reverse complement strand
ATGAATTTTACAAAGGCTACAGGTTATCCATGCTATTTTTTCTAAAAACCCCTGACTCCTGAAATTCCACCGGTACCGGAAAATACCGGCAGGAATGCACAGGAAAAGACGGCTTTATGTGCTATGGATTCAGTAAATGAACCGATTTCCGAAAGTAGCACACCGTGAATCCGTTTGTCCAGCCTATGCCGGTATGCTTCCGCTGTAAACCGGAAATAAAAAAAAGCAACCCTTTTCAGGATTGCTTTTATGATAAAAATCTTTACAGATTATTTTCTCAGACCTAGTTCAGCAATGATTGCTCTGTATCTTGTAATATCTTTTTTCTTAAGATAATCCAAAAGGCTTTTTCTTTTACCTACCAGTTTCACCAAAGATCTCTCTGTGTTGAAATCGTGACGATTAGCCTTCAGATGCTGGGATAAGTGGTTGATTCTGTAAGTGAAAAGAGCTACCTGTCCTTCAGCGCTCCCTGTGTCCTGTGCAGATTTTCCGTGCTTTGCGAAAATTTCTGCTTTTTTTTCTGTTGTTAAGTACATTCCAATATTGTTTAATGATTATTATGTAACGGCTGCAAAAATACGGATTTATTCCGGTTCTGCAAACATTATTGATCCTGTAAATTGAATTTAATAGAAAAAAATGTTAAAAAATTCTTAAAAAAAAGAGACAATCCCACGAAAAGGCAGTAATTTTGCATAGTTAATTAGTGATGAGGAAAATAGTAGTTTTTACCACCCTTACGGTTATTCTTGTAATAAGTGCTTCTGCCCTGAAAGCACAGAAGTCTGCCGATCATACCGCCAGGAAAGTTTTATACTTTAATCCTGAAGTGGATCCTGACATTGAAGAGATCAAGGAGCCTACCAATACTGCTTTTTTCAGCGCCGTTTCCGATAATCTCAGCGAAAGAAAAAACAGGATGCTGAAGACAGAGGTCCAGGTTTCTTTCGATAGTGTTGACCGGAAAACCCTTGCTGATTACTGTGTAAACAACGATGCTGATTTCGTAGTGGTGCCTAAAGTGAAATATTTCAAGGTAGGCCTCGGTAAATATGTATTTTCCAATCAGGTGGTGGTAAGCATGAAACTTTTTGATGCCGAAGGCAACCTCGTAACGGAAACCGATTATGATACCTACAAAAAAAACATGCGGCTGCTGGGCTCTACCACCAATTCCGTAAAAATAGGGACCAACGGTGCCATTAAAGGAATTCTGAAAGAACTGCGTAAGATAAAGCCTTCAGGAGAAGCCGGGTTTTAACAGGCCCAGTCCATAATCCCGGAAAATTTCTGCCCATTTATTTTATCCCGGATTTATTCTGTTATCCCTCTCTAATATCCCGATGATGCGATCTTCTTTTATTGAATCCGAAAATTGATATGCATACCATTCAATTTACTAAAATAAAAATTCCTTTAGTGGTGAATAATATGTTCTTTTTTATTACTTTTGTCAGGTATTAATCATCAGACAATCTCGATAGAAATTTCTTCAGGCATCTGCACTCTGCAGATGTTTTTTTGTTTACTTAAAACCCTACGTTTCTTCAAACCAACAGCTTAACTGAAATTATTTTTCATTTAATGGTGATTAATCGAAACAGATTCTGTATTTTTAGGGATACAAAATAGAACATTATGAAAAATCTGAAAAAACTCAGCAGGAAACAGCAGGAACAGATTAACGGAGCCTCCGCGCTCATCAGATGTACGGAAGACTCCCAGTGCTTCGGCGGAGCCTGCTGCAACAGGGTATGTGTTATCCATCCCTGCCTTGAACAGTAACGGGACCCGTTTCTGAAAAAGCATCTGCCCGGGCAGGTGTTTTTTTTTTATCCTGCCTGAATACACTTCCGCTTCTGTTGAGTCTGACTGAATGGGAAAGCATCCACGGAAATTCAGCCATAGAAATAAGCGGTAAGGCCTGACATCATAGAAAAAGCGAGCCGTAGAAAAAGGTAGCCCCTACGGGGGCTTCTTATATCTTGTGATCTGCCGCTATTAACAGGCCGCTCCTCCGGAGCATTTAATTTCGTGCTGTTTTTATAGGATATTTTAAAACTAAGATTAGCGATATGGAGGTTGTTACAGCTGATGATGTACAGCTTTTACAGAAAGCTCTTATAAAGTTTCAATCCATCTCTATTTTGCGCTATTTGGCAGGATATTTTAAATGGGTATTGCTAGCTGATTACATTTTATAATCTGCAGCCATTAACAGATAGCTCCTCCGCAGCTTTTAATTTCTCTACGTTTTAAAGGATATTCTGAAATCAAGAATCATTCGCAGATGATGATTACCCAGATCTAAGTGTAAAAATCTGCGAAATCCGCCGGATCTGCGGGAATAATTCAAAAAGATCAGGAAGCCGTTAAAAAATGAATGGATAACATATCTGCTCCGGCAAACCATGTTTTAATTTAATAAATCCTTAAATTTTGTCCTTGGCTGGCGATTCTTAAAAATTTGGGTTATTTTTGCCTAGCTAAAAAATCACGTTTTGAATTCGAGAGAAGAACTTATCCTGAACCCTGCCGATATTGCCGAAACGCTCAGCGAACTTCATGCTGACGAAAGGCTCCTGGCATTTCTGAAAGTCCCGAAAGAGTACAAAGCGGAGGTCTTTTCGCACCTCGACCCTGATTTCCAGGAAGAAACCATCCGGAGCATCGGCAGTGATGAAGTCTCGGAAATCCTGAACGCCATGACCCCGGATGACCGGACGGCCCTCTTTGAGGATTTTCCGGATGAACTGATTAAATATTCCATCAACCACCTGAATCCGCAGGAACGCCGGATTGCCCTGAAGCTTCTGGGCTACGATTCCGATTCCATTGCCCGTCTGATGACGCCGTATTACATCCAGATCCGTAAGGAATGGACCATTAAACGCTGTCTTCAGCAGATCAAGAAGGTCGGGAGCAAAGTGGAAACCATGAATTACCTGTATGTGGTGGATGAGCGGAACCGCCTGATCGATGATATTGCCCTGGGAAGCCTGCTGCTGGCCGAAGAGGACACGCTGGTATCGGAAATTACGGATAATGAGTTTGTAGCCATCACCACCACCACCACAAAAGAAGATGCCGTTCAGTACTTTGAAAAATATGACCGGGGCGCACTTCCCATTGTTACGGAAGCCGGCGTCCTGGTAGGTATTGTTACCATTGATGACATCCTGGACCAGATCGAGCAGCAGAATACCGAAGATATCCAGAAATTCGGGGGTCTTGAAGCCCTGGATCTCCCTTATACCCAAACTTCACTGACCGAAATGGTGAAAAAGAGGGGAATGTGGCTGATCATCCTGTTCTTTTCCGAAATGCTGACGGCTTCGGCCATGGGGTATTTTGAAGATGAAATCCAGAAGGCCGTAGTACTGGCACTTTTTGTCCCGCTGATTATTTCCAGCGGCGGAAATTCCGGCTCCCAGGCCGCTACCCTGATCATCAGGGCCATGGCCCTCCAGGAAATCGGGTTGAAAGACTGGTGGTATGTGATGCGGAAAGAGATTTTCACCGGGCTGCTCCTGGGGGGCATCCTGGGCATCATCGGATTCCTGAGAATCATGATCTGGCATAAGGCCGGCTTTTTCAATTACGGGATGCACTGGGCTTACGTAGGGCTCAGCGTCGGGGTTTCCCTTGTAATGATCGTTCTTTGGGGGACGCTCTCCGGTTCCATGGTTCCTTTTATCCTGAAAAAACTGAAGCTCGACCCGGCTACTTCTTCCGCGCCTTTCGTAGCGACGCTGGTGGACGTTACGGGACTTATCATATATTTTTCCGTGGCCGGACTTTTCTTAACGGGCAAACTTTTGTAATTTAGGCCATCTCTAAAATATTACAATGAAAATAGTTTCTCTGGTTCCTTCCATTACGGAGGCTTTATTTGATCTGGGTTTAACGGAACATGAAATCGTCGGAAGGACGAAATTCTGCATCCATCCTGCAGAAAAAGTTAAAGATGTTACAGTGATCGGCGGAACAAAAAACATCAATATCGGTAAGATCAGAGCTTTACAGCCCGATCTTGTTTTAGCCAACAAGGAAGAGAATGTAAAAGAGCAGGTAGAAGCACTCATGGATGATTTCAAGGTGCTGGTAACCAACGTTGAGAATATCGAAGACAATTACTACCTGCTGAAAAACCTGGGAAAACTCTTTCATAAAGAAGAGCGGGCCCAGTCTTTTAATCTCAAGATTTACGAAGTCCTGAATGAAGCGAAAGTCAATGCAAAGCCGAAAGCGGCTTATCTGATCTGGAATAATCCTTATATGACCATAGGCTCCGACACATTTATCCATAAAATCATGGCCGAGATCGGCTTTGAAAACCTTTTTAAAGACCGGAAGCGGTATCCTGAAATTAAGACCGAAGACCTTGCCGGCGCTGATCTCATCATGCTGTCTTCCGAGCCGTTTCCTTTCAAGGAAAAGCATATCGAAGAACTGAAAGCGGTGTATCCGGAAAAAAAGATCATGATCGTTGACGGGGAAGCCTTTTCCTGGTACGGGACGCATATTGCCAAGTGCGGCGACTATTTTAAGAGATTGATCCGGGAAGTGAATTCTGAATATACCGGATAAACACAGCTGAAATTCGCCCGTCATTTTCACAAATCAGGATACCGTTGACGAAAAGTGAAGAGTGAATTTCGCGATGCGAGTCAATTTTGCTTTGCAAGTGAATTCAGACCGGTGGACTGGCGGGCACAAGCTTGGAAGCTTGTGCCAGCGGTGAATTTCAGGCTGAACTGAAATTGACCATTGACCCGTAGGAATTGATCCTTGACGAGAAGTGAAAGGTGAATTTCGCACTGCCAGTCAATTTTGCTTTGCAAGTGAATTCAGGCCGGCGGGCTGGTGGGCACAAGCCCGGAAGCTTGTGCCAGCGGTGAATTTCAGGCTGAACTGAAATTCACCATTGACGAGAAGTGAAGGGTGAATTTTGCGCTGCAAGTCAATTTTGCTTTGCAAGTGAATTCAGGCCGGTGGACTGGCGGGCACAAGCTTGGAAGCTTGCGCCAGCGGTGAATTTCAGGCTGAACTGAAATTCACCATTGACGCGCAGGAATTGACTATTGACGAGAAGTGAAGGGTGAAATTCGCGCTGCAAGTCAATTTTGCTTTGCAAGTGAATTCAGGCCGGTGGACTGGCGGACACAAGCTCGGAAGCTTGCGCCAGCGGTGAATTACTCACTGATATTAAGAATTGACCATTGACCCGCAGGAATGACCATTGACAAGAAGTGAAGAGTGAATTTCGCACTGCCAGTCAATTTTGCTTTGCAGGTGAATTCGGCAAGTTGGATGGCGGGCACAAGCTTGGAAGCTTGCGCCAGCGGTGAATTTCAGGCTGAACTGAAATTGACCATTGACCCGCAGGAATTGACCATTGACCATTGACCATTGACCATTGACCATTGACCTTTATACTCGTGCTGAAAATAAGACCGCTGCCCTAGCCCGGATAGCAACGGATACCCCACAGCAGGCGGAAGGAAAAGCATTGGCGCGAGGAGTATGAGTGGATAGCCGGAAACAGCTCCTGAAAAATCAGACGACAGCAAACCGGAAAACAAAACTCCGGCTCATCAAGAGAACCGGAGTATATATTGTATTGCAGACAATGGTTACAAAATTTTGGAAACTTCGTTGCAGAGCCATTCCAGCAATTCGCGGTCTTCGTCCGTGAACGGATCGATGGTATGGGAATCGATGTCGATCTGGCCGATGTTCTGGCCGTCTTTGAAGATCGGGACTACGATTTCCGCTTTGGTATCGATGGAACAGCTGAGGTAGTTGCTCTGCTCATGGACATCCGGAACGACGAAGGTTTCATTGGACACGGCTACCTGGCCGCAGATGCCTTTTCCATAAGGGATGATTGTATGATCGGTGGGTGCTCCCACGTAAGGGCCCAGCTTCAGCTCGTCTTTATCTCCGTTCTTGAAATAAAAACCGGTCCAGTTGAAGTAGGAAATTTCCTGGTCCAGCAGGTGGCAGACTTTCTCCAGTTTTTCCTCCGTATTATGTTTCGGGCTTTCCAGAATGAATAACAGCCTTTTCTTTAATTCTGACATTGTATATTGTTTTAAGAGAATTGTTTTAAGGAAAGTTCTTCTTTATAGCCGAACATTCCGCGTTCTTTAATCATTTCGGCAACGCCTTCCGGCAGCTGGGTCTCCCAGCCTTTGATGTTGCAGCCTATCTTCTTCAGTATATCTCTTGAATAGATTTCCAGGAACTCAGGGTTGTAGTTGGTAATGTCCACGATACGGTCGTTGTGCTTGAAATACTTGTACAGTTCTTTCAGGTTTTCCTCCACTTTCAGGGTGGAAGAGTTCAGCAGCTCATGGGTTTCCGGATCTTTGTAAGGATACAGGTACACCCGCATGCCGTTTCTGAAAAATTTCCCGAAAGCCTCCAGGATCCCGCCGGAGAGGTTTTTGTAATACCGCTCGTCAAACACCATCAGCAGGTTGTTTACGCCCATGGCGACACCGATATTCCCGTTGGTATAAGACGCGAAATAATCGATCAGGCGGTAATATTCTGAATAATTAGAAATGATGACCGTATAGCCCAGTTTGCCGAGTACGTCTACCCTGTCCAGGAAATCCCGTTCATCGATATCGCCGTCGGCCCGGAGGTTGGAGATGGTGATTTCAATCAGCACTTCGGTATCGTCGGGGCTGCAGGCCGAATCCTTGAGGAACATGTCCATGCCGTTTTTCAGCATATCGATATTCACCTTGGTTACCGGACGGAAGCTTCCCCTTACGGCGAAGATGTTTTTCTTGTACAGGATGTCTGCCGGAAGCATGTTGTTTCCTTCGGAATTGAAAATCACGGCATCGGTCATTCCGTTTTTCACCAGCTGTAAGGACATGAGCCTGTTGTCCACATATTCAAATGCGGGACCGCTGAAATCGATCATATCAATCTCGAGGTTGTCCTTCGCCACCTCATCATAAAGGGATTCCACCAGGTTCCTGGGGTTGTCGTAGTAATGAAAGGCTCCGAAGATCAGGTTCACGCCAAGATTCCCTAATGTCTCCTGTTGCAGCGTAGCGTCGTTTTCCTTGAATTTAACGTGGATGACGATCTCATTGTAGTCCTCATTTTCCTTTACCTGGAAACGGATGCCCACCCAGCCGTGGCCTTTTACGGTTTTATCGAAATTGATGGTGGTAACGGTATTGGCGTAGGAAAAAAACTTACGGTTCGGGTTGTTTTCCCGGGAAATCCTTTCTTCGATCAGGGCCACTTCGTAGCGGAGCATTTTCCGCAGCCTGTTCTGGGTAACGTACCTGTTTTTTACCTCTTTTCCGTAGATGGCATCACTGAAATCCTTGTCGTACGCCGACATCGCCTTGGCAATTGTACCGGAAGCT
>NZ_CAJYMO010000187.1 GCF_913776365.1 uncultured Chryseobacterium sp. | reverse complement strand
AGGTCTTCAGGCGTATCGATTCCGACGCCTACGAAATGGGTTTCAATCATTTTTATTTTCATCCCATATTCCAGATAGCGGATGCATTCAATTTTTTCTGAGATCTCCAGGGGCTTCATTTCCAGCTTTGAAAACTGGATCAGGGCATGTTTCCTGAAAGCATAAACGCCGATGTGCTTAAAGTACTCCACATCGTAGGAAATCTCCCGGTGAAAAGGGATAACGGAACGGCTGAAATACAGTGCGAAACCGCTGTTGTCGGTGATCACCTTTACATTATTCGGGTTTTCGATCTCTTCCTTTTCGTGAAGTTTTATTTTCAGGGAAGCCAATGAAATTTCCTGGTTTTCATCATTCCGGAAGACTTCAATGAGCTGCTGTAAAGGTTCCAGCTTTAAAAAAGGCTCATCGCCCTGTACATTGATCACGATATCGCAGTCTATACGCTGTACGGCCTCTGCAATCCTGTCGCTTCCCGTTTCATGCCGGCCGGTCATGACTGCTTTACCACCATTGCTTGTGATTTCGTCGAAAATGATTTCCGAATCCGTAGCCACAAAGACTTCCTCAAAAAGCCCGGTTTCCACGACATTCTGATAAGTTGTCGTGATGACGGTTTTTTCACCCAGCATCTGCATCAGCTTGGCAGGGAACCTGCTCGCCTGATAACGGGCGGGAATTACAGCGATGATCTTCATATTCCAGTGTAACAATTTAAAAATTTAGCAGTGTAACAATTGGTAAACTGTTACACTGCTAAACGGGTACATAATAAATATTATTTTAGTGCGCTTAAGGCATTCTCCAGTTTTGGCATCATGGCTGAGATTTCCTCAGTCGCAAGGCCGCCTACGGAAGCTCTGAACCAAGGCTCGGATTTTTCTTCCCCGAAAGCAGAGAAAGGAACCAGCGCAACACCAGCTTCATTAATCAGATAGAATACCAGGTCTGAAGAATCAGCAATAACAGAACCGTCCGGTTTCGTTTTACCGATATAATCCAGCTTGATGGTCAGGTACAGGGCGCCCATCGGTTCGATACTGTCTGCGGCAAGACCTTTTCCTTTCAGATCCTGGATTCCCTGGTGCAGTACTTTAAGGGATTCTTCCAGTTTCCCTTTAAAGTCTTCAACGAAAGCATTTACCTCCTCCGGATTTTCGTAATATTTTGCTGTTGCTTCCTGTTCAGGCTTCGGTGCCCAGGCTCCTACGTGGGTAAGCAGCGCTTTCATTTTGTCCATGATATGGGCAGGCCCGAATCCCCAGCCTACACGGACACCGGTAGCGGCGAGGCATTTGGAAATACCGTCGATATAGACCGTGTATTCTTTCATTTCAGGAAAAAGGGACACCGGATCTACGTGTTCCGCCCCAAAAGTGAGGTTGGAATAGATCTGATCATACATCAGGTACAACGGTTTTTCGTCTTCGCTCCTCTTTTTATTTTCTTCCAGAATGAGTTCACAGATCTCTGAAAGCTGCTCTTTTGTAAACATGGTTCCCGTAGGGTTCAGTGGCGAACACAAGGCGACAAGCACAGCACCTGACAAATGCGGTCTCAGGTCGTCTGCCGTAGGAAGAAAATTATTTTCAGGGGTGGTTTTAACCTCAACGGCATCGGCAGAGGTAAGGTATGCATAGTGGTTGTTATTCCAGGACGGGATCGGGTACACTACTTTATCTCCTTCATCTACAATTGTTTTGTAAACTGCATAGATCAGGGGTCTTGAACCTGCGGTAATGAGAATGTCGTTTGGAGAATAATCAAGGTTCCATCTTGTTTTTAAATCTTTGGAAACTTCTTTTCTTAAAGACAAAAGTCCGTTAGCCGGCGGATAATTCGTCAGGTTATTCTGATACGCTTTTTGAATTTCCTCCTTCAGCTGGGCAGGAATAGGATAAATATTGGAATTTAAATCACCAATGGTAAGATTGGCAATCTCCGCTCCTTTCGCTTTTAAATCATTTACTTCATTGCCAATTTTTACAATTTCAGAACCAATAAGGTTCGCCGCTAATTTAGAAACTTTCACTTTACTTTTATTTAATTATTTACTAGTAGTTTTTATAATGTATGAATATAATCAATAGCAGCACATTGGTACATTGGTACATTGGTATATTCATACATTATTATATTTTACAATTACATCAACTGCAAATCTCTTTTTACCTGCTGGATTTTCTCATCCAGGGATTCCAGCTTTTTTCTGAAATCGGCTTCGGAAGTAATGGCATCTTTTACGGAGATATAGAACTTGATTTTAGGTTCCGTTCCGGAAGGCCGGATGCATACTTTGGTTCCGTCCTCGGTATAATAGATCAGCACATTCGACTTCGGAATGTCGTTCATTACCTGTTTTTCATTTTTAGATGCGATGAAAAGGGTCTGTTCATTAAAATCCTTTACCTGCTCTACGGAAGATCCGGCCAGCTGCTTCGGCGGGTTTTCACGGAAATCTTTCATCATGTTCTGGATTTCCTCTGCCCCGTCTTTTCCTTTTCTTACCAGGTTAACCAGCCCTTCATAATACATTCCGGTTTCCTGATAGATCTCGATCAGGTACTGGTACATGGTTCTTCCGTTGGCTTTACACCAGGCAGCAATTTCACAGGCCAGCACAATACTGCCGCAGGAATCCTTATCTCTTACAAAATCGCCGGTCATGAATCCGAAACTTTCCTCGCCGCCACAGACAAATTTTTCAGAGCCTTCCGTATCGCGGATCATTTTACCGATCCATTTGAATCCTGTAAGCCCGGCTTTACACTGTACCCCGAATTTCTGGGCAATATCAAAGAAAATATCTGAAGTAACGATGGTGGATCCGATGAATTCCTTTCCGGTGATTCTTTCCTGTTTTCTCCATTCGTTCAGGATATAATACGTAAGAATGGTGTTGCACTGGTTCCCGTTCAGCAGCTGCATTTCCCCGTCCAGGTTCCTTACGGCAATCCCCAGCCTGTCACCGTCCGGATCAGTTCCGATCACGATATCCGCATTGGTGATCCTGGCAAGGTCCAGCGCCATCTCCAGTGCAGCAGGTTCTTCCGGGTTGGGTGAGTTAACAGTCGGGAAGTTCCCGCTTGGGATCATCTGTTCCGTTACCAGGTCGATCTTTTTGAAGCCGGCCTTTTTCAACGCTTTAGGTACTGTGGTATAAGTCGTGCCGTGAATGGAGGTGAATACGATGTTCAGGTTTTCCTTCCCTACATCCTGATAGGTAGAGTTTTCAATACAGGCATCGATATAGACATCGTCCTGCTCCTCTCCGATCCATTCGATCAGGTCGTCATTTCCGGTGAATCTGATTTCATTGAATTTTACGGACAGGACCTCGGCAATAATAGCTTCGTCATGCGGCGGCACAATCTGGGCGCCGTCGTTCCAGTATACTTTATATCCGTTGTACTCAGGCGGGTTGTGGGAAGCGGTCAGCACGATTCCGCCATGGCACTGCTTGTCACGAACGGTAAAAGACAGTTCCGGAGTCGGCCTGTGGTCTTTGAACAGAAGCACTTTGATTCCGTTGGCGGTAAAAACGTCAGCCACAAGCTTTCCGAATTCCCGTGAATTGTTTCGCACGTCATAAGCAATGGCTACCTTTATTTCCTCGTTCGGAAACTGCCTCAGCATATAATTGGCCAGGCCCTGGGTAGCCTGTCCCAGAGTATATTTGTTCAAACGGTTGGTTCCAACGCCCATGATTCCTCTCATTCCCCCCGTTCCGAATTCAAGTTCACGGTAAAAGGAGTCTTCCAGATCCGGCGAATTGCCTTCGATCAGGAGCTGAACGGCGTTTCTTGTTTCTTCATCAAATGATTCGTGCAACCAGAGTCTTGCTTTTTCTAATGTTGTCATATTTGTATTTTGTACAGTTTATTTTGCTGGATGATGGGTGTTGGTGAAGATTAAAGTTTTCCAACAAACCCCTCAAGCCTTATTTGTTTTTATTTAATTTAAAAGTCCAATTCTTAAAGGCGGCAATCTTTTTTCTAACTCAATGATTTTTAACTGAATGTCATTCCGATCAAAAGTAGAATCGCCGAAAATCCCCCTGTCGATATCGAAGTTAATGGCTGTGAATCCTTCAGATGAATCAGTTTCTGAAATTTCCTTAAAAACCGTCTTTCCACATTCAAAAATAAAATGTCCGGCTTTTTTATTCGAAACGGTTTTTAGTTCGCATCGGTCTGAAACAGCATTGATAACTGCCATTCCGACCCGACAAAATTCATCGCCAACCTCAAGATGTTTTTTTTCGTTGCTGCATGCTCCGATTTTTGTCATGATACATTCGGCTTTGGTAAGATCGTAAGATTCTTCCAGAGATATTCCTGCATCATATTTTACATACATTGAATGGGATTGGGCACTCATGATTATCTCACTGCAGTGATTATCAAAATATTCGTCGATAGCATGACACAAAGCTCCGATTAAAAGAGAATTTAAGTTGTTCTCCTTGAAACAATCTTCAAAATATAGAGCAGGACGAAGTCTTACATGCTCTATCCCGTTCAAGCTTGTAATGCTACCTGCTGTATATCTTTTCCCTTTCAATTTTTGTTACTCCAGTTTCTTATTCTGCACCTTCGTTTCCTTATCTATTTTAAATGCCCGGATGGGATCATTGTAATATACAAATTTTGCCGTATTCTGAACATGCCCCTTGAGGGAATCCTGTACGTTTACTTCCGCATAATTCCCGTTTTTCGAATCGATTTTCAGGTTTTCAATCTTCCAGTAAGGAGCGATCAGGCTGGCCGTGTCAGAGATTTTAATGACTGCGTCCCTGGTCCGGCCCACAAAATTTGCCCTGCTTTTGTTCAGCATTTCCACTTCCGCCCTTCTGGTATTCACCGATCCCATAAAAGTAGCGTAATTTTTTAAATTAAGCCTGAAATTATCCGTCTTAATTTCGCTTGAAATATTCATTTCCACAGAATCCGAAAGGGAGATTTTTTCCAGGTTATATTTTGAATAAACCGTCACATTATAAAAATCAACGCCCTTTGTACCGCGTTTTTCCCTGATCGAAAGGGTTTTATCGTCTACGTCCACATCCAGGTTGCCCGCAACATTCGGATAGGTTTCAATTTCCACGAAATTTTTTGTCCCGCGGGCATAAAATACCCTGAATTTTCCATCCAGATCCAGATTTACAAATTCCGGAACGTCGATATCCTTCCGTTCGATATTTCCTTCGGGTGAAACTTTTCCGCAGGAAGCCAATGCCATAAGCATCAGAAAAGAGATTCCTTTTTTCACTTTTTTATTCTTTTATAAAACCAGGTGACCGGTTGTGCTGCTGCCGAAGACAACAGCAGATAATTTTTATCAGGACAGGATACCTTCAGAATGACGGTATCCCGGTCATGCTCATATTTCATCATTACTTGGTTTCCCTTTCTCAGGTAAAAGCCTTTCAGGTTCATTGAAACAAAGGTATGGTCCGGATTAAAGGTTAAGATACCATCAGGAGATTCCGTATTATACTTCATTCCGGTCAAAGAATCGATTGTATACGAGCTTCCCTGACGATGTCCGATGAATCCCCATGATCCCTGCAGCCGGTGAGGCATACATGAGAAAACCGGAATCAGGA
>NZ_CAJYMO010000186.1 GCF_913776365.1 uncultured Chryseobacterium sp. | reverse complement strand
GATGAATTGGTTAAAGCACTGGGTTATCCGGACAAAAACAGGGAAAAGTACATCAGGGAATCCATGTTCCTGTACAGCGAAAAAGACGGCGGGAATGCCAGATACCTGATGAATGTCCCGATTCTTATCTACACGGAGCCCGGCATTATGTGGCAGCTGAAAAACCGGGGCCGCGACCTCAATGACCTGAACTGCCTCAGCATAACCGCCATGATCAATCTCCTGAAACATAAAGGCCATCAGAATGCCGAACTGGTGATTGTGAACGACAGGGGAATACGGCCTGAAGGCTACAGGCATCCGCATTCCTGGAGCATTATGGATCCGGAAGAATGCCTCGGATGGCTCCTGAAGCAGTTGAACAGATAGCACCAATAAGAAACCGGCCGGAATAACCGGCCGGTTTCTTATTTAATGAATAAACCCGGATGTCTGATGAAAGACTTTGATCAGCCGATCCAATTATCTCATCTCATCTCATCTTATCTTATCTTATTACACTGACAGATGCTGCCGCTGTGACTGAAAGGACATGTTATTCTTTGATGAATTTCTCATAGTATACCTTATCCTTCGTCAGGATTTTAAGGTAATAGACGCCTTTGGCAAAATCATCAACCGGTATGGATTTCCGGTCTTTCATTCCGGTAATCAGTCTTCCGAGATGATCGTAAATCTCGAGTGAAACTACCTGTTTTTCAGTGGCGATGTTCAGTATGTTTTTTACCGGGTTCGGAAAAATGGCAAGCTCATTCTTCTTTACCGTCTCGGAAGTATTAAGGGTGGTATTGTAAAAATTCCCGAAATTCAGGATGCCGAAGCCCATCTGGTCCGTGTAGGCCGGGTAAAGCGAGGCCGTTTCCCGCAGTCTGTTCCTCATCATATCCCTGTTCATGGTGGAGAACGCCTGTAACAGGCAGGCTACGCCTCCTGCAGCGATCGGGGTGGCAATGGAAGTACCGCTAACCGTAACGGTAGAATTATTGTTCACCGTAGTACTGGCAGAACCCCTGGCACTGGCATCGGGCTTTATTGCCCCTGCGGAATTGGGTCCATATGATGAAAAGCCGGAAGACGCTCCTGACGAATCTACGGAACCGATGGTAAATACTTTTGTATTATCTGCCGGCGTCAGGATATAATGCCACGGCTGTTGCCCGGAGTTTCCGGCCGCGAAAAGAACGAAAATCCCTTTGTCGACTGCGATCCCGGCTCCTCTGGCAATGAAGGAAGTCGTTCCGTTCATCTGTGCATAGGTATAGTTGTATTTCGGATCATCAAAAGTGGAGTAGCCCAGCGAAGTGGTGATGAGGTCTGCGCCTTTGCGGTCGGCTTCCTCGGCCGCTTCAATCCAGTACAGCTCCTCTTCGGGAATTTCCACAGCTGCATTTTCACTGCGGTACAGGTAAAAATCGGCATCCGGAGCCGCACCTACGAAGGTATCCTGGATATAGCCTCCGATGGCACCCAGCACGACGGCACCATGGTTATTCAGCGAAGTATTGTAGATATCGGTTCCTTTTGTTACGAAATCATAGCCGCCTTTGATGTGCCCGCTGGTCCACAGGCGGGAGAAGGCAGAACCGGTATTCACATAGGGAAAACCTGAATCGATAACGGCTACGGTTACACCTGTACCGGTGTACCCTGCCAGATGGAGCTGCCGGAGATTGATCTGGTCGATCTGCGCTGATCCGGAACCGTAGTCGAAGGTGGTCAGGTTTTTAGAGACCGGTCCATCAGACGGCGATTCCCATTTGCCGGCATGGGCGCTTTTCGGTACGCCCGGAGCATTTCTGGCAAAGTTTTCTACCGACTGTACATAAGGCTGTGCCTGCAGGGCGGCCACCTGCGCCGGAGTGGCATTTACCGCCACACCGTTGAGCCATTTGGAATAATCGGTGACGGTAAAACCCAGGGACTGGATGTTCTGGATATAGGAAGGCTCGATGGGAGCATCCTGATCATTGAGGGAAATGCCTAAAGCGGTCCGCCGGTTAAGGGATTTCTGGGTAAGCTCCGAAAGCGGATTGGCGTAAAAGGCAGCCTTGTTCGGCTTATCTTTGAAAAAGACGAAAACCAGCGAAGACTGGGCGAAACTTACCGAGTAACCGGCTAGCATACAAAGCAGTAAAGTTCTTTTCATATCTTTATTTTGGATAAAGATAAAACAAAATCAATAAAATTTTTGAAAGGATTTTAAATTCCTTATTTTTACACAAATATTTATTTATGAAAAAGATTCAAATGGTTGACTTACAAAGTCAGTATTACAAGATAAAGAATGAAGTGGATAACGCCGTTTCCAATGTAATGGATTCGGCAGCCTTTATCAACGGTCCTGAAGTAAAGTCTTTCCAGAATGAATTGGAGTCCTACCTGGACGTTAAACATGTCATCCCCTGCGGCAACGGTACCGATGCCCTTCAGATTGCCCTGATGGCGCTGGATCTGAAAGAAGGCGATGAAGTCATCACTGCAGATTTCACTTTTGCTGCCACCGTGGAAGTTATTCACCTGCTGAAGCTGAAATCCGTACTTGTAGATGTGGATTACAATACTTTTACCATTTCTGCGGACGCCATAAAAAAAGCAATTACTCCGAAAACCAAGGCCATTATCCCGGTACATATCTTCGGGCAATGCGCCAATATGGAAGAGATACTGAAAATTGCCGAAGAACATCATCTGTATGTTATCGAAGACAACGCTCAGGCTATCGGTGCTGAATTTACATTTTCCGACGGAACGGTGAAAAAGGCAGGCACCATGTCTACTGTAGGTACAACGTCTTTTTTTCCTTCCAAAAACCTGGGCTGTTACGGTGACGGCGGTGCCATCTTTACCAATAACGATGAACTGGCCCACCGGCTAAGAGGAATCGTAAATCACGGAATGTATGAACGCTATTACCATGATGAAGTAGGCGTTAACTCAAGGCTTGACAGCATACAGGCAGCGATCCTGAGAAAGAAACTGCCTCATCTTGACAATTACAATGAATCCAGAGGGAAGGCTGCAGATTATTATGACGAAGCATTTGCCGGCCACGAACATCTGTTAACTCCGAAAAGAGCAGACTATTCCAGCCATGTTTTCCATCAGTACACATTAAGAATTCTGAACGGAAAACGGAATGAGCTGCAGAAATACCTTACGGAAAAAGATATCCCGGCCATGATTTATTACCCGGTAGCCCTGAGAAAGCAAAAAGCCTATTACCAGGAAAGCAATGATGCCGATTTTGCAAATACCGACAGGCTGCTGAATGAGGTGATCTCTCTTCCGATGCATACCGAGCTGGATGAAGAGCAGCTGAAATTCATTACGGATGCAGTACTTGAATTTATGGCTAAATAGGACATGAAAAAGAAGGTCTTCAGGTATAAAGCCATTGGCATATCAGTTGTCATTTTAACTCCGTTATGTTTTTGATTTTAGGTTTTGCCACTTTTGATACCTATGACCTCTCTCGATCCCCATCAGGATCTGTTACAGCAGGAGAGTTGATCATATCCCTGTTTTCAGGATTTTTATTCATTCTCTGTGCCGTTACCATTGTGTTGGTTGCGACAAAATCACGGAGAAGCGTACTGGTTTTAAATCTGTTGTACATCTGTTTACTTCTGATAATTTCCGGAGCCTGGATGATCAATGGTATTGAAGAAAGGAAACTCTCACCGGCAGATTACTGTATTTTTGCGGGACTTACTTCAGCTTTACTCCTGCTTCTCTTTTTGGTGAACAGATTTAAAGTGAAAGAAATATATTATGAAAGCCTGGATGAAATTGGTGCCGGAAACGGTTAACCATAAACATCTGAGATTTTAGCTTCAAAAGCCCTATCATATTTTAGACCATCAAACAGGATGGTCTAATTTTTTTTATTATCTGTATTATTTTTGATACAATACTTGATTTTTTATTATTATATGTTTGTTTTTATTGTTTATTCAATATTTTTGAATTCATTCTAAATACTTACTTATGAGAAAAAATTATTTTTTTGGCGCAATTGCGCTTCTTAGCATCCATCTGTTATCTGCACAGATTCAGTACACGGATATTTCTCCTGATTTCGTCACTACGGTAGGCGCC
>NZ_CAJYMO010000185.1 GCF_913776365.1 uncultured Chryseobacterium sp. | reverse complement strand
CTTCAAATGCTGCCAAATTATTATGTTTTAGTTCAGAAGATGCCGGAAAACCGGACGGGCTCAACAAAGAAATCCAGTCCCGGAAATAACCGTAATCATTTTGATTGTATCAATTTTTTAACCAAATCAGCTTTCCTGCTGAAGTTTGTGTACATTAGGAAGCTTTAAATATTCCGGCCTTTGAAACCCCTGTAAAAACTCAAAACAAAAACATCGGTTCTATAAGATATTCTGGAAGTTGTGCAGGTACTATATCCGGAGGCAGATTAACATAAATGACGGAAAGCATCCGTACACGATAACATCCTTATAAGAAAAGAAATGGCTGAAGACGGCAGCTTAGCAATGGTCTGATCTTCCTACGAAACACGCTTTCAGTCCGGAGAATCAGATGGAATACCGGATAAGATAGTCTCATTCAAAAAAGATTTTGTTTTCTTTACTTTTCATACAGAAAATCCCGCCGGCTACCGTCTTTCGGCAGGTGAGAATCGCTTATTTATTGGATCAGCTTCTTAATCTCTTCGAGATCATCGATATCATTTACCGTTTTGTCTCTCCGCCATCTCAGGATCCTGGGAAAACGCAAGGCCACACCGCTTTTGTGCCTGCTGCTGAAACCGATGCCTTCGAAGGCAATTTCAAATACCAGCTCGGCCTTTACAGTACGTACAGGCCCGAATTTTTCTATAGCGTTCTTATTCACAAACCGGCTCACTTCCATGATTTCCTTGTCGGTAAGACCGGAATAGGCTTTGGCAATGGTAACCAGTGAATCTCCGTTTTTCACGGCAAAGGTATAATCGGTATAATATGCGCTCCGGCGACCGCTTCCTTTCTGGGCATAAATCATGACCGCATCTATAGTCAGAGGATTGATTTTCCATTTCCACCAGTCGCCTTTCTTACGGCCGGCATGATAAGGCGAATTTTTCTGTTTCAACATCAGCCCTTCACTGTTAATTTCCCTGGATTTTTCCCGTACCTGGTTCAGTTCCGGCCAGTTTTTAAAGTCTATGGCCTCAGAGATTTTTATATTTCCCGGCCTTTCATTCAGCAGCAGTTCCTCCAGCATGGCACGACGGGAAGCAATGGGTTTGTCACGCAGGTCGGTATTTTCCAGTTCCAGCAGGTCGTAGGCAAATACCTCAATCGGGATTTCGGTAAGCATCTTTTTGGTCAGTGTTTTCCGGTTAAGCCTCTTTTGCAGTTCATTGAAATTAAGGACACGGTCATCCCGGACCGCGAGGATTTCCCCGTCTATTACAAAATTCCCGGACATTTCCAGTACGGCATCCCGGATCTCAGGAAACTGCTCGGTAATCAGTTCTTCGCCACGGGACCAGATGAAAACTTCGCCGTTCCTTCTGATGATCTGTCCCCGGATGCCGTCCCATTTGTATTCTGCCAGCCATTCTTCCGGTTCGCCTAAATCATGGAGCTCCTTTTCAAGCGGATAAGCAAGGCAGAAAGGATAAGGTTTTGAGTTGTCCGGATTGATGTTTTCAGCCGAAATGAGTTCGTTGAAGGATACTTCATCCGGCATCCATTTCCCCATCAGGCTGTGGGTAAGGGTGCTGGATTCCTGTTCTGAGAACTTGGTCAGTGCATTGATCAGCGTTTTGTCGGAAACCCCGATCCTGAAACTTCCGCCTAAAAGTTTATTGAAGATCAGCCGCTCGGTATAGTCCAGTCCGTTCCACGACTGCAGGACAAATTCTTTTTTTTCCTGGTCGGTTTTGCTTTTCATGCCAATGATATCCTCCATCCACTGGGTCAGTGTACGTTCTATTTTTTCTTCCGGCGGCGGAAGCACCAGTGAAATGGTTTCCCCGAGATCGCCCACCGAAGAATAACTTTCCTGGAACAGCCAGAAAGGCAGGCCGGTAATTTCCAGTGCCCATTCTTTCAGATAATTGGTATTGACGTTCCTTTTCGGTCTTTTACCGGTAAACAGGGCAATAAACCACACCTTATCATCATCCGGAGCACGCTCCAGGTAATCGATGATGGCATCTATCTTGGCATTGGTCTTATTGGTGCTTTCCAGGGCATTGATCAGTTCGGCAAAATGTTTCATAAAATATCGGGATCTCATGTTCCGGCTTTCTATGTTCCGGAGGGATTGTTTATTTTTTTTATTTGGGCAGCTGGGGACCGTCTTCCACTCCCGCTTTTTTGCGGTTGCAGATTACCGGAGATACCAGAAAGGGGTACTAGACTTCTGCAACAGCAAAAAGAGCTCCGTTCAAGCCGGGCTGCGGGACCGGGCCTGTATTTCAGCGCTCCGCCTTTGTTTTATCAGTGGAATCGCTTTCGTTGCCTGTTCCGGCTTCAGGAACTTCATCGTCATCATCACCATAGAGTGTTTCCACCACATCCGATCTGATGCCGAGCTCATTCAGGTATTTTGAAAAAACTTCGGTCTGGCCATGGGTAACATGTACGATTTCAGCTTCCGTGGCAATAATGGCCTGCAGCAATCCGCCCCAGTCGGCATGGTCGCTCATCGGGAATCCTGCATCCGCGCTCCGCCATCTTCTGGCCCCGCGTACCTGCATCCATCCCGAACAGATGGCCGTGGCCGGATTGGGAATCTTCTTGATGACATTGCTGTCCAGCAAGGCCGGCGGAACAATGACGATATCGTCCTGTAAATGCTTTACGCTTTCCCTGAAATCCGGGACTTCATATTCAGGCAGTGTAATTCCCACATTCTCGAAAGCTTCGTTCAGCTTCCCGATCGAGTAGTGGACATGTATTTTTCCCAGGCCTTCCACCGCTTTCATGATGCGTTGAGCTTTCCCTAATGAGTAGCCTATGAAGACAGAGGTTTTCTGATTTTCTTTATTTTTCAGTACCCAATTCTGCATTCTTCTGTTGAGATCATCCACTTCCAGCCAGTTGTAAATCGGGAGTCCGAAAGTACTTTCAGTAACAAACTCATTGCACCGTACCAGCTCAAAAGGGGTGGATAGCCCGTCATTCTGAACCTTGTAGTCTCCTGAAACCACACTGACGTAGCCTTTATATTCCAGCCTGATCTGGGCAGATCCTATGATGTGGCCGGCAGGGTGGAAAGAGACTTTCACCCCGTTCATATTAATGATTTCCCCATATTCCACGCTCTGACATTCAATGTCTTCACTAATTCTTTTATGCAGGATAGGCTTGGTAAAATGATGGCAGAGATACCGCTTCATTCCCCAGCGGGCATGGTCTGCATGGCCATGGGTAATAACGGCAAGATCAACCGGCCTCCAGGGATCGATATAGAATTTTCCCTGAGGACAATAAATGCCTTTGTTGGTAAATGTAATTAATTTCAAGGTGACAGGTTTGCTGTTACCATTCAAAAACCTAACCAATGCTATGGAATTCAGGAAGAATTTAAAATCGTGCCTGTTAATCCCGAAGCAGGATGGATAGATCAGATGATATCCATTGATTTTTGATGATCCTGAGGGTATTGTGATCAGTCCGGCCTAATTGACAGCGCGCTCCATAATTTTTACGGTCATTAATCCCGATATTAACTCTTTCATTTTTTTATCCTGGTCTTGACTTGCATCCCAACATCAAAAACCGGTGGTCCGAAGGAGACAGGTTCTTTTGAATTTTAAAAAAATCAATTGGGATTTAGCATATAAGGTATTAAAATGCTTTACGATGTAAATACCTGCGATTCCTGCTTTTATTCGAAAATTGTTTTTACCGTTTTTGCAAAAATACCAACTGAATTTTCCATTTCGTCCCGGTTCAGGTTTCCGAAGCCCAACCGCATGGCTGCGAGGTCCCGGTTCTGATAAAGTAGGGTTCTGGGTATGAAAAGATCATTGTCAGAACATTCACGGCAAAGCTTCATCAGATTGATTTCCATATTCCATTCCATCCAGACTGCAAGTCCACCGGAAGGTTTTTGAAACCGTATCCTGTTTCCCAGATGCGCATCCAGCAAAAGGCAGAAGTCATCCCTGCGTTCGCGGTATACTTTCAGTGATTTTTTAAGATAGCGGCTGATCTCACCTTCTGCAATCATTTCCCCCAGCACATGTTCCATCAGGATATCGCCCTGCCGGTCTATGATGCCCAGGTATTTTCTCATTTCATCCATCAGGTTTTCCGGTGCCACCACGAATCCGGTCCTGAAACCCGGCGCCAGGGATTTTCCAAACGATCCTATGTAAATAACCATTCCATTGGTATCTGCACTGGCCAGCGGCAGGATAGGGCTCCGGTCATAATGGAAATCATAATCGTAATCGTCCTCCAGGATAATGAACTCGAATTCCTCTGCCAACTGCAGAAGCTGCAGCCGGCGCTGGGCACTCAGGGTGACGGTAGTGGGATAGTGATGATGGGGAGTAAGATAAAGCATCCGGATTTTCCGCCTTGTACAGATGGCACGGAGGTCATCCACGAGGATGCCGTCCTGATCTACCGGAACCGTAAGGG
>NZ_CAJYMO010000184.1 GCF_913776365.1 uncultured Chryseobacterium sp. | reverse complement strand
TTCCGATCTGAGAAATTCAGGTTGGCTCCCAGGTAATCTACTTTTTTATTAAAGGCATCTTTGCTCATGTTGGTGGTTCCGTTCTCGAACTGTTCCGCCATGATTTCACTGACTCCTACTACATTGCCTTCATAATAGGGCGGACGGTCCATGGAGAGGCTGGCGCTTACCCTGGGCAGTTTGTTGTTTTCCACCACCATTACCGTAAGCCCGTTGCTCAGCTGGAATGTCTTGGGTTGGGCAATGTTTATGGCAGGCGTAGGGCCCGGCTTCGGCATTGCATTAAGATCTATTTTCTGTGCTGACACCATTCCTGCGAAAAGAAAGGCAGCAGCTATATATGTGAATTGTTTTTTCATTTGTAAAAATTTAATTTCTGATCAATCTACCTAAAAATCTCCGCTGATTACTTTTTTTCAGGAACATAATTGATGATGATCCGCTGGTTAGGATTAAGATATTTTTTAGCTGCATTCTGAAGATCCTGGCGGGTAATTGAACGGTAGATGTCAATTTCCTTATTGATCAGGTTGGTGTCTCCCATCAGTACGTGGTTGGTGGCCAGTGAGGCAGCAATTCCCTGGATGCTGGAGTTGGCATTTACAAACTGGTTTTCATACTGGTTCTGAAGTTTCTGGTAATCTTCTTCGGAAATCGGCGTGCTCTGAAGCTTTTTGATTTCAGCATCGATGTCCGCCTGAAGTGTTGCTTTGGTAGTTTGTCCCATAGGGATGGCGAAGAAAGCAAAGATTCCGTAATCCTCAAGACCCTGGTTGAAAGCCGCTACCTGAAGGGCCTTTTTATCCTGGTCCACTAATTTTTTATACAGCACAGAAGATTTCCCGTTGCTTAGATAAGAAGAGAGCATATCCAGTGTGTAGGCATCTTTTTCCTTGTTTCCAGGGGTTCTGTAAGCAAATACGTAAGCCGGAAGCTGGATGTTCGGATCGGTGGCGGTTACCTCTTTTTCCTGGGTGATCGGCAGGTCTTTAGGGAAATTCTTTGGATAAACCGTTCCTTTCGCAATGCCTCCGTAATACTCCTGGATCCATTTTTTGGTCTGTTCAGGCTTGATGTCTCCTGCCACCACCAGAGTGGCATTATTCGGTACGTAGAATTTCTTGTAGAACGCCTGGAACTCATCCAGCTTTGCGGCATTCAGGTCTTCCATGGATCCGATGGTAGGCCAGTTGTACGGGTGGTTGGTAAACAGGTTTTTCTGAATGGTGGTGAAAAGGTTTCCGTACGGCTGGTTATCCATTCTTAATCTTTTCTCCTCTTTTACTACTTCTCTCTGGGTATCCACACCAATCTGGTTGATTACTGCATGACGCATCCTTTCGGCTTCCATCCAAAGTCCCAGCTGTTCGTTGTTGGACGGGAAGGTTTCATAATAATACGTCCTGTCATTTGTGGTGTTGGCATTATTCTGTCCGCCGTTTGAAGAAACGATTTTAAACCAGTCGCCCCTTTTGATATTCGGGGTTCCTTCAAATAAAAGATGCTCGAAGAAATGGGCAAAGCCGGTTCTGCCTTTTACTTCATCTTTGGCTCCTACATGGTACATTACCCCTGTGGTTACCACCGGTGCAGAGTTGTCCTGATGAAGAATAACATGAAGGCCGTTCGGCAGGTCATATTCTTCAAATTTAATTTGCTGTGCATTCAGTGCCATCCCGAAGAAAGCCGCTGCAGCCACAGAAAGAAGTCGCTTTTTCATATAGTAGAAATTGTTTTGTCTATGAGTTCCAAAAATACACTAATTGTTACAATCTTTCAAGATAATTTTTTTGCCGCCAAAATTTGTATCTTTAAACAAAAATCAGCCTGGTGCGGCAGGCTGTTACTGCATTTTTTCCGGTGCGCAGCATTTTTATAAACATTAAAAAATAAAGGATGAAAAGCTTCTTACAGCAAAATGTTTCCCAGGATTCTCTGATCACCCTCTTCAGCCAGGCTCCCGTGGCCATGTCTCTTTTAATGGGCGAGAACTTTATCATTCAGAATGCCAATTCACAGATCCTTGAGCTCTGGGGGAGAGATAGTTCCGTGATCGGCAGGCCTCTTTTTGAGGTGCTTCCTGAAATCCTGTCCCAGGGATTCAGGGAAATCCTGGATACGGTGTATCGCAACGGGGAAACCTTCAATGGTGATAAATGGCCTGTCCTCCTGGAAAAATACGGAAAGTCAGAAGAGCATTTCTTTAATTTTATCTTTGCTCCCGTCTATAACGATCAGGAGGAAATCACAGGCGTCAGTGTTGTCGCTACGGAAGTGACGGATCAGGTGATCTCGGAACATAAGCTGAAGGAAAGCGAGTACTGTTACGAAGACCTGATTAAAAATTCAGATTATTGTATTGCTATTTACCAGACGCAGGATCTTTATATTGAATTTGCCAATGACCAGATGCTCAGCACATGGGGGAAAGACCGTTCCGTGATCGGAATGAAACTGGAGGATGCGCTTCCCGAACTCGAAGGCCAGCCCTTTATCGGCCTTCTTCAGGACATCTTCAGAACCGGCGAAACCTACTCGGCAAAAGAAGACCGGGCAGACCTGGTGGTAGACGGCAGGCTTCAGACCTTTTATTATAATTTCTCCTACAAACCCCTGAAAAACAAAAAAGGTGAGGTGTATGCTATCCTTAACAGGGCGGTAGATGTTACGGACCTTGTCCTGGCAAGGGAAAAAATACAGGAAAGTGAAAAAAAATTACGGGATCTGGCCGATTCCATGCCGCAGTTCGTCTGGACCTGCAATCCGGAAGGGCAGATTACCTATATGAATGACAGCTGGTACAAATATACCGGATCTTCGGAAGAGGAAGACCAGACGACACTGGTAAAGAAAATGATACGTCCGGAAACCAAGGGGAAAGTAGAGGAGGTGTGGGAAGAATGCATAAGGACCAACCGTCCTTTTGTGATGGAGTATGAGCTGGAGGATCCGGGGAACCAGGGCAGTTACCGGTGGTTCCTGGGCAGGGCGGTACCGAATTTCGGGGAAAACGGGGAGATAAAACAATGGACGGGAACGTTTACCGATATCGATGAATTCAAGCAGCTCGAAACCCAGAAGGACAATTTCCTCGGTATTGCCAGCCATGAGCTGAAAACCCCGCTTACCAGCCTAAAGCTGTACACCCAGTTCATCAAAATGAATCTCGACACATCCGGCGACCATAAAAATGCGGAAGTCGTTAAAAGAATGGATTACCAGATCGACCGTCTTACGGAACTCATCAATGAACTGCTGGACGTTACCAAAATACAGAAGGGACAAATGCAGTTCAACGAATCGTATTTTGATTTTGATCAGCTCGTGGATGAAGTGATTGAAGAACAGCAGATGACTTCCAGGCATAAACTGGTGGTATCCAGATCTGCAATTGGGGAAGTCTTTGCAGACCGCCACAGGATTTCGCAGGTAATGGCCAATCTGGTGAGCAATGCCATCAAATATTCTCCGGATGCGGACGAGGTGCATATCTCGACGGCTTTGGAAAACGGTAATTATGCCCGCTTCCAGGTCAGGGATTTCGGCATTGGTATCCCCGCCGATAAACAGTCCAAAGTCTTCGATCAGTATTACCGCATCAGTGAATCCAGGGCCCACACTTTCCCGGGCCTCGGTCTCGGTCTCTATATTTCGGCAGAAATTATCAAAAGAGCCGGCGGAAGCATTTCTGTGTCCTCAATAGAAGGAGAAGGGTCCGATTTTTGCTTCAGCATCCCAAAGAATAAAAATTAAAGAATTGTACCATGTCTAGTGCTGCAAAAATAATGGTGGTTGATGATAGCCCTGCAATCGTTGATTCCATTGAAATGATGCTTGATTTTGAAGGATTTGAAGTTGATAAATTTTATAAGGGTTCGGAGATGTACAGCGCGCTCGATCCGGACAGCAAACCCGATGTGATCTTAATGGATATGTGGCTCTCCGGTGAAGACGGAAGGGATTTCTGCAAACTGATCAAGACAAATGACCGGTTGAAAGATATTCCTGTTCTCATCATGTCTGCCAGCCGCGGACTGGAGCAGTCGGCACTCGACGCAGGTGCCGATGAATTTATTGCCAAACCTTTCGATCTCGGAAATATGGTAGACCGGATCCGGTTCTACATCAAATAAAAACAGGAACAGCCGGCAGATCTGCCGGCTGTTTTTATTACAGTATCAATAGTAAAATATTTAAATCGGATATAATTCTCAGGATCTGAGGAGATTACTTCACCAGCATCCATATTGCAACCCCGATGCCGGCATACACCGTAACGGTAATGATATCGGCAATAGGCTGCGAAAATCGTTTCTCCGCAATCTTTTCGGTATTGATCTGGTTCTTATGGAATTTCAGGATTTTCTTAGGATTGCCGGCTGCATGTGCCACCAGGCTGTCGCTTTCCCATTTGTCGGCAATAATTTTATAGTTCCTGCCGTCAACGTTGATCCTGTAATTTTTATTGGGTGCAATTCTTTCCTGAACATTTACCGGAGCTTGAGGTAAATTCATATCTTTGGAGCCGGCACCCTGGTTTTTAATCTGCATAGGAGCATTATCCGCAACGGGTGCATTTCCTTTTCTCTGCTGTTGCCTGGGATCAGTGGAGGGATCCGGCTGTTTTTTTACCTGATAGGTGTAGCAGCTTACCAAAGAAAACGAAAGGAGGATAAAATAAATATTCTTTTGCATAAGCCAAATGTAAGAATTTAATGGAATATGCGGTATTTTTCTTTTAAAATATCATTCCTGATACATAAACTTAATGGTGTTTGACATGATAACAACCAGTCAGGAACCCGTTTCAGCTGTTAAATGGTAAGCGACAAGCCTCTTTACCAATACCTGCCGGAATTCTGATCTCCGGCAGGATCACGAAATTGAAAAACGGAATATCATTAATCGTTAGATGTTTATGGATCATAATTTGAATTCTCCTTATAATACACTAATTTTGCATTCCTAATTTTTTGCAGCATGGAGGATTATCTGAAAGGACTTAATGAATCACAATTTGAAGCCGTTACCACTCTGAACGGACCCCTGATGGTCCTGGCAGGAGCGGGTTCCGGAAAGACCCGTGTGCTTACCATGCGGATTGCCCATCTTATCACTAACGGGGTAGACCCTTTCAATATCCTGGCCCTTACCTTTACCAATAAGGCGGCAAAGGAAATGAAAGAACGTATTGCCAAGGTGGTAGGACAGAGCAATGCCAGAAGCCTCTGGATGGGGACGTTTCACTCCGTATTCGCGCGGATTCTCAGAAATGAGGCCCATTATCTGGGTTATCCGTCCAATTTTACCATTTACGATCAGCAGGATGCCCTCAATGTCATCAGGAAAGTACTGAAAGACATGAACATTGATGCCGATCTTTATAAACCTAAAAAAGTACAGTCGAGGATTTCCACTTATAAGAACAACCTCATCACCGTAAAAGCCTATTACAACAACCCTGAGCTGATGGAGGCTGACGAAAAAGCCAATATGAAATTCATTGGCCAGATTTACCAGCGGTATGTAGAACAGTGCTATAAAAACGGATCGATGGACTTTGATGACCTGCTGCTGAAAACAAACGAGCTGCTCACCCGGTTCCCGGAAGTACTGGCCAAGTACCAGGACCGCTTCCGTTATATCCTGGTAGACGAGTACCAGGATACCAACCATTCCCA
>NZ_CAJYMO010000183.1 GCF_913776365.1 uncultured Chryseobacterium sp. | reverse complement strand
CCAAACTGGATGGAAATTATGTCTACCTGAATACGAAAGGTGAAACGATACCGTACACTCCTGTAAAAAACCGGCTGGCATCGCAGGATCTTTCCGGAGAAGATCCGGGTAATTTTGGAATTCCACAGGATATAGGGAAAGCAGAGCGGTTAAACGATCATCTGTTGCTGATTACCACTACAAGTAAGGCAAATCCCCTTCAGGGTGTTTATGACCTGTTCCTGAAAAAAATGATTCTTCCGGCAGAGTTCACCTACGTCGCCTTACATAAATCAGGCTTTTTATCTGCCAATAAAGAGGAAGAACCTATGCATATAACCTTCAGGGAAATCTGATTTCCAAAGAAATCGTGGCTTATTATTCGGAAGGCGGCAATGATGTGACCCCGGTTATTATAGCCCATGGTAAAAACGGAAAATCAGCCTTGTTCTCGAAAAACGTAAAGCCTCTCACCGCTTTTATATATGATGAGATCAAGCCTTCAGTCCCTTTCATCAAAGGCATCATCAAAAATAAAAACGGGGATCCGGAAGAAGACCTGATGACCCTGGAAGGAAAGAAAATTAAGATCGGTACGGCCTATGACCGCCTGGACTACAGAACCAATGAATATGACAGGAAAGCCGAAAGTTTCTTATTCCTGGTGAAAAAAGATAAATACGCAATAGTAGGAAGCGAGGGGAAACTGATCTCGGATTTTATATATGACGATATCCTTCCGGAATGTTTTATCAATAGCAGAGGACCTGTTACTTCGGACTCCTATTTCTTCAGTACCGAGAGCCCCAACCGGTTTATCCTGTTTAAGAAGGACGGAAAAACGGGAATCATGGATAACCAGTACAGAATCGTACTTAACAATGAGTATGATCGCATTAGCAAATCGCAGTTGCCTGATTATATTTACACCGGAAAAAAACAGCTTCGGGAACCCAGTGGGGCGTCTATGACATGAAAGGACGCAGGGAAATCATCAGTCCCCAATTCGACGGTCCCATTACCAATTCAGGTTCCTTCTTTTCTGTATTGAAAAATGGAAAATACGGTCTTTACAGTACGGAAGGGAAAGAAATCCTCCCTCCTGAATACAGCCGTGAGATACGTACCAACACCTTATTCAGAGGGCTGCATTCATTATGCCAGCAATATGACATTCCGGCTGCTTATGTGGATTCCAGAGGAACGGTAGTACCGCTGGATCTGAAAAAATAAACGGCGCTGTATTGCTCCAAACAAAAAAGCTGTTTCAGTACTGAAACAGCTTTTTGTATATAGAATGGTGATTCTGTTTTTAGAATTTGATCACCGCATTCATTTTCTCGTTTTCTTCCATTACCAGTTCGTCATCCACCAGGATTTTCCCGGAGTGCTCATCAATGATGATTTTCTTTCTCTGGGCAATTTCCATCTGCTTCTGAGGCGGAATGGTAAAGAAAGATCCTTTCGGAGCTCCTCTTTCAAGGCCTACGACAGCAAGACCGTTCGGTGAGTTGGTTCTGATCCTGTTATAAGAAGCGAGCAACCTCTCGTCGATTTTTCCTGCAAATTCCTTAGACTGCTCGATCAGGTATTCCTCTTCTTTCTGGGTTTCAGCGATCAGGCCTTCCAGTTCTTCTTTCTTGAACTTCAGGTGGTTTCTGAGATCGTCGATTTTTCCGTTCAGCTCGTCCAGTGTTTCGTTTTTATGGGCGATCTTAACACCGAATTCCTTGATTCTTTTTTCAGAAAGCTGGATTTCAAGCTCCTGATATTCAATTTCTTTACTTAATGCTTCAAACTCTTTGTTGTTCCTTACGCTATCCTGCTGGGATCTGTATTTCTCAATTAAAGTTTTTGCATGGTTGATTACCTCATGCTTTGTTTTAATCTGGTCGTCCTGCTCCTTGATGTCTGCATGAAATTTTTCAGCTCTTTTCTCAAGACCTTCGATTTCAATTTCAAGATCCTCTACTTCGATCGGCAATTCTCCTCTGGTATTTCGGATTTCGTCCAATCTGGAATCAATGATCTGCAAATCGTATAAAGCTCTTAACTTTTCTTCAACTGAAATATCGTTGGTTTTTGCCATATGTTAAATGAAATAATTTACCGGGTTTGTTCTCTCAATAGATTTTGAGATTGCAAAGGTAGTGAATTTTTGTGATAAAATTTCAAATAATTGTTGAGTTACAAATTGTTCGGATTCGAAGTGTCCGATGTCGCAGATCATCATTTTTGAATCGGCAAGGAAAAAGTCATGATACTTCACATCTCCCGTGAGGTAGGCATCGCATTTTCTCGAAATTGCAGACCGGATGCCGCTGGCCCCGGAGCCGCCCAGTACCCCTACCCTCCTGATCTTTTTACCATTCAACCCTGAATGCCGGATGATTTCAAGATTAAACTTTTCCTTGACCATTTTCAGAAAGTCCGCTTCTTCCAGAGGCTCTTCCAGATCGCCGTACATTCCCAGTCCGGAATAAGCATTGGTATTATCCAGGCTGTAAATCTGGTGGGCTACTTCTTCATAGGGATGCGCCATTTTCATGGCATTGATGATATTTCCCTGCTTAAAATCCTCAAAAATTACGGAAACCATGTCTTCATCAGCATTTTCACGGATATTCTGCTGGCCTGAAAAAGGGTTTGAGCCTTCTACCGGCCTGAAAG
>NZ_CAJYMO010000182.1 GCF_913776365.1 uncultured Chryseobacterium sp. | reverse complement strand
AACCAGGCCTTTTTGTCATCACAAAAGGCTTTTTTACTTAAATATTAATTATCATGTTGGATATTTTTGACAGAATTAAAGAAAATCCGGGACCTCTTGGACAATTTGCAGATTATGGCGAAGGCTATTTCATTTTCCCGAGATTGGAAGGACCGATCGGACCGAGAATGCAGTTCCAGGGAAAAGAGGTGATTTTCTGGAGTGCTAATGATTATCTGGGAATGTGTAACCACCCGGAAGTACTGGAAGCTGATGCCAAAGCAGCCGCGAAATTCGGAATGTTCTATCCGATGGGTGCACGGGCGATGTCCGGTGAAACAGAACAGCACCTGCAGCTGGAAAGGGAACTGGCTGATTTTGTACAGAAAGAATCCGCTTACCTGCTGAACTTCGGATATCAGGGGATGGTATCCACCATTGATGCTCTGGTAGGAAGAAATGACGTTATCGTGTATGATGTGGATTCCCATGCCTGTATCGTAGATGGCGTAAGGCTGCATTCGGGAAAAAGATTTACCTACCGGCATAATGATATAGCAAGCCTTGAAAAAAACCTGGAAAGGGCCACAAGAGTTGCTGAAGAAAACGGCGGCGGTATCCTGGTGATCACAGAAGGGGTTTTCGGGATGAGAGGACAACAGGGTAAATTAAAGGAAATCTGTGAATTAAAATCAAAATTCAAGTTCAGGTTATTGGTAGATGATGCGCACGGATTCGGTACCCTTGGAAAGACCGGTGCCGGAGCAGGTGAAGAGCAGGGCTGCCAGGATCAGATTGATGTCTATTTTTCCACTTTTGCCAAATCGATGGCCGGATTCGGTGCTTTTATCGCCGGAGACAAAGAAATCATCAGATATCTGAAATTCAATCTGCGTTCCCAGATTTTCGCGAAGTCCCTGACGATGCCTATGGTGATCGGCGGACTGAAAAGATTGGAACTGTTAAGAACAAGACCTGAAATAAAGGCCAAACTTTGGGAAAACACCTACAAGCTGCAAAACGGTTTAAAAGAAAGAGGCTTCAATATTGGTGATACCAATACCTGTGTTACGCCGGTTATGATGCAGGGAACACCGGTAGAGGCTACCCTGCTGGTAAAAGACCTGAGGGAAAATTACAGGATTTTTACTTCCGTAGTGGTTTATCCGGTAATTCCGAAAGGAATGATCCTGCTGAGACTGATTCCTACTGCATCTCATACGGATTCAGAAATCAATGAAACACTCGCAGCTTTTGAAGCTATTCATGATAAGCTCGTAAACGGGCATTATAAGGAGCAGGAACAGAAACTGCTGGAAGAACAGGGCTTAAGTTTCAAAGCCATCTAGTATAAAAATAATAAGCCTCGGAAAAATCCGAGGCTTATTCATTTAACAAATTCTACCACAATTCCAAATTTTTAACATTTTTTAACTAAATAGCAGACAATTGTTTCCATATCGCGTTATATTGTGTTAAAAATTAGGGTTTTAACATTTGGACGGGTAAATTTGCACCCATGATTTCAAGATCTACAATTATGAAACAACCTTTAAAGTACTTAAGAATTGTAATTTTGAGTTTCGTGTTAATGCTGGTATCCATTACCGCTACAGCGCAGACCCATCCTTATTTAGAGACAAACAAGGCCATTGCCTCAGAGTTTTCTGCCCGATACGGCATTCCTGTTTCTGTTATTCTTTCAGTCGCATTCGTTGAATCCGGAGCCGGAACGAGTAAGAGCTCTACGAAATTCAACAATCATTTTGGTATCGTCGGGAAAAACAATCCTGAATCCAGATACAGAAGTTTCTCCTCCGTGAGAGAATGTTACGAAGCTTTCTGTAAACTTATCGTGAATAAAGATTATTACGCTGCCTTAAAAGGCAATACCGATCTTTCGAAATGGGTAAAGGCCATTGCTTCGGCAGGCTACTCCACCCGGCCGAAAGAATGGATGAGAAGGATTAATCTTATTATTTCCAGATACAGTCTTTCTAAAATGTAAAAGTA
Source organism: uncultured Chryseobacterium sp. (assembly GCF_913776365.1). Classification (GTDB taxonomy): domain Bacteria; phylum Bacteroidota; class Bacteroidia; order Flavobacteriales; family Weeksellaceae; genus Chryseobacterium. The sequence goes on along the minus strand of NZ_CAJYMO010000182.1, from coordinate 2,471 downwards.
AGTGTATAACCCAAAAGTTACAGGCCCCGGTTTTCCGGGGCTTTTTTTATGCAGGCAGTCGGCGGTAAGCAGCATTCGGTATCAGTAATCCGGGATAAGGCAAAAATTGTGGTTAACCTGCAGGACAAAGCAGCCGGTGATGTACAAAATAAACCATGGAAGACATTCCGGCTCCATATGCCTTTCAGCATTGATGAAATCTCTGCAGTGATCCAGCTTTTACAAAGTATTTATTGCATTAAAATGCAGAGGGCAAGTCAAAAATAGTTGGCTTTTTTTCTTTCCGGAACAGTTTAATCCCTTAGTGGCAAATAAACTTGAGGTAAACTCAATATGGATGGGCGCTGCTATTGCTTACCTTAATTAATCTCAGTAAATTAGCTGATTAAATTTCCAGCAATTTTTATGAGTCCGAACAGAAACTGGCGGGTGGTGGTTTTGCTTTCCGTATGCTTTGGTATTTACCTGATATGCTCCGTGATGATGTATGTTTTTAACATCCGTTGGAAGCCGCTGCAGAACATCAACCTGATTTCAGAAGTGATTCAACCCGAACACCTGCAGGAACATAAAAATAATACACCCCTTGCTTCCGGGAATTCAGCCCGGAATTTTGAGTTGTATAAAAAAGCGGACCTCATTACGGATTTTACGGCAGGCGACAGTACGGCTGCCCTCCGGCATTTTACGGAAAAACTGAATGAACTCCGTAAAACAAAGAAAGGAAAGATCCGGATCGCCTATTTCGGCGACAGCATGATTGAAGGCGACCTGCTTACCCGTAAGCTGAGAAAACTGCTCCAGAAAGAATTCGGAGGTGCCGGTGTGGGGTTTCTGCCATTCGTAAGCAAAGTTGCTCCCGTACGTGAATCGGCAGAGATTAAAGCCGGAGGATGGAAAACCACCAATTTCATGGATAAAGGCGCGCATAATATGTATGTCTCAGGATTCAGCTTCAGTGGTAACGGGACAACGCTTTTCACCGACAAGACCCTTGCTCCTGGGACCGTAACCAACAAAACCGTCATCTTCGGACAAAGCAGCGGTACGCCTGTTTTACTGTATGATAATGCCCGGATCCTGCTGAACGGCACTTCGCCTGTCAATACCCAGCGTTTATCACGGGATACCCTCAGATCTTTTACGGTCCGGTCGCAGAATGCTTCAGCTCCTCAATACGGAATCAGCATCGAATCGGACAACGGCGTCATCATTGATAATTTTTCCTTCCGGGGCATCACCGGTGTGGAATTTAAAAAAATAGATGAGGATTTTCTGAAAGCGGTACAGGCAAAAAACCATTATGACCTGATCGTTATGCAATACGGCGTCAATCTGCTCTTCCGGCCGGATGACACGGAATATTCCTATTATGTTAAAATTATGACACCCAACCTTGTCAAGTTCAGGAATGCTTTTCCGGATGCCGATATCCTGATGGTAAGCTCGGCAGACCGTGCCTTCCGGTACAACGGGGAATTCCAGTCGGCCAAAGGCGTTAAAAACCTGGTGGAAACCCAGGCACAGATGGCCTATGACAACCATCTTTCTTTCTTCAACCTTTTCCAGTCTATGGGCGGAGAAAATTCAATTGTGGCCTGGGCTTCCATGGAACCGCCTCTGGCAAACAAGGATTATGTACATCCCAACGGAAAAGGAACTGATGTCCTGGCAGAGAAACTGTACCAGGCCATGATGAAAGACTATAAAAAATATATTTCAACTCAAAAAAAATAGACCGTGAAACCCTTAGAAAACCTATTGACTTCTTTTGACTGGGAAGCTTTTCTGCATCAGTTCGTATATGACAGTAAAAATCCGTTACTGTTCAACAACGGTTTTTTTGTCTATTTTTTTACCTTGTTTATCGTATTGTTTTATCTGCTACGGAATCACTTCACCGCGAGAAGGTATGTTTTTACCTTTTTCTCCCTGTATTTTTTCTATAAAGCCAGCGGCTGGTTCGTAGGTCTGGTCATCGTATCTGCCATCGTAAATTATGCGATATCCAATCTCATTGACAGAAGTCCGCAGAAATCGAGGAAAACAGCGCTTCTGGTTCTCAGTATCCTGTTTAACCTCGGATTGCTGTTCTATTATAAGTATACCAATTTTTTCGTCACCCTCTATAATGAATTTGCAGGAGCAAAGGTTCATCCATTGAATATCCTGTTACCGATCGGTATTTCGTTTTTTACATTCGAAAACTTAAGTTACACGATCGATGTTTACAGAGGTGATTTCAAACCTGCCAAGAAATTCACCGATTACCTTCTTTTTCTCTCCTTTTTCCCGAAACTGATGATGGGACCGATTGTCCGTGCCCATGATTTCGTACCGCAGATCAACCAGCCGTATTATCTTTCGGAAAGGGAATTTGCAATGGGCTTTTACCTGATTATCTCCGGTCTTGTGAAGAAGCTCATCATCTCGGACTACATTACCCTGAATCTCGTAAATTATATTTTTGA
>NZ_CAJYMO010000181.1 GCF_913776365.1 uncultured Chryseobacterium sp. | reverse complement strand
AGGAGTAAAAAGCATAGCTTTTCAGTCGCCTTCGATAAGATAAGTCTCTTCATATAAGTTTGATAGGGTTTTTCCTACTCATAAAGCTTTTCGGTTTCCGCTCCGTTTGAATGGTTGACGGCTCCATAATGATTCCTGTGTTATGAATATGAATTCAAATTGTATCCGGGAACTCCGGCCTCTCCGGCTACCGGATTATTCCTGATGAAGCCTGTGTAACAGTGCTTTTGCTATCCCGGCCGCATCCGTAGATCAGATGATTTATGACAGAGCCATTCAGTACCGTGCACATAATGTTATGACCTCGGTAAATTTTCCGGTGGCTTTTTTATTGCGCTATGTTGCTGAAAAAGAATGTTGGAAATAAATAAAGGAAATAGTAGTACTCATGGTCTGTTTATTTTTTAGTTCAGGGTATTATTTTTAAGAAATATGAAAATTATCAATCATATTTTCAGCTGCAAAAATACAATTTTTTAGTTCAGTTCAAGCCTGCATATATCACTTTATTTCATACAGCCGGCAGGTTCTTATCTCGTTGTCCTGCACGGGTCTGCGTACAATAAAATACCTACCGCAGTACGAAATAAAAACAATCTGTCTATTCGCGATCTGTTAATAATTTCCGGTACTCATAAAATTATAAACCATCTTCCTTGTCTCGGTTTTACTCCTTTATATGGTTTGTCTCCCTGTGTTATATGCTTTGTTCGTGCGAGGTACCGGCTGTGCTTTTTCGGAATTTTATATCCTGCTGTCATACGCAGTGACAATATGTACAGCAGACCTACCCAGGCTGCATTGGCTATTCCAAAGAGCAGGATAACAAAATCTGCAGTTGTGAAAGCATCCATAGGTACCGGTTCCGTTTTAAATTTTTATTCTTTTATTCTTTCTTTAATCCCTGATCAGGATGCAGGAGAATCATTTTCTAGATTCCTGCCACCGGCAGCCATGGCACCGGTCCGTTCTTTATGCTTCATTTATTACCAGTGCGTCCGGATTGCTTGTGTTCCGGAACCGGTATCAGCAGCTTGCTTTCCGGCATAAACACTTCCTGCCACAAACAATACAATCATACACACCAAAGTCAATACTTTCATATGCCTTTATTTTATTACATTGATGAGAGTACCACACCGGATAACTCTCCTGAAACTGTCTTCAAAAATAAAATAAATGTCTTTTCCGAAGTAAACGGATGAAAATTCGTCGGGATCCGGAGGAAATCCGTAGAAACTCTGGAGATCTGCAACGCAGATCCCGTTTTTTTAAGTAACTGATTTTACCTCTTATTTTTTGCGATTTCAGGAAAAGCTTACTGAATCACTACCACTTCTGCCCTTAGCCTATCAGAAATATCCGGACGTCAGGAAAGCCTGTCATCAGACCAACTTTGGGGAACAGGTTCAGTAGAATCTGGTGTTCCTTACAAACGGTTTAAAACTCAAGGTTCCGGCTGAGATGATCCAGCAGAAGCAGAAACTCTTCCTTCTTACGGACTGAAAGTGGCAAGGTAGTTTTATTTTTCATGACAATCGTATTGCCGCCATCCGTTTTAATAAAATGATCAAAGTAAGCCATGTTAATCAGATGAGACTGATGAGTTCTGAAAAAATGAAAGGGTGCAAGCAGATTCTCATACTCCTTAAGATGAGTAGAAACTACAAGTTTAGGTGAATTGATGAAATAAAATGTGGTATAATTTTTATCCGACTCACAGTTCACAATATCCTGGATATTAACAGAGTATATTTTGTCGGCAGTCTTTAAAATAAGTTTCTGAAGATTTTTGGGACGCTCCAGATTCATAAACAGGTTGCTGAGCTTCATATCGAAAATTTCTTTGCTCATCAGTTCTTCCGCTTTTTTTACGGCTTCCGTCAGTTCGGCAGGATTCAGGGGCTTCAATAGATAATCGATGGCTGAAAAACGGAAGGCTTTTATGGCAAAATCTTCATATCCTGTAATGAATATCACTTTAAAATGAATCGGGTTCAGTTTCTGCAAAAGGTCGAAACCCGTACCGTCAGGCATTTCGATATCCAGAAACACGAGGTCCGGTGATAACTGCCTGATCACCTTAATCCCGGATTCCACTGAATCTGCCTGCCCGATTACCATGATGTTCGGACAATGGGCTTTGATCAATGTACAGTTTTTCTTGCGGATTTCCTGGTTGTCGTCAATAACGATTGCTCTCAACATAATGGCTTAATTTTCGTAAATATAAGGGATTTCAAAGGCAATTTTAACACCTGCAGGCTGTCCTTCCGCATCCTTCCTGCTTTCCGACACCACTTCAAAATGACGGCCGCCCGCATAATTCAGCAACCTTTCCCGTGTAATCTTCATGGCCATTGACTTGTGTCCGGAAGCCTTGTTTTCATTACTGAAGCCGGTTCCGTTATCAGAGATTTCAAATAAAAGCCTGTCGTCTGTATGGGAAAATACAACTTTGATTTCCCCTTTTCCGGCTTTGTTCTTCATTCCGTGCTTGATAGCATTTTCAATAAACGGCTGGGTGAGCATGGGAGGAATAAAAAACGATCCGGCATCCGCTATGTTTTCTATAGCGACCTTGAAATCGAATTGATCTTTATACAGAAGCCGCTGTATGGATACGTAATTTTCAATCATATACACCTCCTCTTCCAGCGAAATATAATTTTCACCGGAGTTTTCCAGGATCTGCCTGGTTAATCTTGAAAAACGGTCCAGATAGGAAATGGCAGTCTCTTCTTTTCCGTTGATGATCAGGCTCTGGATATTGTCTATGGAATTAAAAATAAAATGAGGGTTCATCTGGGACAACAGGAGCTTCTGCCTGATCCTGTCTTTTTCGAGAACGGTAATTTCCTGCTGCTGCTTGTTGTTCCGGTAGTAAAAATACCCTCCGGACAATACCAGCAGCAGGGCTCCGGACAAGGCAATCAGCCAGTTGTTTTTGGCCGCTTCCTTTTTTTCAGCATTCAGTTCCAGGTGAAGCTGCTTTTTCTCAAAATCATATTTGAGCTGCTGCTGCGCCAGTGCATTTTTAGAGGCTTCAATCTTACCTGAGTCTTTCAGTTTCGTCTGAAATTCATACATTTCCAGCGCTTTTTCAAAATTCCGGTTCTCCCTGGAAACTTTCAGCAGCAGCTCCGAAGCTTTTTCCTGCAGTTGTAAATTTCTTGCTGCTTTTCCTATTTCAAAACCTTTTGTGAGATAAGATTCTGATTTTGAAAGTTCTTTTTTCCGGTAAAAAAGGTCGCCCAGGGTAATATAAGCATACGCCTTTGGCACTTCACCCTGATCGCTCGTCAGGGCTTCCTGCAGCAGGGCTTCCGATTCCTGCAATTTTCCCTGCTCCATTTTTACCTGTGCTATTTTATTGAAACAGATACTGGTGCTTGAAGTATTCCCGGCTTTCCTGAAGAGCAGGAGAGCCTTGTTTAAATTGATGAGTGCTTTCCCGTATAGCTTCAGATTCAGATAGTAGGTGCCGCAATTGATATAGGCTTCGCTAAGCTGAAACTCCTGATCTCCGCTTAACTGTTTTTCAGAAGTAAGATAATCAATTGTCTTTTGTGCATACAAAATAGCTTTTTCATACATCTTCTGATCCGAGTATATTGTTGCAAGCGTTGAATTCACATAGGAAATACCATCCTGGTTCTCTTCAGGTTGTTTTTCAAAATAAGTAAGGGCAGTGAACAGGCATTGTATCGCTTTCTGCTTATCATTGATCTGTGAATAGACAATACCTTTATTGATAATTGCATAATTCATCTCATCAGTAGCGTTTATTTTCCGGAACAGGGAAATGCTTTTATCGAGGTATGACAATGCTTCCGGAATATCTCTCTTCATCTGGTAGGCTCCTGCCTTGTTGGAATAATAAGCCGCCAGATACTTTGAATATTTCTTACGGAGTTCCTGATCGCCGGTCTTTTTAAGATTTTCCAAAGCGATTTCCGCCATCATTTCATTGAGTATTTCCGAACCGGGGCTCCCCGGAATGGACTGATCCACTGCACTTGATATTTTTGCCAGCCGGGTCGTATCGTGAAGTTTTGGATTGAGGAGAACCCTTTTCAGTGAATCAATAGCTTTATCCTGAGCATAAAGATTACAGGAGATAAAACACAGTAATGCAAGCAGGATGAATTGTTTAATCTGAGTCATAAAAAGACAGAGGAATTATAGTTTTGGGACAAAAATAGGTATTTTAATAATATCCCGGCCTACCTATCCATAGGTACAACTGCCTGCGTAAACCTATCCTTCTATCCTTCAACAGGTTTATACTACCGGAAAATTCCTGGAATGGGTATCATCAGTTTCATTGAAAAAAGCATGCTCTTGTGAGAGCATGCTTTTTCAGACGGTTACGGTATTTTAAAATTCAACTGTAAGTTTACTGGTAAGCAAACTATGATCAATCCTGAAATTCGTGTCCCTGTTATGTTGCGTGGTTTACTTTTTAATGATTTTTACGGTTTTCACTGTAGTACCGGCTGAATTTACTTTAACGATATACACGCCTGAAACCAGCGATGAAATATTGATTGTCCCTTTGGTATCGTTGATAGCCTGTTCGGCTACCTTCCGGCCTGCCATGGTATAGATCACCACAGAGGTTATATTCCGGTTAAATGAAACTGTTAGTTTATCAGAAACCGGATTAGGGTATACCTTCAACAGATCCGAAGAAGCGGGAATTTCATCAGTTCCCAATTGATTGGTACTGCATGCTACAGGAACCGGTATTTTTTTGGTAATCATTGTTGCATCTCCGATCTGGCCGAATCTGTTGAATCCGCAGCCTGACAGGATACCGTCGTTATTTATAACTAAGGTATTGTATCTGCCTGCCGAGACGCTCTGTCTGTTGGAGGCCATTCCGATGCGTACAGGTACATCCCTGTCAATCAGGGTACCATCACCCAGCTGCCCCTGGAAATTATATCCCCAGGTCCATAGTGTTCCGTCTGTTTTTATTCCTGCAGAATGATGTTCGCCGGCCGCTACAGTATTCCAGTTGGTATCCGTTCCGATCTGTGCAGGCGCCGATTTGTCTATTTTTGTATTGTCGCCCAGCTGCCCGTATTTATTGTATCCCCAGGCCCATAGGGTGCCGTCCGTTTTTGTTGCTACTGAATGGTAAAGGCCGGCATCGACGCTTTTCCAGTTGGCAGCTGTCCCGATTTTTTTGGGGGCATCCCTGTTCATGGAACTTTCATCTCCCAACTGGCCGTACACATTGTACCCCCAGGCCCATAAGGTTCCGTCTGTTTTTATAGCCAGATTGTGATAGCTTCCTGCACTGATGTCCCGCCAGTTATTTGCAGTTCCAACTTTAACCGGATTGTTTGTATTGTAAACGTAAGGCACTCCCAACTGGTTATCGTTATTACTTCCCCAGGCCCATAAACTTCCATTGCTTTTTATGGCTATTGTATGGCTATTCCCTGCACTTACAGCCTGCCAGTCAGTAGCGGTCCCGATCTGGGTCGGTACTTTTCTGTTAGTCGTGGTTCCGTCCCCCAGTTGTCCGTTCTCATTTCTTCCCCAGGCCCATAAGGTCCCGTCTGTCTTGATGGCTAATGTATAGTGGGTTCCGGTCATTACACTTTTCCAGTTAGATGCAGTACCGATCTGTACGGGACTGGTTTTATCAACAAAGGTTCCGTCTCCCAGCTGGCCGTAATAATTATAGCCCCAGGCCCAGAGTGTTCCGTCTGTCCTGATGGCTACCGTATGATATCCTTTGGTGCTGGTGCTTTTCCAGCAGCCTGATGTCGCGGACGGAAGGGTCGTGAAAGAATTCATCTGGCTCCAGTTCCCCTGGCTTGCTCCGCAATGAGATGCCACCCACCAATAGTAGGTGGTATTTGGTAACAGATTGGTTAAGCTGGCACTGGCAGAAACAGAAGTTCCGTCGATACCTCCAACTGTGGGATTGGTACTGTAAAAATAAAGATATCCCTGACCCGGTGCCTGGCCCGGTACATTCCAGCTGATATTGGCAGTGGAAGCACTAATATTGGTTACGGAAAGCTGTGCCGGCGAAGGACATCCGGAAGGACAGGCAAGAGGGGTAAGTGAACTTTTATCCACATCGGTATCATCACCCAGCTGCCCGGACACATTGCTTCCGCAGACCCTTAAAGATCCACTGGTATCAAGCTCCAGGGTATGATATTCTCCGGCAATAACCTGGGCACTGCTGGCAGTAGAACCTACTTGTGTAGGGCTTTCTTTATAACCGCTGATATAGCCTATCCCCAATTGTCCGTAAAAATTTTTACCCCATCCCCAAAGGGTTTTGTCTGTCTTTATTGCGAGGGTATGATCGAAACCGCTGGATATGCTTACCCAGTTGGTATCCGTTCCCACCTGTCCCGGCGTACTCCTGTTGGTAGTTGTTCCGCTTCCGAGTTGCCCGGAGCTGTTGTATCCCCAGGTCCATAAAGTTCCGTCTGTTCTGAGGGCTGCCGAAAACAATCCTCCGGCAGCTATGGCTTTCCAGTTCGTGGAGGTCCCGATCTGGACCGGGGTCTTTCTTATGGTTGTGGTTCCGTCTCCCAGCAGCCCGAAATTGTTGCTTCCCCACGCCCACAATGTCCCGTTGGTCTTTATGGCCAATGTATGGTTGACTCCGGCAGTAATGGTTTTCCAGTTGTTGGCAGTCCCGATCTGTGTCGGTTCATATACGTTGAATAAAGTGCCGTCTCCTACTTCCCCGAATCCGTTATATCCCCATCCCCATAACGTTCCGTCCGTCTTAAGAGCCATCGAGTGGGCTCCTCCGGCACTGATGCTTTTCCAGTCGGTAGCGGTCCCGATTTGTATGGGTGACCATTCTTCCAGTGAATTGCCGCCGCCTAACCGCCCGTATCGGTTATAGCCCCAGGCCCAGAGCGTTCCGTCGGTTTTAAGCGCTATGGTATGAGCCACTGCTGCACTGACCATCTTCCAGTTGGTTGCGGTACCGATCTGAACAGGTACTTTCCTCGGACTGGTTGTGCCGTCTCCCAGCTGCCCGTGGTCATTGTTTCCCCATACCCAGAGCGTACCGTCTGCCTTGATGCCTGCGGAATGCTCTCCTCCTGTACTCAGGCTCTGCCAGCACTGTGCAAATGACGGTAAACTGATTAAAACAAATAATAAAAATATTTTCTTCATATTCTGATTGTTATAAGGTTTTTTCCTACTCATTTAGCTTTTCGGTTCCGCTTCGTTTTGAATGGTTTCTGAACTCCATGATGATTATATTTATCAGGTGATTATAGAATCTGATTATTGACAGACAGCATTATTCCTGTTGTATATTTAAATCAATATATCAAGTCAGATGTGAAAAGATAAATTTTCAGATAAAGACGGGAATGGTAACACGTTAATGGAAACAGGTTCTGGAACAGAAAACGGGAGTCTGACTGTATTATTCATGGTCAACAGTTTAATTTGGGTTATTAAATTCTTTATGTAATATGAGAAATATCAAAATCATATCAAGATGCAAAAATACTTATTTTATCAAATACAATTTGCTATGGAATGGTATTCACTTATATTGTAATTTCAGGTTTCCGGGAGGGCCTATGATTTTTTTATACAGGTTATGATAAAACTTCTTTATTAACAATAGTCAAATATAAAAAAAAATCTTTTTTCAGAGGAAACAGATGAATATCCGTGAGGTTTTGAGAGAAATCCGCTACATTCCTATAATGGATTTACCGGTCAGTCTGAAAGAGAAATCAATTAAGGTATCGGGAATTTTTTCTCAGAAAGCATAAACGTTTTGCCAGACCTCCGGGTTCTCTGAATGATTTATTATACAATAAAAAAGCCTTTCAGAAATTTGAAAGGCTGATTATCGTCAGTCAGAAGATCTATTTCTTGATAAATTTCTCTGTCATTACATCAGATTCCGTAACAGCATGTACAATATAAATTCCTGCCGGTAATGACGAAACATCTGCTTTTGATTCTTTTACTGTTTTAATTAACTGCCCTGAGGTACTGAAAATTTCCAGTTTCAAAATTTTATCAGGGGTTTCTACAATGAGAAGATCTTCTACAGGATTGGGATAAATCCCAATAGTCTTAATCTTTAAGTCTGTAACATTCAGATTGCCTGTTAGTTCATAGGCGCCTATATCCGGATTCCCCATACGGACCATTCCGGTTATATCATCTGCCGGCGCATCTGTTACATGGCCTGCATCAATAGCGGAACTATTGAATGAAATTGCATTCATTATCTGAAGTTTTCAGAATACCTCCGGTCCCAAAAATACTGGTTTCATTTTTAAAGCCGGGATTGGTCCGGAATAAATAATTATTACTACCGTAAAATAAAAAAGCACATTTTCAAAAGAAAATGTGCCATTCTGGGTGAATGATGGGTCTCGAACCCACGACCTTCGGAACCACAATCCGACGCTCTAACCAACTGAGCTACAATCACCGTTTTGTGAGTGCAAATATAGGAAAGATTTTTTAATCACCAAACAATTCCGTCAAAATTTTTCAAAGCAATTAATTTTTCTGTCGTAAAGCCCTCTGCATACGTCACTCCCGACAGTCTTCCCAGATCCTGGGCACGGTAAGTTAAACTTTCAAAAAAGTCCCTGGAAGTGATCGGAGTTTCAGGTTCTTTGGATGCAGGATCATAAAACTGGGTCTTGTAGGCCATACAGGATTTTATCTTCAGATCCAGAAAATCGGATATATCAATGACAAATTCCGGTTTGATATTCTTCCACTGAATATAATGGAAAATGTGTTTCGGTCTCCAGACTTCCTGGCTTTCCCCGTCCAGTTCGGTTTCTATCTTCCTCAGGCCTGCTAAAAAGCACGCATCCGACACTAATTTCGCTCCTTTTGCATGATCCGGATGCCGGTCATCAATAGCATTGGCCAGAACAATTTCAGGCCTGTATTTGCGGACCATTTTTACAATTCTCATCTGGTATTCTTCCGAGTTTTCCAAAAATCCGTCTTTCATTTCAAGATTTTCACGTGCTGCAATTCCGAGAATCTTTGCAGAGTCAGCAGCTTCCGCCTTTCTTGTCTCATCCGTTCCACGCGTGCCAAGCTCACCCCGGGTAAGATCTACCACAGCACAGATTTTTCCCTCTGCCACCATTTTGGCTATAGTTCCTCCGCAGCCCAGCTCTACATCGTCCGGATGAGCTCCGAAAGCTAATATATCTGTTTTCATATAACAAAAATACGGTTTAAACAAAAACTTCCCAAACGTGATGAATGGGAAGTTCTATGATGAAATTAAATTGTGTTATTTGTTGATCTCTGCATTTAATTTTACAGCATCCTGATACGTAGGATCAAGTTGAACCGATTTGGCTACATATTCCTTTGCTTTGGCAGGATCTGAATCCTTATTCATATAAGCTACGGCAAAATAAGCATAAGCCAAAGTCTGTTTGTTAGCTTCCTGGTCTGCAGGCTTTACAGTAGTGATGAATTTTTCATATGCCATCTTCGCCGCATCATTATTTCCTGCCTGCTGGTAGGAATAGCCTAAGCTATAGTAACCAGGTGCCCAATCCGGAAGCAGGGCATTCATCTTCTGCCATGTCATAATGGCTCCGTTCCAGTTTTTAGCCTCCTGATAAGCTGTAGCCAGTTTAAACAGAGAGTCTGAATCCTGTGCGTTGGCGGCCACTTTCTGCTTTAATCCTTCGATTACCGGGTTAGTAGGTCCTGCATCAACATCAGCCTGGGAAGCTCCGCCTCCACCGGCAATTTTCACCAACTCCATATCCCATTTCAGGGTTTCATCTTTTGCGGCTTTGGCAATAGCTACTTTTTGCTGGGATTCTGTCATTAAGGCTGTTTTCTTCGCAGTATCGGTTTCTGTTTTAGCAAGACCGGCAGCGATGAGTCCCTGTAAGCCCTGGTCTGCAGGCTGAACTCTTGACTTTTCTACCTGAGCAATAAAGTTATCAATATTCTGCTTTGCCTCCGGGTATTTTCCGTCCGCATACAACTGATAAGCTCTCAATTTAAATTTGATCGGATCATTGATCTTGTCAAAAATCTTATCCAATACCTGCTTAGAGTTTGCATAGTCTTCATTGGTAAAATACAACTTTGCAATTTCCAGCTGGGTGTATGGATCTTCATCAGCATACTTGGTATAGTTAATCAGATCCTGAGTTGCTTTCGCATTCTGCTGGTATCTGATATCGTAAGCTGCCATTGCCTTGTATGCAGGCGCATAGGAAGGATCAGTAGCGATAGCTTTATCTATACTTGTTTTCGCCTGCTGCCATTGCTGTGCAGCCATCCAAAGCGTACCGATCCTTGTGTATACGGATGCTTTGTTTTTTGCTAAAGGCAACGCTTTATCATAGGCTGTCATCGCATCGCCCGGCATTCTTTTCAGCCTGTAAGCATCTCCTAATGTATAATAATAGTAGGCAGGAACTTCTTTCTTAGATGCTCTTTCAATCGCTTTATTCAGAAACTGGATGGCCAGATCGGGTGAATTATTTTTTTCAAATAAAGTTAATGCTTCAGCAGCCCTGAAAAGTACTTCTGCATCTTTCTCTCTGGAATCAGAAACGATTTTCTGGATCTCAGCAACCGCATTTTTATCACCTTTTCCAAGTTTTACCGTAGCCAGTCCGATTTGATTCAGGTAACTTTTTTTATCAGCTGCAAGCCCTTTATTGAAACTTTCCGTAGCAGCAGTGAAATCGGGTTCACCTTGCTTAAGATAGGTATTTCCTAAGTAAAAATAGTTTTCAGCAGTTGGTGCTGAAGCAATCATATTTGTAAAATTAGTTTTTGCCTGAGCATATTTATCGCTGTCGATGCTGTTAATACCATCCTGTACCGATTGGGCAAAAGAAAAACTGGTAAAAAACACTACTGCTGCGCCAAAGGCAATCTTCTTTACATTCATATTCATTATATCTTTCATTTTTTATTTTAATAATTGAAACTAAATTAACACAATTTCCAGACCAATATATAACATTTAAATTAGGTATAACTCCAATTTAAGACATTTTAACGCATCTGTACTTCACGCCTGTAGAGGTTATAAGGCTGTAATCCTTCTTTCTGAACAATCATCTGCCCCAGCTGGGTGCATGAATAGCGGATAAAACCATTGGCCAGATTAAAGTTGCCCTCATTTGTTAAAAAATACAAAATTCTGGTAAACGGGTAATTCATGGTTCTGAGGTTCTCCGGTTCCGTTGTATACGACTTTCCTTTGCTGATAACCGGCAGGATTTTTACCTTATTTCTCAATTCCTCCGACTCTTTATCATAAGGCCTGCTGAAGGTATTAAGCCCGATTACGCCTATTTTATCAGGATATTTATTCAACTCTTCTATGATATTTTTATTGCCCGGAATAATGGAAAACTTCAGATCTTTCGGCTGCTTTTTAAGTTTCTGGGATACAAAGTTAAGATTACTGGAATTGGCACCGTCAAAAATGAACGGCTTATTTTCAGCCTGCATTCCCTGAGCAATTTCCTCCATCGAAATACTTTCCTTCGGACTGTCTTTCGGAACAACGAAAACCACGGCATCTGCAGCAAATCTGGCCGGAAGGAACTTCAGGTCTACCTGCTCTTCGTAAGACTTGATTTCTTCCTGAGAAAGATCCCTTGACATCACAATGATCTTGGCCTGATCTTTAAGCAAATCCAGAAATCCGAGGTCTTCTTTTTTGGTAACCACTTTTATCTTGGTCTCCGGATAATTGATCATGTATCCGTCTGCCAGGGCTTCTGTAACACTCTTAAACGATTCATCCGTAAGGATCGTCATTTCTCCTTTGTGATACGAAGGCGATTTATCCTCGTTCTTACACTGCACAGCGATCAGGGAAAGCATCAACAGCATTACCGCTTTTATTCTACTTTTCATTCCCTGAATCTTTAATTCTTGAAACTGCCCTGTAAATCCTGAAGATACCGTAAAGAATAACCAGTGAACCTAATGCATAGGCAACGCCCGGCTCCAATGTCGTAAAGAAGAATTTGTAGATAATCACTACAACTCCCAGAACGATATAAAACAATCCCGTGACCAGGGATAACCAATTGAACATCATATAACAAAAATACCAAAAAAAATAAAAAGAGAAGCATAAGCTTCTCTTTTTTCATATTATTTAAAAGATAGATAACATTAATTATCCTTCAAAATTCATTGTCAGCGGTAATCTGAATCGGTAACGTACAGATTGTCCGTTAATTTTAGCAGGGGTCCACTTGTTTTTAATGGATTTAATCGTTCTGATCGCCTCTGCATTAAAGTCTGAGTTTCCGCCGCTGGCTTTAACATCTGTAATACTACCGTCTCTTTCAACAACGAAAGTGATCTCCGTTTTTACCGTACCTTCATCTCCGTTCATTGCAGAACCGTCGAAGTTGCTGGCTACCTTATTTCTGAAAGAATTGATTCCTCCAGGGAATTCAGCAGTCTGCTCTACTTCGGTATACACCTGGTTCTCGTTCACCTGAGGCTTTACTTCAGCAGTTGACGTTCTTGTTCCGGTAGATGGCGGCGGCGGCGGCGGTGTATAAGCCGGAGCTTTTACCCCTTCCTGATTGTTAAGACCGGTTGTCGTTTCCAACTGCTTGGAAATCGGTGGTGGCGGCGTTTCAATTTTAGGCGCCTTTACCGGCTCAGGAACCACGTTCTGAATAATTTCTATTTTCTCCTCTTCCTTTGGTGGCGGAGGTGGTGGTGGTGGTTCTTCTTCTTTCGGCTGCTCGATAATCTTATCTTCCTGTAAAATTTCTACCAGATCCGCTTTCACTTCCTGCTTTGGCGGTTCGGTAAGTCTCTTGATGGTAAGATAAATAAAAGGAGACAGGGCGGCAACGAGGAATAAAGCTGTACCGATAATGAAAGATTTGGTCAGTAATTTAGGATACTGATGTCTTAAATCATAGGCGCCATATTCCTTGTTTCTATTTTCAAATACGATTTCGTCTAAAGTAAGATTGGAATCGTATGCATTTTCATTTGCCATAGATATACAATTTTATGGTTAAATTACTTTGTAGCCGGCGTTGCAGCAGCCGCAGCTCCCGAGTTTCCTACTTTCTTATCGTAAATGGCTTTTTCCCACGGCTTCAGATCGGTAACCCCGTACTGCTCGCTTTTGGTAATGGCCATCTCATCAAGAATATCCACAAAGTTTTTATATACAGCATCGTCAGTAGGCTTGATAATCACGGTAAATTTGGATTTATCAGCCGCATTTGCTTTTGCCTGCTCAATTACTTTTCTGATTCCTTCTCTATCAAAAGTAGTTTCATTAAGGTTCTGATCATTCAAGGACGTATTATCCTGCTGGTGCCAGAAGATCTTATTGTCTTTCCCTAATAATAAAGAAATGGAATTTGAAAGTTTAATTTCCGTTGGAGGGGGTTTCTGTTGATCATCTTTCGGTTTTGCCGGAAGACCCAAATCCATCACATTCGGTTTAGAGAATGTGGTGGTGAACATAAAGAAGGTAATCAATAGAAAACCCAAGTCCACCATCGGGGTCATATCGACCCGCGTGTTCTGCTTCTTGGAACGTACCTTGCCGCCTTTGCCGCCTTTTTCCTGTACTTGTACTTCTGCCATTTCTAAATGATTTTATTCATTAGGTTTACCTTCTTGTGATGTAATCAGCCAGAATTTAAGGAAATCGATGTCCCTTAAACCTTCAAATAAACTTTTAACTTTAGGGTATTCGGTCGTTACGTCACCTTTAATCGCCAATTTATATTCGGGATTAACGGCAAGGCTTTCTTTCACCCAGTCCACCAATTGTTTATTTGTACTATCCATAGGAATCCCTGTAGGACTCTTGAAATTTTTCTGCTCGTCACCTGACAAATCAAGATAGCTTTTCAGCTGGTTCATAGGAACGCCGATAGCCTGTACTTTCTGGAATGCAGCTTTTTCATTATTGTCAAAAGTAACACCGTACTTTTTACCCATATTGTCCAAAAGCTGTAGTCGCTCTGATGCGTTTTCTACCGGCTGGAAATAAAATTTTCCGTCCGGAGTTGCATTGATGGTCATCAAGCTGGCATCAGGAAGTAACTTTTCTGATATTGAAGATGGCGGTTTGATCTGCTCCACGTCAGGTTTTTTAAACTGAGTGGTCAAGATAAAGAATGTAAGCAGCAGGAATGCAACGTCACACATTGCCGTCATATCCGTCACTACTCCATGTCTTTTTGGTTTGACTCTCGCCATTATTATTAATG
>NZ_CAJYMO010000180.1 GCF_913776365.1 uncultured Chryseobacterium sp. | reverse complement strand
AACCTTTTTTCTCGCCCTTATCCTGTTTGAATTCCCTTTTTTCCGCATGGGCCAGCGAATCTTTCCGGGCGGCTATGAAGTCTTTAAAAATACCGACGGAGTCCTGGTCCACATCAATGGAATATTTGGTGTAGGATTTAAAAGTATAGGAATCCAGCGATTTCGGGGAATTTCCTTCGGCTCTTCTGTTCAGCTCATCCAGAATCCTGAGTGCTTCCGGATCACTTTTATCCTGGATGATTACCTTGTCAATAGTACCCATCTTTTCGGATAAAGGCTGCATGGTCACTTCCATATTCTTTTTTACCTCTGCTATGATATCCTGAAAGTTGCTGGCCAGGATTTCTACCTTTCTGCATTTTGTTTTAAAAGACAGGCTGCCGTTGAGGTCGGTTTTGCCGAGAAGCTCGTCTTCGCAGTATACAGCGGCATTGCGGACCGGCTGCTTATCGGTTTTGCTCAGTACTTTCAGCTGGCTCTGCCCAAAAAACAGGAGGCTGAAAAATAAAAACAGCGGAGATAAAAATTTTGTCATTGGTATCTTTTAGGGATTAGAACAAAACTACCGATAAGAACGTTACCATATACCACGGGAAAATATAATATTTTGTTAAAAATACAACACAAGCCTATAAAAATAAAGCCTTTTTAATCTAAAAATCAGTACAACAGCAAGGCCGTCCGGTAACGGACGGCCTTATTTTTAAATTGTTGTTATAATGAGGTTTAGCGTTGTACATCAAAAGGTGCTTTACAGCTATGTAAGAGATGACAGCATCTACAGGCCTATGCTCTGCTGTTTCCTCCTCCCCGGGCAGCTAAAGCTACAATAAGGATAACAATCAGTGCCAATGCAACCCATATGATAGGATTGGACATCCAGCCTCCTGAGCTGCCTCCTTTATCTAAATCGACATCTACCTTTAAGTCTGCTGCTTTCTCCTGTGCGTTTGCCCATACAACAGCGAAATTGGTCATCACGGTCAATACGGCAATCTGAATTTTTGAAAGAAAATTGGTCGGTTTCATACTAGTAAATTTTGTAGTTTATATTAATTTGTGTAATGTAATTATCTTAAAATAAATCATCTTTTCGTGTGGTATTGTTGTTATATTGCTGATATTGGTTAGATTATTTTGCGTTAATAAGTAATACCATACCATTTAAATAAAACAACATCTCTTGTTTTTTTTGTTTATCATGAATCGTTCCAAAGTGGAGTTAAAATAAAAAAATCCTGAAAATTTTCAGGATTTTTTTGAAGTATTGTACAGTACAAAAATACTGTAAATGTAAAATGACAGTATATATCAGAATAGCAGATAGTATCTATAAAATGTCAATTCCCTGAGGTTACGTTATAAAATGATTTATCAGGGTTGATTCTCTCAGATATTCAATAAACTGTAAAAGGTTTTTAACGTACTATGTGACACTCAGTATATCAGCTTTATCTCGTCATTTATTTTGTACACTTCCAGCAATCCTTTTTTTCCTCTGTCAATAACTTTCCTGTTGAAAGTTTGCAGGTCAATTTTTACAATATGGTACTGCATATCCTGAAAAAACAGGAAATGATCCAGCCGGAACATCTGGCCTCCGATGATATCTTCATATGTTCTGAATGTGAACACAGTGCGCACCGTTTTTTTCCTGATATCAAATTCTTTCAGCTCTGCATTGTTGGTATGGTAATAGATTTTATCCTGGTATACGACAGGGTCTGTAAACAGGTCGAATGATGCTGGTTGTCTGTAGAGCAATTTGCTTGTATGAGCTTCCAGCAGTATGATTTCTTCTTTATCATTATCTATCATATTTCCTGAAAAAATGAAATCTCCTGTAATGATAAAACTGGATAAGGAAAATCGGTAATCTTCTCTGCTCCATACTTTTTTACCTGACAGAATTTCATACGCTGAAATCGTTTTACAGTTGAAACCTGCCACGTAAAAATAATTTTCATCAAATCTGACAGGGCGCGGTGAAAGATCAACCTGGCAATTGCTGTTTGAGAGTAAATGCAATACATATAGTATTTTACCTGTATCGGCATGAATGGCTATGATTCCGTAACCATCTACGCTTGCAATAATTATATCATCTTTTACCATCTGAAATTCCAGGATCCGTCCTTGAGTCGGTAATTTCCAGAGCGGTTTACCGGTCTTGTAACTGACACATACAAATACGTGATTCGATTCAGGGAAATATAATTTACCATTATGGATCCGGGGATTGGTAAAGCAGTTATCCTGAATGTTGTATACAAACACTGTATTGTTGGTTCTCAGATCTTCAACTTTAACCGCATAATCATTATCTTTAAAGTAAGAATAAGCAAGCAAATTATCTTCTGCATTAATGGTGACCATGAGTGCATTGCGCTTGTCATCATCTGCCGGTTTGCCTTCTCTGCATGAGATGACAAATAGAAAACACAATAAAAGCCGGATCTTCACCATTCGCTAATTTAGGAATAAGTAATGTAACAGGTGATATTTTACGGAGATAAACAGAACAGAATATGGATTTAAAACAATATAGGCAGGCAAAAGGCAAATAAATAGACTACAAGTCTTTCCTGTCAGCATCACTGGATAGAAGTTTTGCATATCACATAAGACCTTTTTACTTTAGAAAGTAAAATACCACATAAGAGCGATCTATCAACTTTGTTCTTTGTGCTTTAGCTTCTATCATCTGATTTAAATTGATGGACAGCATTTTAATTTATACTTGAAAAAAGGCAGCTGTTCATGAAAACAGCTGCCTTTTTTAATCTTACTGGTCAGGATTTTAAAGCATCAATGCTTTCTGATAGGCATTTTCAAGTCCGTCCAGGTTTTTACCGCCGGCAGTGGCAAAGCCTGGGTTTCCGCCGCCGCCGCCCTGGATCTCTTTTGCTAATTCCTTAATCAGTGCGCCTGCCTGATAAATTGCTGCCAGATCATCTGAAACGCCAACGGTGATCATCGGTTTTCCGTCTGCATCGGACAGAATAACCGTTATGGAAGTCGGGATTTCTTTCTTCAGCTGGAAGACGATATCTTTTACCGAGCCGGCATCCAGAGATGTTCTTTTTACCAAAAGCAATTTATCGCCTTTTTGCTGGTAAGCTCCTTTCCAGTCAACAATTTCGCCTTTGGCCTTTTCTTTTTTCAGGGTGTCCACTTCAGATTTCAAAGAAGCATTTTCTTCCATCAGTTTTTCAATGGAACGCGTGAGGTCTCTGGACTTCAGCAACTGGGAAAGCTCCGCGATCTGTTTTTCAAGGTCCCGGAAATATTTTTCAGACTGATCCCCTGAAATCGCTTCAATCCTTCTGATGCCTGCAGCGGCTGAGCTTTCGGAAACGATTTTAAGGTGTCCGATTTCAATGGTATTTTTTACGTGTGTTCCGCCGCAGAGTTCCTTTGAGGTCCCGAACTGGATCATCCGTACATGGTCTCCGTATTTTTCCCCGAATAGGGCCATCGCTCCTTTATCCAGTGCTTCCTGGATCGGGATATTCCTGAATTCCTGCAGGGCAATGCTTTCTTTGATTTTCGCGTTCACTTTACTTTCCACCAGAGCCAGTTCTTCTTCCGTCATCTTACTGAAATGCGAAAAGTCAAAACGCAGGTAATCCGGCCCTACGAAAGAGCCTTTCTGTTCCACGTGGGTTCCCAGTACTTCCCTCAGTGCTTCATGGAGCAAATGGGTTACGGAGTGATTGGCCTGTGAATTCCTGCGGTCTGCAGCATTTACCCTGGCATAGAAAAGGGCACCGGCATCTTTAGGAAGACCATTGATCAGGGAAACGATCAGCCCGTTCTCCTTTTTGGTTTCCAGGACTTCAAAGCTCTCGGTTGCATTTTCCAGCACTCCCTTGTCGCCGACCTGTCCG
Organism: uncultured Chryseobacterium sp.; assembly: GCF_913776365.1. Classification (GTDB taxonomy): domain Bacteria; phylum Bacteroidota; class Bacteroidia; order Flavobacteriales; family Weeksellaceae; genus Chryseobacterium. Next base: position 5,870 of record NZ_CAJYMO010000180.1, on the reverse strand, counting down.
CCGCCTTCCGGATAGAATGGTGAGCTGCCGAGTACCACCTGGTAAAATTCCCCGTCTTTGTTTTCTACTTTTCTGTATTTGGTAATATAGGTTTCAGACTCAGTCCGGTCATATCCTACAAAGGAGGCCTCCTGTTCTTCCAGCGTCACCCAGTCGTAGACTTTCTGGGCCGAATCTTCCTTGGAACGTAATCTCTGTTTCTCTCTTTCTGCCTGAAAGCCTTCCTCATCAATGGTGAGGCCTTTTTCTTCGGCAATAATGCGCGTTAAATCATCCGGGAACCCGTAGGTGTCATAGAGTTCAAATACTTCCAGCGTCGGTAATACTTTCTGGCTTCCTGCCAGGGTCTGCTGGATCAGTTTCTCGACGCGGATCAAGCCGGTTTCAATGGTTTTAAGGAAGGATTCCTCTTCGCTTTTGATGACTTCCGTCACCAGCGTTCCCTGTTTTTCCAGTTCAGGGAAGAACGGGCCCATCTGTTCCTGAAGAACGGCCACCAGCTGGTAAAGGAAAGGTTCTTTCATGTCCAGGAAGCGGTAGGCATAAGAGATTCCCCTTCTTAAAATCCTTCTGATTACATATCCTGCTCCTCCGCTTGCAGGCAGCTGTCCGTCTGCAATGGCAAAAGAAACTGCCCTGATGTGGTCTACCACCACACGGATGGCAATATCTTTTTCGTCTTCCAGGATACCGGTATATTTTTTACCGGAAAGCGCTTCCACTTTAGCGATAAGCGGCGTGAAAACATCGGTGTCATAGTTGGAAGATTTTCCCTGGAGGGCCATACAGAGGCGCTCGAAGCCCATTCCGGTATCTACGTGCTGGGCAGGAAGTTTTTCCAGCGACTTGTCTGCTTTCCTGTTGAATTCCATGAAGACCAGGTTCCATACTTCCACTACCTGCGGATGGTCGTTATTCACGAGTTCAAGTCCTGAAATTTTTGCTTTTTCTTCTTCACTTCTCAGGTCCACATGGATTTCGGAACACGGTCCGCAAGGTCCGCTTTCCCCCATTTCCCAGAAATTATCTTTCTTATTCCCGTTGATGATCCGGTCTTCGGAAATATGGGATTTCCAGAAATCATAAGCATCCTGGTCCCTTTCCAGATTTTCGGAGGCATCCCCTTCAAAAATGGTGACGTAGAGGTTTTCTTTCGGGATTCCGTACACTTCAGTCAGCAGTTCCCAGGCAAAAGCAATGGCATCCTTCTTAAAGTAGTTTCCGAAAGACCAGTTTCCGAGCATTTCAAACATGGTGTGGTGATAGGTATCCCTGCCCACATCATCAAGGTCATTGTGCTTTCCGGAAACCCTGAGGCATTTTTGTGTATCGGCAATCCTTGGGGCTTTAGGTTCTTTATAGCCTAAAAAATAGTCTTTGAACTGCGTCATCCCGGAGTTGGAGAACATCAGGGTAGGGTCGTCTTTCAGTACAATCGGTGCCGAAGGAACGATCAGGTGGTCTTTGCTTTTAAAATAATCTAAAAATTTCTGACGGATCTCTTGTGATGTCATAATATAGGTATTGCTTGCTTTTACAATTTGATAGGATGCAAATTTAGTATTTTTAGCGGATTTTAGACCAAGCCCTGTTAAGGTTTTTAACCACAACAGGGCTTGGTTTGTTTTTTGATTTGCTTGCAACCATATAATCGTTTAACCAAAATCAGATTACCTACTATGAAAGTATTCATCAATAAGAGGATTCCGGAAGCGGGAATCCATATGCTGGAGGAGGCCGGGTTTGAAATTTTCATTCCCGACCATGAAAACCTGTCCCGCGAAGAGTGGCTGGGCTACTGCAAAAGCCATGACCTGGTCCTCAGTGTAGGAAGTGACTTCAAATATGACAAGGATTTCTTTACCGAATGCCCCAACGTAAAAGCCATTGCGCTATACTCGGTGGGTTTTGACCATGTGGATATTCAGGAGGCCATCCATCATCATGTTCCGGTTGGGAACACACCGGATGTCCTGAGCAAAGCTACTGCTGATGTGGCATTTTTGCTGATGCAGGCTGTCGCCAGGAGAGCCAGCTACAATTTTGAAAAAGTAAAATCCGGAAACTGGGGCGATTTTGATCCGCTGCATGCGCTGGGCCAGGAACTGTACGGGAAAACACTGGGGATCTTCGGCCTTGGAAGAATCGGGCTTGAAATGGCACTGAAAGCGAGGGCTGCCTTCGGAATGGAAATCATCTACCATAACCGTCATCCGAACGAAGAGGCAGAGAAAAAGCTGGGGGCACGTTATGTTTCTTTTGATGAGCTGATAGAAGCGTCGGATGTCTTGAGTATCCACGCCAGCTTCAGACCGGAGCAGAAAGAGCTGTTCAATGCTGAAATCTTTTCGAAGATGAAGGAAAATGCCATTTTCATCAATACGGCGAGAGGCGGCTTCCATCACCAGAAAGACCTTTATGATGCGCTTGCGGAAAAAAAAATCTGGGGAGCGGGGCTTGATGTAACGAATCCTGAACCGATATTTAAAGATGATCCGCTGCTGGAGCTTTCCAGCGTCTGCGTCCTGCCGCATATCGGTTCAGCTACCGTGGAAGCCAGAACCGGGATGGCGAAGCTGGCTGCGGCCAATCTTATCGCCTTTGCCAAAGGGGAAAAAATGCCTGCCTGCGCCAATCCGGAAGTCTATTCCTGAAAAATGGCAACTTGGAACTAAATTTGTTTATGATAAAGCAACACCAAAATACACATTATTATGATATCCGAAAATAGTGAACAGGAACAGGAAAGACGGCTGGAGCAGAGAGACTACAGCCCGGGTGAAGATATTTTTAATCAGGAAGAGCATATCCCTATCGACGGAAACGGGAGACCGGTTTTCAACGAGCAGCCGGAGGAAGAGTCCCTTGATAAAGGACTGGACATTCCGGGAGTTGACCGGGATGCAGGGACTGACGATATCGCAGAAGATGAGGAAAACAGTTATTGGGGCTATAGTGACAATGATGATGATCATGAAGAGCAGAATACCGACCTGATCAGATAAATTATCTACAGAAATAAAAATGAACCTTACTTTTCGAAGTAAGGTTTTTTATTAATATAGATAAAATTTAATTTATTGTACAACAATATTATAGATTGTTTCGATATTAATTTAATAGAAATACATCATTATGTTTGAAAATTTCTCAATTAAAATTAGTATATTTATCATGCGATAGTGATTAATTTAGTATACCTATGATGAAATTTTTACAGATTTTATGCGTGTTTATGGGGATTTCCGCGCTTTCTCAGGCTCCCGTAAATGTTAAAGTAAAAGATAATGCAGGCAACGAAAGCTTTCAGGTAACCTGTACGAACGACCTTGATGCGAATGGATGTATTTCACTGAATGTGGAATATCCTTTGCTAAAGCAGACGACCAATTATGAGGTCACCCAGGAAAGCTACAATCCGCCTGTTGCCCTGAATCAGGGAACCGCCCTGAATGCCAATTACGATGACCTTTTTGCCGTCAAGCTCAACCTGCCTTTCAAATTCTGTTTCTATAATCAGTATTTTGAGGCTTTGGTGGTGGGCTCCAACGGAATGGTTACTTTTGACCTCAGCCAGCTTGGCAACATCAATTACCCGAATGTCCAGTGGCAGAACCCGAATGCCAATCTCCCGAAAAATTCCATCTTCGGTGTCTATCATGACATGGTGTTTTCTGCCAACGATTCTTCGGAAATTTATTATTCAACCGTAGGAACGGCCCCTTACCGTAAATTCGTCATCAGCTTTTTCGACGGAAGGGTGGCCGGATGCACGGACCGGTCTTCTTCTCAGATCGTGCTTCATGAAACCACCAACATCATCGATGTATTCGTAGAAAAAAAGCTTACCCCATGCCCGACGAGAAAATTTGAGAATGCCGTGATCGGGATTATCAACAGTACCGGTACCCAGGGAGTGTCACCAGCTTCCAGAAATACCGGCGTATGGCAGGCATTGCAGGAAGGCTGGCGGTTCAATCCTACCGGAAATGTAATCCAGCCACAGGTGACCTGGACCAATGCTGCAGGGCAGACGGTAGGAACCGGTATCCAGACCACGGTTTGTCCTACCCAGAGCGATGTCTATACAGCCAATGTGGTCTTCAATATCTGTGGAAACAGCAATCTTGCCCTGACGGATGATTTCCCGGTAACGTTTGACCCTTCTTATCCCGCTGCAAAAAATTATACCCAGAACTTCTGTGGAAATACGAACCTGACTTTAAACAGTTTCCAGGCCAACCTTACTACGCAAAACCCTGCCAATTTTACCTTCAGCTTCCACACCAGCCTCCAGAATGCGCAGAATAACGTCAATCCGCTGCCGAACAATTATAGCCTTACCGCCAATACGGTACTGTATGTAAGGATCCAGAATCCGGCTGTACCTACCTGTTACCGGGTAGCCGTACTGACGCTGAACCTCCTGAACAAGAGCCTGCTCAAAAATACCGTTGAGCTCTGTGATACCAATAATGACGGAGTTGAGGCAAATTATAACCTCAGCCTGCTGAATACCGAGCTTTTCGTACCGGGCACTACCGGCATCACCTATTATGCTTCCCAGGCTGATGCACAGAATAATGCAAATGCCATTACCACTGCAAACATCACGACTGCCACACAGCTTTGGATCAGGCTGCAGGAAGGTACATGCACCTATATCCTCGGGCCTGTAAACTTCCAGTTCAGACCGGGAGTGAATATGAATTCACCGCTTAATTTCACCTATTCCATCTGCGATATCAATGCAGACAACCAGGAAGCTTTTGATTATCCGCTGACGATCGGACCGCTGATCACGACACAGCCGGGAGCTACGTTTGCTGCATACAATACCTACAATGAAGCCTTTACCGGATCCGGAGCCGTCCTCAACGTTATCAAGGAAGGAATTTATACCATTTATGTAAGAGTCCAGATCCCGAACGGCTGTTTTGCCGTGGCCACGGTGAATATGAATGTTACCTTCACCAAAATTACCGCCAATGAAAAAACAGAATACATCTGTTTCAACGGAACGGAAGATGTAAGTGTCAATCTGAGCACACTTTCTGCCGGAATGCTGATCTTACCGGCCACAGTTCCCACAACGGAATACTATGCCAATAACATTGATGCGACAGCAGGTACCAACCCGATCAGCGTAAATCAGACGATTACTGCCGACGGGAATTTTGTGACGCAGGTGTATTTCGTAAAGTTCAAGATTGCCGACGACTGTTACACGATACGCCCGATCACCGTTAACCTGGTACACCCCGTGGCCGTGCAGTCCAGCTTCACCGTATGTGACATCGGTAACAACAACTCGGAAAATGTGGTGTTGTCCCAGTTTGCCCAGGCTATCATAGGTAACCAGAATGCCGGCGTTATTTTTTACCTGACGGCTGCCGATGCTGCCGCCGGAACCAATCCGGTTACTAATATTACCCTGACAGGGACGCAGCAGGTTTTTGCAAAAATCAATTCGTATAACTGCCAGCAGGTTTATCCGGTAACCCTAAGCCTGACTTCCACACCGGCTGTCAATTCGCCTGTCAATATCGTGCTGAACAATATCTGTGACAATAACAATGACGGTGCTGAAGTATATAATCTTACCCAGGCACAGCCTCAGATCTATACCGGAACCAACGTCAGTTTTACCTATTACCTGAATTATAACGCTGCCACCAATGTCTTTTCCAATCCGATTGCCGATCCGACCCAATTTACGGTTTCAGGAGGCAATGCTACAGTGTATGTAAAAGTTCAGTTCAACAATAACGAATGCTTCTCTGCCGGCCAGATCAACATCCAGATGAACTTTTTGCCGGCAGTGATTCTGGGCACCACTGCAGCACTGAATACCTGTGACGAAGATTTCG
>NZ_CAJYMO010000179.1 GCF_913776365.1 uncultured Chryseobacterium sp. | reverse complement strand
CCAAAAATCCTGGTCGAATGCAAGGCACCCCAGGTAAAGCTTACGCAAACTACCTTTGAACAGACTGCCCGCTACAATTCCATTATCGGAGCAAAGGAGATTGTTTTAACGAACGGGCTGCAGCATATTCATGCGTACTTTGAAAATGGAGAATACCTTTTTTACAAGCCGTGATCATTCTACCTTATTTTGTGATCGGGCTGTACCCGATTCTGATTTAAGCCGCCCCGTTGGGGCTTGGTTCTGTGTTGGTTTTTCTGATGTTGCCATAGTGCTTTGCCCTATGCTGATTTAAGTCTCCCCACTACGGCTTGAGGTGTATATCAATTTTTTACGGAGTTTCGAAATTTCAACAGCGATAAAAGGCTTCAAAATAAGAGGTTTACTTCATCAAATTAATATTCCGGAGATTCGTATCCGAGCACGGTTTTTGTACTGATCAATGCCGGCATAGCCCCGATTACAGCGGAAATCCTTTTTTGCAAAAAAAAGATTGCAGCGGAAAGCGGGAAAAGGCTCCTAAAAAACAAAATTTATGACGACACCTATCTTATTGAGCGCGGCTTTGTTTGCCTCCGCATCCTTATTCGGCCAAAACCTTAAACCAGTTGCCTATCAGGACGGGACCCAGAAACTGAATGGCCTCGTAACATCCAACGCCGGAAAGAAGCTTCCGGGAGTGCTTGTTTTACCTGCCTGGAAAGGAATTGATGACGAAGCAAAGACCGCCGCGGCAGACCTTGAGAAACAGGGATACATCGCTTTTGTAGCCGATATTTACGGTGAGGGAAATATTCCTGCCGACAATACCGCAGCGGCGAAAACCGCAGGCTACTACAAAAAAAATTATGAGGCTTACCAAAAGAGAATAACGCTTGCATTAGAACAGCTGAAGAAAAACGGAGCAGTTCCTGACCGCATTGCGGTAATCGGTTATTGCTTCGGAGGGACAGGAGCCCTGGAATCGGCGAGAGGAAAACTGCCGGTGGCAGGTGTTGTTTCCATCCACGGAAGTATTGGAAAAGACCAGTCAAGACCCAACGGTCCTATTTCGACCAAAATCCTGGTGGAAAATCCTGCAGACGACCAGAGTGTAACGCCGGCAGATTACAATAACCTGATCAAGGAAATGAATGAAGGCAATGCCGACTGGCAGATCATCACCTATGCACATTCCAAACATACGTTTACAGATCCTAAGTCACCGGATTATAATCCCGTAATGGCCAAAAGAGCCTGGAACCATACGCTGATGTTTCTGAAAGAGATTCTTAAATAATGTAACAATGTAGCAATGCAACAATATAACAGTGTAACAGTGTAATAATGAAACAGTGTAGCAATGTTTCCATCAGATGGATGGTCATTGTTACACTGTTACATTATCAAATGGGTACATTTATTATTTTGCTTCCAATTCTACCTGGTAGGCTTGCGGAGAATATTTGGTAAGGGAACCCGTGGCACAGTCTATTCCTACCCCGATGGCTCCTCCCAAAAGGATGTTGACCAGAGTTACCGGATTAAACTTTTTGGTAAGTTTCATTTCTTTGCTGGCGAAGCCTTCTCTTTCCAGGGTCACCGTCTGTTTGCTCAATGACCTTGGGATTTCCGCCGTACACGGAGTAGTACTTTAATGTAACAATATAACGATGTAATAATATAACAATATAGCAATGTGACAATGTAATAATGTAACAGCAGTATTAATGTATTGTATCGGTATCAAATACATAATGGAGTAATATAACAATGTGCCCATTTTCATGACCGTGCACCGATATTCTAATGCTGATGAATTGCTGTTATTCTGCGATAAGATATATTACATAAACCGCATCAATATTGAATTGAAAACAACATAAATGGTACCGGAGAAAGCCATTGCTACACTTTCAGATTATTATATTGTTACAGTATATCAACCGGACAAGTGCTGAAATAAAAAACAGTGTAGCAATTATCGGAGAGGTTAATCGTTACACTGTTCCATGATTAAATGGGTACATTATATTAATCAACCCCTTCTTCTTCGCGGTGTACCGATTCTACGGAAAAGGCAGGAAGGCAGATTGAGAGGTATTCACATTCTTCCGGAAACGGGTTGCTGTAACGGATTCTTGCTCCCTTTTCGATCATGATACTCTGGCCTTTTTCGAGCACCACGGTTTCGCCGTCGATTTCAAACTGTTTTTTCCCTGAAATAATGAAGGTAAATTCATCAAACTCAGGAGTCTGGTGCGGTTCGCTCCATCCTGCCGGGGCTATCATGTGAGCAATGGAAACGTCTGAGGTTCCGCTGGAGTTTCCCCAATGTTCTTCAATCAGCTTACCGTCCGTTGTGGGAACGATAAACGGGTTCTGTTGGATTTTGAATTTTTTCATATATTATTTACTTTTGGATCTGGTATAAAATATTGATTCGGGAAGGTTCTCCGAAATAAGCCACTTCATGCTCGCCGAGGTTTTCGGCACCCAATCTTTCCATTGCGGTCCGCGAACGGATGTTGTCTTTTCCGACATGAAAATACACGGTTTCCACAAACTGAAAGATGTACTCTAACATCAGTTCCTTGATCTGCGGATTGATCTTTTTTCCCCAGGATTTTGTTCCATAAAAGGTATAGCCGATAAAGATGCTGTTGTTTTCTTCATCATAATCGTAAAAACGGGTGCTGCCCAATATTTCTCCGGTTGCATTTTCAACAATTTTAAAAGCGCCCCGGCTTTCGAGAGCGCCTTTAAAAAAGTTTTCAAAGACTTCTCTCCGGTATCGGTCTTTATTGGGATGCTGTTCCCAAACCCGGGGGTCGGAAGCCACTTCGTATAAAGACTCAAAATCCCCTTGCTGTAAGGGGATTAACTGATATTTTTCGTTTCCTAAAAGGGTCTGAACAGAAAACTTCATTTTTAGCTTTTTGTTTTTGCTGCGTCGGATTCAATCTTTTTGATCTCTTTCAGCTTTTCTGCGATTTTCGTCACGGCATCCGGTTTTGAAGGCTTTAAAGGAACCTCAGCCTGTGCATAATCCCATTTCAGAACCAGGTTGGCCGAATTTTCGTCGGTTGGGTTCAACGTGATCTCAAACCATTCCTGCTTATCGACCAGCTTATTTACAGGGACAGTAATGTCTACTACATCCTGTTTAGGATCGTAGGTAAAAGCTCCCCACTGCTGGAAATCTTTATTCAGGATGACCTTCCACTCTTTTTCCGTAGGAACGATGAAAAGGCCATAGGTTCCGGCCTGCACGATTTTCCCACCGAAATTGACCGGCTGCCCGAACGTAATTTTTGTAGAAGAGTTGGCACCCGCTCTCCAAATCTGTCCGTAAGGTACCAGTTCGCCGAAAATTTTTCTTCCCTTCACCCCCGGTCTTCCATAATCTATGGTAATTTTAGACATGGAAAACTGCTGCTCCACTTTCTGACGAGGACTCGCCGCCGGGACCGAATACTCCTGTGCAAAACTGAAAACAGAAGCCGAGAGACAAACGGCAAATAATAACTTTTTCACTTTTTTTAAATTTTGTTTAAAAATACGAAAACGAGATCAGAAACCTGTTTGTCTATCATGATAAATTTATGTTAAAGAACAATTCGCGGTCTTTTAAAAAGTGATAATAAATTCCGGTTTCCCAGGTTCGTTTTATATCACCTTCCGACATCTACTCCGGCAGGGCCTTCCATTTTCTGATAACCGCCGTGTAGAGATAGAGGAATAAAAAACCGCCCGCCAGAATGATATAACTCAGGTTGAAGCCCAGGATTTCAATAATTCTTCTGCAGTTATACGAATTCATACTTACATCATTGCATTCTTTTAACTGATGCAGATCAATGATAAAAAAGACCAGCAGGAGAAAAAGAACAAAACCATTTATGGAGATGTTTACCAGTATTGAAGCCACCAGCTTTCCAAGCCTTTTCATGATTAAAACCGGTGCCAGCAAAATAATCAGCCCTACAAAAAGAGCAAAATAAGAGATAAAAAACTCCAGATTGCTACTTCCGAAAGAAGCTGAAAACAGTACTGAGATCAGTACAACTGCCAG
>NZ_CAJYMO010000178.1 GCF_913776365.1 uncultured Chryseobacterium sp. | reverse complement strand
ATCAGTTCCGCTACGTTTTTTCCCACTTCCATTTCTTCCGGTCCCACTTTGGAGCCGTAATCTACGGTCGGGAGCTCTTCTTCATGCCAAACCAGCTTATTGATCTTGCTGATGTGGATCATTCCATCGCCATGCGTTCTCGGCATCAGCGGATTGACGATCGCTACAATAATTTTCGCAGTATCCACTGCAGCACGGGCAACATCCACGGAAGTTCCTAAGGTGCAGAATCCGTGCTTATCGGGAGGCGAAACAGTGATTAGCGCTACGTCGAGCGGCAGAATATTCTTTCTGAACAGAATCGGGATTTCGCTCAGGAAAACCGGTACAAAATCGCCCCGCTCGGAATTAACGGCATCCCGCACCGGCGAAGACACGAATAAGGAATTGACGAAAAACTTTCCGGCATATTCCGGTTTGGCAATCTCTACATTTCCCTGTTGGGTAATGGAAACCATTTCTACGTTATCCAGACGGTGGGCCTGTCTTGCCATTTCATCGATTAAATAATTCGGGGTACAGGCACTTCCGTGAAAAAAGACCCGGTTGCCGCTTTTGATGGTATAGATGGCTTCTTCTGCACTGATGTATTGATCCATAATTAAATTTGATTGAATTACAGCTATTTCTTTTCTTAAAGATAGTTCATATTGTTGGGATGAAGTGAATTGCAGGCACAGATTTTTGTCATGTTTTGGTATAATTCATCATAAAAAAGGATTAAATGCAGTACACTTAATCCTCTGTTTGTATCAATGACAAACCTCATAGGTTTTCAAAAACCTATGAGGTTTATAATTACTTACATTATTCCTGCAGACGGTCTTTCATGGTCGGATCCTCCGAATCAAGCCAGGAAGTTTTATAGGACGGATCCTCCACTTTCAATGCTTCTTCCGTAATTTTCAGCGGACGGAAAGGGTCTACCATCACGGCATATTCTTCAGTGAATTTCTTTCCGATGCTTCGCTCCATCGCTCCAGGGTGCGGACCATGAACAATGCCTCCCGGGTGAATCGTAAAATCCATCAGGTCGATATGGTTCCGGCTCATAAAATCACCTTCGGTATAGAACAGGACTTCATCTGAGTCGATATTCGAATGGTTGTAAGGCGCCGGAATGGCTTGTGGATGGTAATCGTACATTCTGGCACAGAACGAGCAGACTACGAAATTATGTCCTTCAAAATTCTGGTGAACCGGCGGCGGCTGGTGGATTCTTCCGGTAATCGGCTCGAAATTTTTGATGTTGAATTTGTAAGGATAAAAGTATCCGTCCCAGCCTACGACATCAAACGGATGGGTGGCGTAGATAAAATCGGTGATCTGGTTTTCTTTTTTTACCTTAATTAAAAATTCCCCTTTTTCATCTTTAGGCGCTACGAAAACAGGCGCCTCAATATCCCTCTCGCAGAACGGTGAGTGCTCCAGCAGTTGACCGAATTCATTCCGGTATCTTTTCGGCGTATAGATCGGGGAGTGGCTTTCCAAAACAAAAAATACGGTATCTTCAGACTGAAGTTCTACCTGGTAGATGGTTCCTCTTGGGATGATCAGGTAATCACCTGTGGTGAACTCCAGGTTTCCTACAAATGTTTTCAGGATCCCGTTTCCGTTGTGAACAAACAGAAGCTCGTCGCATTCGGCATTTTTATAGAAATAATCCATGGATTTCCTTGGCTTGGACAATCCCATTTTCAGGTCGTTGTTCACCATCAGGAACTTGCGGCTCTCCAGCACATCGTCTTCGGGAGTTACGTTCATCCCTTTGAACATTCGCGGGGTCACATTTTTATCGACGGCAATCTTTGGCGACACGTCTTTGGGCTCCCCGATGGATTTGATCTGGGTAGGACGGTGGATGTGATACAGCAAAGAAGAAATTCCGTGGAATCCTTCTGTCCCGAAAAGCTGTTCGTAGTAGAATTTATCTTCCGGAGACTTGAAAACCGTATGCCTTTTTGGTGGGATATTTCCCGACTGATGATATCTCATTTTACTTTTATATGTGGATTCTCAAATGTAACAATTTTTAATGAAACGGAAAGATAGATTTCCTAAACGCAGGGTTCACCAGGTTAATTGAAACAAGAACAGGTATTTTTTGTTCGCAAAGCACTTCGTTCAGCAGAGCGTGGATATAATTAAAGAATATTCAAAGTGTAAATTTGCTACGGAGGAGCAACATCTGTGTAGAAAAGAAAGATTCAGTCGGTCAGCACGCCGTAGGTATACTATTGTAACAAGCTATTATGCTGTGAAAAGAGATAGAACTCCGCCGGAGTTCAGTTGTACTTGTTATAATTTTGTTGCTACACAGATAGTATTCCTACGGAATATTTGGTGATTTTTTTGACATCGTATTAAAGATAAATAATCAGTTTTTTAAATAATTCCCAATAAAAATTCAGCATGAACGAATTTGCTCCGGAGGAGCAATATCTGTGTAGAAAAGAAGATTTTAAGTCAATCAGCACGCCGTAGGTGTGCTAATTATACCAAACTGATATGCTGTAACGAGAGATAGAACTCCGCTGGAGTTCAGTTCTATTGGCTATCCTTGCCTTGCTACACAGATAGTATTCCTACGGAATATTTGGATGATTTTTTTGACAAAGTTTACATCAAAATTGGCTTCACGATTAATTATTGACCATTCGCAATCTATTTTTACAACCTAACTCCTGCATATTATTCAGAAAAATCCTTGCGGGCATAGCGTTAAAGATAAGTAGTGTAGTCTTTTACATAAATTTTAAAATTAAAGTTTTTGTTTTAAAAAATAATTGTTAGCTTTGACTAACAATTTTAATTTCATGAAGCGAATACTATTTTCTGCCGTTCTGTTTTCACCGTTCTGTTTCTCACAGAAAACCGACAGCCTCAATGTATACCGGTCTGAAAAAATCGATTCAGCAGGCACTCAGAAGAAAAAAGAAATGAAAACGAAGGATATTGATGATGTGGTGATTACCGGAACCCTAAAGCCGGTCAGCCGGTCCAAAAGTCCGGTAGCGGTGGAGATTTACAGCCAGAAATTCTTCCAGAAAAATCCTACACCGAATATCTTTGAGTCCATCGCCATGGTAAACGGCGTAAAACCTCAGCTGAATTGTTCGGTCTGCAATACGGGCGATATCCACATCAATGGGCTGGAAGGACCTTATACCATGATCCTGATTGACGGAATGCCGATGGTAAGCTCACTTTCCACGGTCTACGGACTGAGCGGAATCCCCAACAGCCTTGTCGACAGGATTGAGGTAGTGAAAGGACCGGCTTCTTCGATCTACGGTTCCGAAGCCATGGGCGGTGTAATCAACATCATTACCAAGAATGCCCTGACTGCTCCAAAATTCAGCATCGATCTGATGACCACGACCTGGAATGAAAATAATGTGGACCTTTCCACAAAATTCAGTCTGGGCAAAAAAGCAGCGTCTTTATTAAGTCTGAATTATTTCAACGCGACCCAAAGATTTGATGAAAACCACGATAATTTTACAGACGGAGCCCTGCAAAACAGGATTTCGGTATTTAACAAGTGGAATTTCCAACGGAAGGAAAACCGGCAGGCCGGTTTTGCACTGCGGTATCTTTATGAAGACCGTTTCGGAGGGGAAATGCAATGGAACAAATCCTACCGCGGAAGTGATCAGGTGTACGGAGAAAGCATTTATACCAACAGGGTAGAGGCATTCGGTATTTACCAGTGGCCTTTAAAGGAGAATATCATTACGCAGCTGTCATATAATTTCCACGACCAGAATTCCTTTTACGGAAACCATCCTTTCCTGGCCACCCAGAAAGTGGCTTTTGCGCAGACGTACTGGGATAAAAAGCTGGGAAACCATGATCTTATTGCAGGTGTTACATTCAAAAGAACGTTCTATGATGACAATACTCCGGGCACCTTATCAGCCGACGGTTTCACAAACGAACCGATGAGGTCGCCGATTCTTGGGGCTTTCATTCAGGATCAGTGGGATATCGATAAAAAGAATACGCTGCTTTTGGGATACCGGTTTGATTATGATCGAATCCATCATGCTGTCCATTCCCCGCGCTTTGCCTGGAAATTTTCGCCGAACCCTTATCATACGCTGCGGTTCAACTTCGGGACCGGATTCAGGGTAGTGAACCTGTTTACGGAAGATCATGCGGCACTCACAGGGTCGCGGGAAGTGGTGATTCAATCTGACCTGAAACCGGAAAGATCCGTGAACGGAAATCTGAACTACATTTGGAAAATTCCGGCAGGCGACCGGCTTATCAATCTGGATGCTTCGGCCTTTTATACGTATTTCAGCAATAAGATTGTTGGGGATTTCGATACCGATCCGGGAAAAATCATTTATGACAATCTTAATGGGTACGGCATTTCCAAAGTTGCTTCTTTAAATGTCGATTACAGTTTCGGTTTTCCGTTAAGTATGAATCTGGGCGTTACCTACCTGGATGTTTATCAGAAGTTTGATGATGAACGGGAGAAATCACAACAGCTCCATGCCCCGAGATGGAGCGGAACCTATAATCTGACCTACCGTTTTCCAAATGACCTGGCTGTCGATTTTACCGGTCAGTTTTACGGACCCATGCGGCTGCCGGTTCTGCCCAACGATTACCGCCCGGAATATTCTCCCTGGTATTCCCTGGCCAACATCAAGGTCTCCAAAAGTTTCAGCTCCGGATTTGAAGTCTATTGCGGCATCAAGAACCTTTTCAATTTCACACCGAAAGATCCGCTGATGCGTCCGTTTGATCCGTTCGACCGGACAGTGAATGATCCGGTTACTAATCCAAACGGCTATACGTTTGATACGACGTACGGCTATGCGCCGATGCAGAAAATAAGGGGATTTCTGGGGGTAAAGTATACTTTGAAATAAATGAATTAAACTTGAACCTAAGAATATTAACCACAAATCGAAGATTCGACGAAGTTAAAAGTCTCAAAAGCTTTTGACACATCAGTCACATAAGATTTTAGTTTAAAGTATTGCGTATAGTTTAAGATCACATAAGAAGAAAATCAAAGATTTTCAATTGGGTTACGGCGGCAGAGCGGAGCCGAAACCACTTCCAGCATCCATCATCCGGCTTCCATCTTTACAAAGTCAAAAAAGATAAATATGAAATCAATAAGCCTCTTTTTAATGATAATTCCTTTCTTCTGTCTTTCTCAACTCAGGACTGTCAGTTTTTCAGATTGGGAAATGAAACAGAGGCATGAACCCAGGCCGGCGGTTATTCATATTTATACGGACTGGTGTCCGGTCTGTAAGATGGAACAATTTAAATTGAATAAAGATCAGCAGCTTTTGGAATTTATTAACGACCATTTTTATT
>NZ_CAJYMO010000177.1 GCF_913776365.1 uncultured Chryseobacterium sp. | reverse complement strand
TAATCAACACCGTCCCTACCGGAAAATTCAGTGATTTATCATCCGTTTCATAACTTGCTTTGGTACCGGCAGGCATCCAGATAAATCTTTTTTTCAGGGCATAGTCTGTGAAAAGGGAGCTTGCAGGCTCATACGGAATGACTTTGCTGTTGGGTGTGAGGTTTTTCAGATCGCCTGTAAAGAAGCGGTAAGTGGAAAGCTTTCCGTATGGAACGGCATCTATATTAAAGTTGACAAAAGAAGTTCCCTCTTCAATGCTTTCGATCCTCTCGTCACTTTTACAGGAACAAAAGCTTAAAAAGCAATATAAATACAGGAAGTAGAGTTTTTTCATCCGGTTACTGTTTATGCGGCTAAGATAAATAATTAAATCGAATCAAATACATTTAATTCAATAAAAAATAAAATATGGAGTAAATAAAAAAAATAATCCGGAAAATAAAAATCAATATGATAAAAAAAGGTGAGTTAAAACAATATAATCACATCCATACCCTGCCGGAATGAAATTAAGTTGAAATTCCCTGTTCCGGAAAATCTTTGTAAATTGGTTCAAGGTAGATCGCAGGTATCATCTGAGATTTCTCTGAACTTTCTTCAGTAATTTCTCTGTATTTTTTCTGTCCGGCACCGTAGTAATCTCTTTGGTCAGGGCCCTTTCAAACTCTGCTTTGGCTTTCCTGTATTCCTTTTTTTTCAGGTAATATTTTCCGGCCTGCTGGTATACCAGCCAGAAATCAGGGTTCATGCGCTGATAGTGACGAATCAGGTCATCAGAAAGTATTTCCCGGCCGTTTGCAGAAGCTTTTTCAATGTCAGCATTCAGCTTCCTGTAGCTTTCATAATTTTTAAAATCCAGGGAATCAGCGAAAGGATCCCGGCCGATATTCATTTCCGGTTTTGAAAACTGATGGTTTCCGTTCTTTTTACCGGAAAAAATTTCATTCAGGTCATAACATACAAATTCGCCAAGCTGATACGGATCAGAAGATACCCAGACCAACCTTTTCTCAGGAGAGAAAATTACGGCATGATGTGCCAGCAACTGATTGATTGCCTTTTCATTGCCATACCCTATTTTTTCTCCTTTCAGACCCGAACGGTCCCGGAGCAGCGCGGCCATTTTTTCAGGATCCAGCTTCTTCTTTTCCTGTAAAAGTTCCTGCAGTTTTTCATAACGGTACCGGGAATGACCCTCCACCATCTGCTTCCGGTTCCTCTTATCGCTTTTATAGGCCTCTGACTGAAAATGGTTGGTACAGAGAATGCGGCTTGAATTTTTCACTTCATAGACGCCGAAATTATCCGGCGAAATTTCAATAACTATTGCTTTCCGGTCATTTGCACTGCCCACCAGAATAGATTCTGATACAAACACCTTTTTCTTTTTTGCGATGGCCACAGCTTCATCTATATTTTTTGCATATTGCAGAATTTCCCTTGTCACCAGGGAAACCGGTGTTTTGGCCGTAAGCGGAATCCTGGATTTCCCGGCATTGATGGTTACGGTAAGTCCTTCCTGGTTCATCCCGGAAACCACCCCGATCATTCCCGGCCAGCTGACAGACAGATAAGGAATTCCTGTTTCGGGTTCCACCATTTCCACCAGTTTATTCTCAGCAAAATCGTCGCCGACATAAAAGTCGAAGTTCCGGCCGATCAGCAGATCGCCGTCCTCCGTGTTTTCATCCCATACGGCCAGCGAGGTGCAGCCTACCATCATCAGGTCCTGCATGGCATGGCCGATGTCATGGGCACCATGCAGATACATTATTCTCAGGAATTCAGGTGCAATAAAATTATATTGGTCTGACGAGTACCGGGACAACCCGTATAATTCTGCCTGATCGTCTTCCCGTATGTTAAGATACATTTTCCGGTTGTACCATTTCAGGAAACCCCGTAACAGGTTCTGCTTGAATTTTGACGGAACAAAACCCTGCACTTTCGAAAAAAAGATTTTTTCCTGTTTGTGCATCAGGTGCTGGGTCAGCGCGCCATTGTTGTATCCCAGCTGTAAAGGGTTTCCCTTAATGTATAATTCCCAGAGCTGTTGCTTATTTTTTGTTAAACGGTTTTGATTAAAATGAAAAGTAGAATCATTGATCCTGCTGACCTCCGGAATTTCAAGCGCATACCGACGGATATCGGGGACATGACGGACCGATTTTCTGATTCCACAGGAAATGAGGCTGATGTTCAGGATAAGGCTGAGGCAAACCAATACGATCTTCTGACCATATAAACAATTGTCTTTTACCGGACCATACTCCCTGTTTTTATTCACCTTTGTTTTTATTAATCATTTGAAGCAATCTCTGATCAATCAGGTCTTTTCCCAGGATTTCAGCACACGTGGTAAAGGCACCGATGGTACAGCCTAATATCCCGTGCATATTTACCGATTGCCCTGTCATAAAAAGATTATCAATCTTCGTTCTCGGGGAAACCATTGTTTTCAGAGGGTTTTCCGAACTTTTCCTGTAACCGTACATGTTTCCGTTGGAACTCCCGATATAATCACGGTATGATAAAGGAGATGAAGTATATATTGCTTTAACCGATGTTCTCAGATCCGGAAACTTTTTTTCCAGTGCCGAAATCATTTTCTCTGCCTTTTCCGTTTTGAAACGTTCATACAGCTCTCCCCTTTCCTGCTCATCAGCAACCGTATTAAAAGTATGCTCCCATTCCTTCACTTCCTCAAAATCCATATAGGAAATGGCAGTGAGACTTTCAGCAAACTCCGGGTGCTGCTTTGACGGTGATGAAGAAAGCATATAGGTCTCCGGCCAGGAATCTTTCCGGTAGCGGTATGCCTGCCAGACAGCGCCCTCCGATCTGTAATGGTACAGATTATAATTGAATTCAGGAATCGTTTCCGGTTCCAGGACAAGATAGACACTGAAGCATGACGGCCCGGGCTCCCAGCTCATGACCCTGTTCAGAAAAGATTTTTTCAGCCGTTCCTCTCCGATGAGCTTTACCGTTGAACGGATTTCGATGTTGGAAATAAACCGGTCTGCAAAATATGCCTTTCCTGCTTTTGTTCTTACCCCCTTCAGCGTATCGCTTTCATCAAAAATAAACTGCTCCACCTCTGCATACTTATGGACTTCCGCACCATGCTCCCGGAGCCTCCGGATCAGCAGTTTTGAGATCTGGCTTCCGCCCTGCACACATTTATACGCGCTTTGAAGATAAGAATTTACCGTCAGGGCATGTACATAAAACGGCACCGTCTCCGAATCCCCGGCATATAAAAAATTGGAGCCTAGCAGAACCGACTGCAATGTGGTGTTCCGGGTAATGGATTCGATCATCCTTTTGGTATTCAGATGAATAATTTCTTCATTATACCGGTCTTCCCCTATCAGGTGATATCTTGGAAACCGGCTGCAGACCCTCCGGATTTCTTCGCAGTAATTCTGCAGGTTCTCCCGTTCATCAGGAAAATACCGGGCCAGCTGCTCTACAAAATTATCATAGCCCTGGGCATGCGGATATTCGGTTGTATCATCCCCGAAGGTAATTTTATCGTAGCCGTCCTTATCCATCTGCTGAAGCTGCAGATCATCCATAATGCCTAGATAAGAAAAATACTGATGAAGGTTTTGCCCTCCGGAAAGACCGCCCAGGTAATGGACACCGGTATCGAAAACCAGTTTGTCACGGGAAAAGGTCTGGAGGTTTCCGCCATACTGGTTATTTTTCTCCAGAACGCAGACTTTCAGGCCTTCTTTGGCAAGAACAAGTGCCGAAACAAGACCTCCCAATCCGCTTCCGATTACCAGTATGTCGAATTCTTTATTCAAAGGAAAGCTGTGTTTGAGTAATTTTGAATTTTAAAACATAAAGCCGGCAGAAATTTTACATTAAGGTCCTCTGTTTTCAGCTCCGCAAAGGCGGTAATACCCGACAAGAGTAAAAGTTATTTACGGCTTACATTTTAAATCCCCCAATTACTTGATGTTTGAGTTAAATATTAGTTTTATTTTGGGGTAAAAGTAGGAAAATTAATCAACATCATCCCAAAAATCGAAATAATTGAACCATTGAAGCGGATATTTCCTGATCATGGATTCAAGATTCCGGGTATAGGAATTCAGAAGGCCCTGTGCATCGCGCTTTTTTACATGCTCCGCCAGTCTTGCATAGAGGTGATAATGCAGGTTCTTTTCTTTCATCACGTAAACATACACTACGGGAACGCCCAGCCTGGAAGCGATAAGAAATGGTCCGGCCGGAAATTTTGCGGTTTTCCCCAGCAGGTTACCTTCAAGGAACTTGGAACCCTCAAAATAGCGGTCTCCGGTAAAGCAGATGAGCTCATTTTTAGACAAAGCCTCATTGATCTCGAAAATATGGGACATGTCTTCCTTTACATAAATGAATTTAATGCTGCTCTGTTTTACGGAAACGCTTTCCAGGTATTCCTTGATTACCGTAACTTCCTGGTCTGTAGTAACCAGGTTGATCTGGCAGTCGAAATCGATATCGGCAAAGAAATGTTCTGCAATTTCAAAATTCCCAATGTGGGCGCTGATGAGAACCCCGCCTTTTTTTTCCGCCAGCAGGTTCCTGAGGTTTTCAATCCCGTCGAATTCGTAGGTAAAACGGTCCCTCAATCCTGCAGATATTGCGGTTTTATCAATCAGTACCTTACCGAAAGTAAGATAACTTCTGAACACGGAAATTTTTGTTTTCAGGAAACCATAGCCCAGCCTTTTATGAAAATAAGATGAAATGTAACGGCTGCTTTTCTTCAGGAATAGAAAGTAATAGGCCGCCACAAAGTAAAGCACGGCATACGAACTCCGGATCCCGGCATTGCGGATGCACCAGACAAAAATTTTGTATCCGGTGATGGTCCCTCTGGATTTGCCTTTCCATTTGTTCATAGCATCGGTTGATCAATGTAACGATATAACCGTGTAACAATTATTTAATCAGAAATCGGTAATCAATACATTGTTACATTTTTACATTGCCACATTGCTACATTGTTACATTAGTTGTTCTTTTCAGTGATTTTGTTTTGGATGGCTGAATAGAAATCATCGAAAGTAACCATCTGCTTAAAGTCTGCCTCACCCAGCTTTACCCCGAAGTTGGATTCGATGACAACCACCAGGTCGATATAATCCAGGCTGTCCAGCCCTAATGTCTGTTTCAGGTTGGCCTCATTGCTGATTTCATCACCATCCACTTCAAATTCGTTGATTAAAAAGTCGTTAACGATAGCAACAATTTTTTCCCTTTCCATGTTTTTATGTAAATTTTTTAACGATTAATGCGGAGTTGGTTCCTCCGAATCCAAAAGAATTGGACAAAAATACGTCAATTTTTTGACTTTTTGTTTCAGCTATCAGATTTATCCTTTTTGCCTCATCATCAGGATTTTCCAGGTTGATGTTCGGGGCTATAAAATCATGCTGCATCATTAAAATGGAGTAGATAACTTCACTTGCTCCGGCCATCCAGCATTCGTGCCCGGTCATGGATTTTGTGGAGCTTACCGGAACTTGGCCGCCGAAGATTTCATAAATAGCTTTGGCCTCATTGGCATCGCCGATCGGGGTAGAAGTAGCGTGGGCATTAATATAGTCGATATCCTGTGCAGTAAGGCCCGACTGCTTCAGTGCCCTTTCCATGGCAAGGGCCGGCCCGTCTACATTCGGGGTGGAAATATGGCCGCCGTTGGATGAAAAGCCATACCCTGCGATTTCCGCGATGATATGGGCTCCTCTTTTTTGTGCGGATTCCAGGCTTTCAACGATCAGCGTTGCGCCGCCTCCGCTCGGGATCAGGCCATCTCTCCCGGAGTCGAAAGGCCTTGAAGCTTTCGTAGGTTCGTTTTCCCTGACGGAAAAAACGCCCAGCCCGTCAAAGCTGGCCATTGAATACATATTGGTTTCCTGCGCTCCTCCGCAGACAATCATATCCTGGAAGCCGTTTTTGATCATCATATAGGCCAGTCCTAAAGAATGGGAACCGCTTGCACATGCTGCACTGATGGTGAGGTTAATGCCCTTCAGTTTAAAAATCGTGGAAAGGTTCATCGTCACCGTAGAGTTCATGGATTTGAAAATGGCTCCGGAACCCATCAGTGTCGTATCTTTTTTCTCTCTCGCAATGTCTATGGATTCCACAACTGCCTTGGAAACACTATCGTTTCCGTACAGGATCCCGACTTCGTTATGATCTAAAAAGTCCTGGTCGATACCGGCCTGCTGAAAAGCATCAAGCGTGGCAAGATAAGCATATTCACTTTCCTCGCCCATGCTTACCCGCTGCCTCCGGTTCAGAAGGTTCTTCAGATCCGGTTTCGGCACAACGCCCGTAAGGCCCGACCGGAAGCCGAACTCTTTTCTTTCATCCACTAAAAAAATACCGGATTTTCCCTGAAATAAAGATTCCTTCACCGCTTCCAAAGAAGTTCCGATGCAGGAATAAATTCCCATTCCGGTAATGACCACCCTGTTTTCCATGTTGCTAAATTTAACAATGTATCAATCTAACAATGTAACAATTCTTATCAATCCGTATTCATTGGTATATCGGTACACTGGTATCTTGTTACATTAATTTATGAGTAGATTCCGCCGTTAATATTAATGACTTCGCCTGTAATGTACGATGATTTTTTTGAAGCTAAAAATGCTACCAGATCCGCCACTTCTTCCGCTTCACCGAAACGGTTGGCAGGAATCATCGCTTTTAATTCCTCTTCATTGAATTCCTGTGTCATATCTGTTTTAATAAAGCCCGGGGCTACTGCATTTACGGTGATGTTTCTTTTTGCCACTTCCTGGGCCAATGCTTTGGTAGCACCCACCAGCGCTCCTTTTGCAGCAGAATAATTCGTCTGCCCGGCTGTACCCTTGACACCGGAAACGGACACCATATTGATAATCCTTCCGTATTTGTTGCGCAGCAGCTTCTGGATAAAGAAGTTGGTTACATTGAAGAAGCCGTTCAGGCTGGTATTAATAACTGCATTCCAGTCTTCACTCGGCATCCACATGAAAAGTCCGTCCCTGGTAATTCCGGCATTGTTTACAATCACCTCAACGATTGCTTTCGGATGGTTTTCCTGCCATTGGGTAAGAACAGCCTGCGTTTCTCCGGCATTACCGACGTCGAACTTCAGGATTTCCCCCGTAGCGCCCAGCTCTTCCACCCTGGCCAGCGTATCTTTTGCCGCTGTCTCGTTGGAAGTGTAATTAATGAGAAGATGGTAATTCTTTTCTTCTGCCAGTTTGATACAGATCGCTCTTCCGATTCCCCTGGAGCCGCCTGTGATGATTGCACATTTCATGTGTAGCGTATGTTAGTTTTAATTTTGGGTATATTCTTCTTCTATGACAACTTCTATCGGCCGGAGGTTACATACTCTTCAGATAGTTTTTTACACGTTCCAGATACGGATACATCACCATATCATTGGAAAACGCGGGAATGATCTTTCTTATTTCGTCATACAGCTCTTTTGTTGCCGATGATATTTTATCCTGGAACCCAAGGTATTCGATAGCCTGGACGATGGTAATGGCCTCAATCGCCAATACTTCAAATGCATTTTCAATGACTTTTCTGCAGATCACCGCCGCATTGGTTCCCATGCTCACAATATCCTGATTGTCATTATTATTCGGAATGCTGTGGACATACATCGGGTTGGAAAGCATCTGGCTTTCCGCCGTAGTGGAAGTCGCCGTAAACTGAACGCCCTGCATCCCGAAGTTGAAGCCCAGTTTCCCCAGGTTCACAAAAGGAGGTAAAATCTCATTGATTTTGGCATTCAGCAGGTAATTCAGCTGTCTTTCGGCCAGCATCGTCAGCTTGGTAACCACAATCTTGAGCTTATCCATTTCCAGCGATATGTAGTCGCCGTGGAAATTCCCGCCATGGTATACATGCCGGTCCGCCACGTTGATGATCGGATTGTCATTGGCAGAGTTGATTTCATTTTCCAGTACCTTCTCCGTATATTCCAATGTATCCAGGACAGGACCGAGGATCTGCGGAACACATCGTAAAGAATAGTATTCCTGGACCTTATCTTTGAAAACCTTCTCCTGCTCTTCAAAATGAGTATAGAGATGATCGGCCCTTTTCCTTACCAGCTTACTGTCTGCCAGGTGGTCACGCATCCGGGCGGCCACTTTCTGCTGTCCTGCATGAAGCTTTGTTCCGTTGAGCGGTTCCGACAGGTGATCGTCATAAGCCTGTACAATTTCATTAATGGCACAGGAAAGAGCAATAGAAATGTCCGTCAGCTGGTTAGCTTTATGGGCATTGACAGCACCGATTCCCGACATTGCAGAAGTTCCGTTCATCAGGGCCAGCCCTTCCCGGATCTCTACGCGGATCGGCTCCAATCCTTCCGTTTCCAATACTTCCCTGGCAGGTTTTCTCTCTCCTCTGTAAAAAACTTCGCCTTCACCGATCAGCACGAGGGCAAGATGTGCCAGCTGAACCAGGTCGCCGCTGGCCCCTACGCCTCCGTGTTCGAAAATCAGCGGTGTGATATCCCTGTTGATCAGTTCCTTAAGCAGGATAACAACCGAAGGATGAACACCCGAATTGCCTAAAGAGAGCGTATTCAGCCTTGCCAGCATGCAGGCTTTCACTTCTGCCGCCGGAAGCGGGTTCCCGATTCCTGAAGAATGGCTCCGGATCAGGTTGTACTGAAGCTGATGGGTGTCTTCATCACTGATCTTGAACTGCGCCATCGGCCCGAAGCCGGTGTTGACTCCGTATATTACTTTATTTCTTGAAAATTCTTTAAGAAACTGAAAACTCTCATCCACCCTGGCCAGCAGTGTTTCGTCCAGTTCTATTTTCTCATTTCCGATAATGACTTTTTTGAAGTCGTTCAGTTCTAAAAAGTTATTTATTCTCATCAATTAAAAGTAATAGTAAGATAATTTTGTAATTATTAATTAAATGTCATTAATTTTGCGGCAAAGATAGAGGTTATTATTAAAATAAAAAATCAAAGATGAGTAAAGAGTTTGTTGATGTTCTCGTCATCGGAGCCGGGCCTTCCGGATGCGTATCTTCTTCATATTTAAAGAAGAACAACATCAGCGTAAAAGTGGTGGAAAAGACAAAATTCCCAAGACTTGTCGTAGGTGAAAGCTTAATCCCAAGGGTGATGGATCATTTTTATGAAGCCGGCCTGTTTCCGGTCCTGGACAGCATGGGTTTCGAGAAAAAGCTGGGTGCCCGGTTCCTCAGGGGAAACGAAGTTTGCCTCTTTGATTTCAGCAATAAGTTCGGGAAAGGCTGGGACTGGACCTGGCAGGTACCGCGGGCGGATTTTGATAATGCCCTGGCACAGGAAGTAATCAAAAAGGGCGTCGACCTGGAATTTGAAACTGAAGTCACCGGTATTCAGTTCAACGGAACGGATTCCGTAACAACGGTAAGGACCAGGGACGGGGAAACAAAGGAAATCCATGCCAAATTCGTCATCGATTCCAGCGGCTACGGAAGGGTGCTGCCAAGACTTTTAGACCTCGAAAAGCCTTCAAAGCTCTCTCCCCATTCCGCTATTTTTTCCCATGTAAAGGACACTAACCGGGAAGATGGGACTGAAGGAACCCTGATCTCTTTCGACATTATTGAAACGGAAGTCTGGCTTTGGGTGATCCCTTTCTCCAATGGTAATACCAGTGTAGGAATTGTTGGGCCTACCGATTATATCGACAGGCTTTCCAAAGACGGGGATACTGCCGGGGCCCTGAGAAAAGCAATTTCCCTTTCTGATTATTATATGAATCGTTTTGGCGATGTGGATTTCCTGTTCGAGCCAAGACACCTTAAAGACTATTCATGCTCCGTGAAAAGCTTGTTCGGAGACGGTTTTGCCCTTACCGGGAATGCTTCCGAATTTCTGGATCCTGTTTTCTCTTCCGGGATGGCTTTTGCCACGGAATCGGGAATGCTGGCAGCCAAATTGGCACTAAGGCAGCTGAACGGTGAAAGAATCGACTGGCAGAAGGAGTATTCAGACTATATCCTCTATGGGGTGGATGTTTTCACGACCTATGTAAAAGAATGGTATACCGGAAATCTTCAGGAGCTGTTTTTCCACCAGCCGGAAAATCCGGATGTAAAGAGGAAGATCTGCGCCGTACTGGCGGGATATGTCTGGAACAAGAAAAATACCTTTGTAAGAATCCATGATACGGCCATAAAAAATTTAGCCGAATTTATTAAAACGGAAAAGCAACAGGCATAAAAAATCCGCCTTCCTGATAGGAAAGCGGATTTTTTGTCTTATTTCATGGTATTTCAGCCATATACATGAAGAAGGCCGTTATCAGCGTAAATCTACGAAAGTAATGGGTTTCCTGCTGTTCGGATGAAACACAGTTTTAGATAAAACATCAAAATCGTTTATTTCAATTTTCGGACTGACCCTTAACTTGGCCCTGAAATGATCCCTTACTTCACTGACAAAGCTTTCCGATTCGCGATCTGTACTGATCTTGATCACGATTTCATCCAGCCCTATTTCATTTGACCGGATAACGATCTGGTAACACAGGATATGGCTGAAATCATTCAGGATGTCACTCATAGCCGGCGGATACAGTGTTGTCCCTTTATACTTGATCATCTGCTGCTTTCTCCCGAGCACAGGGCCTAATCTCATGGTATTCCTTCCACAGGCACAGGGTTCATTATGGGCTTTTACAAGATCCCCGGTTTTGAATCTCAGCAGGGGCAGCGCTTCAACGCCCAGGGTAGTGATGGTCAATTCCCCGCTTTCTCCTGCCTGTACCGGATTCCCGTCATCATCCAGGATCTCCGTAATAATCAGTTCCGGGTGCTGGTGGCCGCCGTTCTGGAATTCGCATTCCGTGAAAGCCGTGCTCATTTCCGTAGAAGCATAGGTTGAGAAAAGCTTGATGTTCCATTTCTCCTTGATTTTGCGCGAAAGAATATTATCCGTAAAATCCTGATTCTTTATGCTTTCCCCGATACAAACGGCTCCGTAGACACTTGAGTTTCTGTAATCGATATCATGCTTCTCAGCGTAATCAATCATCTTTAATAAAAATGACGGGACGGTAATCAGGTATTTCGGTTTGTATCTGAAGATGGAATCCCATTGCAGCTCCGGGATTCCGGGACCCATTCTTACGACGCTTGCTCCCATTTTCCGCAGCCCTAAAAAGTAAGCCAGCCCGGCCATGAACCTTTTATCGATGGTGGTGATCATCTGTACAACATCACCTTTCCGGATTCCGGCACAGGCAAAGGAAATGGCTTCGTTATACGCCAGCCTTTCCAGATCATTGTCGGACAAACCGAACGTCACCGGGTCGCCCAATGTTCCTGAGGTGGTGCTGTAATCCACGATCTTATCCGGTGTAATGCAGAAGAAGTCATTATTGTTCTGCTGGATATCGTTCTTTGTTGTCACCGGGATCTTCTGCAGGTCTTCCAGGGTGCGGATATCAGCAATGCAGATATTGTTTTCCTTGAAAAGTCTCTGGTAAAAAGGAGAATGCAGCTCAAGATACACCAGCAATTCCCGGAGTTTTTGCTCCTGAAATTCCTGTATTTCCCGGGTGGTTGCTTTTTCTATGGAGGGATGGAGTTCCAATGTTTGTTTACTTTTAGAAGACAAATGTATTTAATTTAAAATTAAATCCCGCGAATGAATGTTCCACAGGCAGTGCAGAAAAGTCACTGTATGGTTTATGAACGAAGAGGTGGCACAGGATATTTGACAACTTTTTGGGTATTAAAGTCTGCAAAGGCATTTTCTTGCACGGCTAAGATCACGGAGAAACAGACAGGCCTTTAAAATCAGCTTTATCATATAATACACAGCAAAAAAGGACCAGGTCATTTCCTGATACGGGTTGTATCAGAAGTATAAAACCGGTTTATCCGGATAAACTGAGCAGCAGAAAACACGATCATTTACCGCTGACCTTTAATTTTGATTTTATTTTTCTGAAACAGAAGTTTTTAATGGGAAATATCAAAATAAAACATATATTACAAACCGGTAAATTTTAGTAAATTTGCCCACTTAATTAATCAACGATATTGAGATAATACAATGAGCCAGTTTAAAGAATACAAAAACCTCAACCTTATTGATGTAGCCGAGAACATCGCGGAATTCTGGAAACAGAACAATACCTTCAATAAAAGCGTTGAGATTCGTGAGGGGCAACCTGAATTCGTTTTTTATGAAGGTCCGCCTTCTGCGAATGGTATGCCCGGGATTCACCACGTTATGGCCAGGGCATTAAAGGATATTTTCTGTCGTTACCAGACCCAGAACGGAAAGCAGGTGTTCCGTAAAGCGGGCTGGGATACCCACGGACTTCCAGTAGAGCTTGGTGTGGAAAAAGAATTAGGAATCACTAAAGAAGACATTGGCAAAAAGATTTCGATCGAGGATTACAACAAAGCCTGCCGTGAAGCGGTCATGCGCTATACCGATGTGTGGAACAACCTGACTGAAAAAATCGGGTATTGGGTAGATCTTAATGATCCCTACATCACATATAAATCTAAATATATGGAGACGGTTTGGTGGCTGCTGAAACAACTGTACGATAAGGAATTATTATACAAAGGATACACCATCCAGCCTTATTCCCCGAAAGCAGGAACCGGACTTTCTTCTGCGGAACTGAATATGCCCGGAACGTACCATGATGTTTCGGATACGACGGTGGTAGCTCAGTTCAAGGTAAAAAAAGAATCTTCTGAATTGTTCAGCAATGTGGACGGCGACGTACACATTCTGGCCTGGACGACAACCCCATGGACGCTTCCTTCCAACACGGCCCTTACCGTAGGAAGAGATATTGAATATGTCCTGGTAAAAACATTCAACCAATATACTTTCGAGCCGGTAAACGTTGTTTTATCCCGCGTGCTTTTACCTAAAGTTTTCGGGAAAAAATATACTGAAGGAACGGATGAGGATTTTGCAAATTATTCTGCAGAAAACAAAACAATTCCGTTTAAAATCCTAAAAGAATTTACCGGAGAAAAACTGGTGGAAACCCGATACGAACAGCTTGTTCCATGGTTTACCCCGAATGACCATCCTGAAAATGCGTTTAGGGTGATTTTAGGGGATTTCGTTACAACGGAAGACGGTACGGGAATCGTTCATACGGCACCGACTTTCGGTGCGGATGATGCAAGGGTTGCCAAAATGGCAAAACCTGAAGTTCCGCCGATGTTGGTAAAAGATGAAAACGATAACCTGATTCCATTGGTAGACCTTCAGGGAAGATTTATCAAAGGGGAGAATGTTCCGGAATTATTCTCCGGGAAATACATTAAAAATGAATATTACGATGAAGGCACTGCTCCGGAGAAATCCTGGGATGTAGAGCTGGCAATTTTATTGAAGACGGAAAACAAAGCTTTCAAAGTAGAAAAATATGTCCACAGTTATCCACATTGCTGGAGAACAGACAAGCCGGTATTGTATTACCCGCTGGATTCCTGGTTTGTGAAAATGACGGCCGTAAAAGAACGGCTGGTGGATTTAAACAAAGAAATCAACTGGAAACCGAAATCAACCGGAGAAGGACGTTTTGGCAACTGGCTGGAAAACGTGAACGACTGGAACCTTTCAAGATCAAGATATTGGGGAATTCCGTTGCCGATCTGGAGAACAGACTCTTCGACAGGCTCAGCACTGGAAGAAAAAATTATCGGTTCTGTAGAAGAGCTGTATAATGAAATCGAGAAATCCGTTGCGGCAGGACTGATGACAGAAAATCCTTTTACAGGTTTCGTGATCGGCAATATGTCCGAATCCAACTATGAGCTCGTTGATCTTCATAAAAACATCGTTGACAAGATTATTCTGGTTTCGGATTCAGGGCTGCCGATGAAGCGTGAAAGTGATCTGATCGACGTTTGGTTCGATTCGGGTTCGATGCCGTATGCGCAGCTGCACTATCCTTTTGAGAATAAAGAATTAATCGACAACAATAAAGCCTTCCCTGCCGATTTTATCGCGGAGGGAGTTGATCAGACCCGTGGCTGGTTCTATACGCTTCACGCCATCGGAACCGCCGTATTCGATTCGGTAGCGTATAAGAATGTAATGAGCAACGGACTTGTTCTGGATAAAAACGGACTGAAAATGTCAAAATCCAAAGGAAATGCCGTGGACCCGTTTGAAACCCTTTCGGTGTACGGACCGGATGCTACGCGCTGGTACATGATTTCTAATGCCAACCCTTGGGAAAACCTGAAATTTGACATTGAAGGCATCGATGAGGTGAGAAGAAAATTCTTCGGAACATTGTATAACACCTACTCTTTCTTTGTGCTGTATGCCAACGTGGACGGATTTAATTATTCCGAAAAAGAAGTGGAGAACCGTCCGGAAATCGACCGTTGGATTTTATCGGAACTAAACTTACTGATCAAGGAAGTTAAAGCCTTCTATGAAGATTACGAACCGACAAGAGTAGCCAGGGCCATCAGTACTTTTGTAAACGACAACCTGAGCAACTGGTATGTAAGACTGTGCAGGAGACGTTTCTGGAAAGGCGATTATTCAGAAGATAAAATCTCCGCTTACCAGACTTTATACACCTGTCTTGAAACGGTGGCGAGACTATCGGCACCGATTGCTCCGTTCTTTATGGACCAGCTGTACCAGGACCTGAATACAGTTACCGGAAGAAGCAGCGGCGAATCGGTTCACCTTACGGATTTCCCGGTAGCGGATGAAAGCCTGATCGATCAGGACCTGGTGGAAAAAACCCACCTGGCCCAGAATATTACCAGCATGGTATTTTCATTGAGAAAAAAGGAAAACGTAAAAGTACGCCAGCCTTTGCAGAAAGTGCTGATTCCTGTTCTGGATGCTAAAACGGAACAACAGATCCTTGCTGTAGCCGACCTGATCAGACAGGAGGTGAATGTAAAGGAACTCCAGCTGATCAACGCAGAAGAAGCGTCCCACCTGATCGTAAAACAGATCAAACCGAACTTCAAGGCATTAGGCCCCAAACTGGGAAAAGATATGAAAACCGTAGGCGGTGCCATTGCAGCATTTACGGCAGAACAGATTGCCGGACTTGAGAAAGAAGGCAAAATTGAGGTGCAGGGATACGAAATTACTCCGGAAGATGTGGAAATTTCTACCAAAGACATACCCGGATGGACGGTAACTTCTGACGGGAAAACGACTGTGGCACTAGATTTGAAGCTAACAGAAGAGTTAAAATCTGAAGGCATTGCCCGGGAACTGATCAACAGGATTCAGAACCTGAGAAAAGAGAAAAATTTTGAACTGACAGACCGTATAATCATCTCACTGGAAGAGGGTTGCCCATTCCTTGAAGACATTAAAAAAAATGAGGAATATATTTCTTCCGAAGTCTTGTCAGATAAAATAGAAATCGTATCTTCACTCTCAAATTTTAACGAAATCGAAATCGATGAAGTTAATTTTAAGATAAATGTTGAAAGAATTAACAAATAGTTAACTTTTTCCACATTCAAGTCCACAATTTATTAAACTAGAGAAAACATGATTATGTCAGACGAAAGAGTAAGATACAGTGATGCCGATTTACAGGAATTCAAATCCATCATTAAAGAAAAAATAGAAAAAGCGGAAAACGACCTTAAGCTGATCCGTGAAAGCTTCATCAACGACCAGAATAACGGTACCGATGATACTTCACCTACCTTCAAAGCTTTTGAAGAAGGAGCGGAAACCCTAAGCAAGGAGCAGAATTCTATTTTGGCAGGAAGACAGGAGAAATTCTTACGGGATCTCAAAAACGCGCTGATCAGAATCGAGAACAAGACCTACGGTGTCTGCAGGGTAACCGGAAAGCTGATTCCCAAAGAAAGGCTTTTCGCAGTGCCTCATGCTACCTTGAGCATTGAAGCGAAAAACATGCAGAAATAACCGTCCGGTTAATAAAATAAATTCAGGTTTATATTGTATTTTTGTAAAATACTTATAAACCTGAATTTTTAGTATATACCCATGAGCGGATTTTTGATTTTACTCCTCATCATTGCAGCCCTGCTGGCATTTTTGTACCGGGACCGGATCAGAGAGCGATTCTTCCCGGGCCCCGGAAAGAATTATACCCTTGATGACCGGTTCAATTCCGAAAAACGCGAAAGGGAAAAAGAAATCGACAGGCTTTTGGGCAAAATGGGCAGAAACGGAATCAAAGACCTTTCAGCCAAAGACCGGAAAAGACTCGACGAACTGTCTAAAAAGTGAAAATTTATATACAATGGAATCCATTATTGTCCACACCAGAAATGCCATGGAGCTGAGTGCGCTGAAGAGCGTACTGAAAGAAATGAATATCAAATTCGAAAAATTCCATACCAAAAATACCCATCATAACGAGAAGACGATTAAGAAGATCGTCGACCGGAAGAATGAGAAATTAGGTAAACCGACAAAACCTAAAGGACTGTAATGAAAAAAATTGCATTTGTCACCCTTCTTATTTTACTGATTGACCAGGCTTCAAAAATCTATGTAAAGACGCATTTTAACCTGAACGACAGCATTTCAGTGCTTCCCGGCTTCAAGATGACGTTTGTGGAAAATCCGGGCATGGCCTATGGCCTGCATTTCGGTGGCGTGATCGGAAAATACTTCCTGGTTATCGTCAGGGTATTCCTTATCGGAGGAATGATTTACCTCTTCAAAAAATGGCTGGAACGCAGGGAATCCAATTACCTGCTTATCCCGATGGCCATGATCTTCGCAGGTGCCATCGGCAATCTGATCGACGGCATGTTTTACGGACTGATCTTTGACAGCGGAACCCTTTACGACGCAAGCATCGACCGCTGGATCGGCTATGACGGCATTTCAAAACTGACTTCCTTTGGCCATGGCTACTCTACTTTCATGAGAGGATGCGTGGTAGACATGCTGCATTTTCCGCTGGTAGACTGGAACGTTCCTGAAAGCTGGCCCCTGATCGGAGGAAAACATATTGAGTTTTTCAAATACATCTTCAACGTGGCCGACTCTGCGATTACCGTAGGTGCCGTGCTGTTGCTGATCTTCCGGAAAAAAGCCTTCCCGAACGGACTGGAATTCTAGACATTGATACCCGATGAGAAAACTGATAAAAAAACTGATACAACTTTTCCTGCTCCTTCTGGTGGCAGGAATTGTTTTTATGGCATGGGCCAATTACAGCATGAAGAGAAACACGGAAGATTTCCTTTCGGCCCATATTGACGACCTCCCGCAAACCAAAACAGCCTTACTGCTGGGAACCAGCAAAACACTCGATAACGGCCAGATCAATGCCTATTTCTACAACAGGATACTTGCTGCCGCCGAACTCTACCGGAGCGGTAAAATACAGTACCTTATCGTAAGCGGGGACAACAGCAGGCAAGATTACAATGAGCCTGAAGACATGCAGAAAGCCCTGATGGAACGTGGCGTGCCGGAAGACCGTATCTTCCTGGACTTTGCCGGATTCAGGACGCTGGATTCCGTGGTGAGGGCAAAAGAAATTTTCGGCCAGCAAAAGATCATCATCGTTTCCCAGAAGTTCCACAATGAAAGGGCCGTATTTCTGGCACAGCAGAACGGTATGGAAGCTTATGGGTTCAATGCGGAAGATGTCAACAAATATGCAGGCTTTAAGACCAACATGAGGGAATATCTTGCCAAGACAAAAGCTTATCTGGATCTTATTACCGGCGTGGAACCGAAATTCGGCGGAAAGAAAATTCAGATTCCGTAAGTTATTTAACATGCTGTATACATTTCTGCTGTCCGGTAGAAGCAGAATTCGGCCTGTCCGGCTGATCACGATCCTGCTTTCTCTGTATAAAAATCTTTGAAACAGGCTATACGGTTGCCAGACAGGAGAAGAATTTCCTAAATTTGCAGTTCATTAATTTTAAACATAATTGTAAACAATGTCAAGAATTCTTACCGGCATTCAAGCCACCGGAACCCCGCACCTTGGTAATCTACTGGGTGCCATTATTCCTGCAATTGAGCTCTCAAAGCAGGAAGGAAACGAATCTTTTTTATTCATCGCGAATCTTCATTCCCTTACCCAGATTAAGGATGCGAAAGAGCTTAAACAGAACACCTACGAAATTGCTGCGGCTTGGCTTGCTTGTGGGCTGGATACCGGAAACACCTATTTTTACAGACAGAGCGACATCCCTGAAACCTGTGAACTTTCTTGGCATTTATCATGTTTCTTCCCATACCAGCGTTTGACGCTGGCCCATTCGTTCAAAGATAAAGCAGACCGCCTGCAGGATGTAAATGCAGGATTATTCACCTATCCTATCCTGATGGCCGCTGACATTCTGCTGTACGATGCGGAAATTGTTCCTGTAGGAAAAGACCAGCTTCAGCACCTGGAAATCGCCCGTGATGTGGCTTCCCGTTTCAATAATCAGATGGGTGAAGTTTTTGTGCTTCCACAGTCTGAGCTTCAGGAGAATACCAAATATGTCCCGGGAATCGACGGCCATAAAATGTCCAAATCCAGAGGGAACATCATCAATATTTTCCTGCCGGAAAAAGAGCTGAAAAAACAGGTGATGAGCATCGAAACCGATTCCAAATCCCTGGAAGAGCCCAAAGATCCCGAAACCGATAAGGTATTTGCGATTTACCAGCTGATTGCCACGCCTGAGCAGACCGAAGCATTACGAGCAAAGTATACAGCCGGAAACTTCGGGTACGGCCATGCGAAAAAAGAACTGCTGGAACTCATCCTGGTACGATTCGCAAAAGAAAGGGAACTTTTTTCCTATTATATGAATAACCTGGATGAACTGGAAGCGAAGCTTCAGGAAGGAGCCGTGAAGACCAGAGCAGTGGCTACGGAAACCATGAAAAGAGTGCGAGAGAGCCTGGGAATCTAACAATATAGCTATAAATAAAAAGATCTGTTGGTACAGATCTTTTTATTTATACTGGTAAACTCTTTAATCCTTGTAAGGATTTTTTAGCTGCATTTATTTTATTCTGAAATAAATCTTTATCTTTAATATTTGTGGCTACAGTTCTAAATTTTACTTTAGCTTCGGGAGGAATTTTAATTAATTTTCCATTTTCAACTGTTGTTTTCATTAGTGCTTGTTTAGTATTTTATAAATCAAATATATAACATTTTATTAAGTAAGGCATATTGAAAATAATTATTTTATTTTATAAACTAAAATTTCATGATATTTCTGCCATGGTATATACTGCACAAACTTTTCATGAACTGCTTTGTTTCTTCCAAAAAAGATATATTCAGTACTTAAGTCATCAAAATTTTTATCTACGTAATTACAGTATATTTTAATTCTTCTATCCTCTTTTCTGCAACTATCTCTACACTTTTCAATATTACGACAGGTCTGAGAACATAAACGTTTATAATTATCTTTCGAATCGCTTCCGCAAACATACAGAACAGCATCAGGATTCAAAATAAAAAATTTAGGCACAGAATGCAGCACCGTATTAAATACCCTATGAACATCTCCATTGTTGCTATTGGAATCATCAACTATTGTTTGTAATGTCTCGTCGTAATCTCCGAATCCTAAATTATATATTGTTCTTCCATTTAATTTTAATATTGGAGAGTATTGAATAGCTTTAATAATCATAGAATTTCCAATACTTACAAAAAGATATTGTAATTTTTGCTTTTTTGCTAAAGTTAATTCTGTCTCATAATAATCAGTATTTTTCACTTTCAACTTTTAAAAAAGTAAATATAAAAATTATTATATAAGGCTTCTCAACAGAGTTATCCTAAATTAATGGCAATATTTCTTTATTAAAACAAAAGCAAATCCATAATATCAAAAGACCTGATATATAATTTATAAAATTAAATTATCACTTATATTTTTACAAATACTCTTTAATCTGCGACAAATGCTTAATCATTTTTACCCCTTCCTGTTCCCTGTTTTCATTCAGCACATCAAAAAAGATCACGTCCATCCCGAAACGTTGGGCTCCGGTAACATCGGCAATCCAATCGTCGCCGATAAGGATACTTTCTTCTTTCGCCGCACCGGCCAGGTTCAGGGAATACTCAAAAATTTCAGGTCCCGGTTTTCTTACGCCTACGGCATCCGCGCTGGTAATGGTTTTAAAATACCTGTCTATCCCCGATAAAATACATTTCCTTTCGGTTACTTCCTTGAATCCGTTGGAAATAATGTGCAGGGTATAGTTTTTTGATTTCAGATATTCCAAAATACGTTCTGCCCCTTCCACCAGTTCGTTATGATTGAGGATTTTATCCAGAAAATGTTCCTCAAAATACAGGGAAAGCGTTTCATCGTCTACCTGAAAGCGTCGGAAGGTATCATAAAAACGGTGCTTTCTCAGATATTCCTTATCGATGATCCCATCCCTGATATCCTCCCAAAGTTTCTCGTTGATTTCATGATAAACGGAATGGAATTCATTAAAACCGATGCTGTATTTCAGGCCGATTTCTTCTTTTTCAAAAAGTTCTTTAATGGTAAGATAGGCATTCCGGCGGTGGTCCCAGAGGGTATTATCGAGGTCAAAAAAAATGTGCTGAATTTTCATACAGCACAAAATTAGCGATTTTAATTCTTTGAAATCGGATAATTCTTAGCCTTGGTTTTTACAACTTCAAGACTCTTTGAAAAGCTGAGCAAAAACTCAATCGTTTGTTTTTTTGGCTTCAAAGTGGTGGCTTTTAAGGAATCATTTTTTCTCATAGGCGAAAGATGTTTTTCCTTAAAACGCGAATTCTCCGATATTATTATCTACCGTGTCAGGATAATATTATTTTCATCCATGATTTTTCTCAGGTTGATCAGCGCATACCGAACCCTTCCCAGCGTGGTATTGATGCTCATATCCGTATGATCGGCAATTTCCTTGAAACTCAGTCCGTCAAAAAACCTCAGCTTGATCACTTCCTGCTGATTTTCAGGCAGGTACTGAAGCATCTTCAGAAGATCTTCCTGGATCTGGTTGGTAACCAGCTGGTCTTCAATATTTTCAGAAGGTTCTCTGAGCAGATCAAAAATAGAGTATTCATCGGTTTCAAAAGTGGTTTCCGAAATTTTAATATTTTTGGATTTCGCCCTGAAATGGTCGATGATCAGGTTATAGGCAATTCTTTTGGCCCAAAGGATGAATTTTCCTTCTTCGTTATAGCGTCCTTCTTTCAGCAGAATAATGATTTTCATGAATGTATCCTGAAAAACATCATTCGCCAGGTCTTCATCATTAATTTTATAAAAAATGAATGTAAAAAGTTCTCTCTGATGGCGATGAATAAGGGTTGATAACGCCCCTTCGTCTCCTTTCTGGTAAAGGGAAATGAGTAAACTATCCGATTTTGATTTCATAACTTTTTCTCGATATATACTTTCGCTGACAAACACTTTTCCAGATATATTATCCGGCATCAGCTATAAATACAAAACAATTCTTCAGAGTAAAGTCCAATCAATAGGCGGCAACAATTTTCTATGATGTAAATATAATAAATTTTTAATAACTGTTAACCTATTATTAAATTTTTAAAAGAAAAATTTAAAAAAAATCATTTAAACATATCGTGAATGAAGGTAGTAGGGACATTTAGTGTAAAATTAATATTCAGGCCTTTCAGCTCTTTGCCGTTTATTCCACTGTTTCCTATAGGAAAAGCATATCCGCCGGTGAGATCCAGCAGCCCGAAAAGGGTGAATCCTACTTTCGGAGCAATGTATTTATTGGTTGCTTCGGCTCCCATTACAAAATAATACGAATGATAAAAATCCACATTTTTCTCAAAATTTAACATAATATCACCTGAGACTTTCGGCATAATGGCAAACTTTCCATTGGCAGAACCCATCAGGGCAGAGCCGCCAAGCCTGTACACCATATTGTCATTGCTCAGGAAAAGCAGTTTTCCGCCCACATCACCGAAACTCTGGTTCTGGTAGGTATACCCTACACTTATCATCTTATGCATTGTCAGCTGGGCATTCGCAAATGTACCCAACATCATCAGGAAGGCAGTCATCAGGGCAGATCCGGTATTCTTCATCTTTTATAATCTATTTATATGTAAAAATAAAAAAAACTGCCTTACCGTAGCGATAAAGCAGTTGATATATTCTCAGGAAAGCAAAATTAAATGCCGAAAGCGGCTTTGATCTCTTCCACTTTGTCAAGTTTTTCCCAGGTAAAGAACTCAAGCCCTGTCAGGGTAAGTTCGTTTTTATGGCCTTTGTTAAAGGTTTTATCGGCGATGTAATGCTCTTTCCCCATATGTCCGTACGATGCGGTTTCCTGATAGATCGGGTTTCTCAGTTTCAGGTTCTGCTCGATGGCATACGGCCTGAGATCGAAAATTTCTGAAACCTTACGGGCAATCTCGCCGTCATGAAGATCTACTTTTGAAGTTCCGTACGTATTGATATACAATCCGCATGGCTCTGCCACACCGATAGCATAGGAAACCTGTACCAGTACTTCATCCGCTATTCCGGCAGCTACAAGGTTCTTGGCAATATGCCTTGTTGCATAAGCTGCGCTGCGGTCTACTTTGGAAGGGTCTTTCCCGGAAAAGGCACCTCCGCCGTGAGCTCCTTTTCCGCCATAGGTATCCACGATAATCTTTCTTCCGGTAAGTCCGGTATCCCCGTGCGGGCCTCCGATAACGAATTTCCCTGTAGGATTGATGTGGTATTTGATCTGATCGTTGAAAAGCGCTTTGATCTCTTCCGGCTGCAGTGCAACCACTCTTGGGATCAGGATATTCTTGATGTCTTCACGGATTTTATTGAGCATTTCCTCTTCAGCACCGAAATCATCATGCTGGGTAGACACTACAATAGAATCAATTCTAACCGGCTTATGGTCGTCGGAGTATTCAATCGTCACCTGGCTTTTTGCATCCGGGCGCAGATAGGTGATTTCGGTATTTTCCCTTCTGATGGCAGAAAGTTCTTTAAGAATGGTATGGGCAAGATCCAGGGCAAGCGGCATATAGTTCGCCGTTTCATTAGTAGCGTAGCCGAACATCATCCCCTGGTCACCGGCACCCTGTGCATTGGCTTTTGCTTCAAAGGATTCGTCTGCTACCGTCCGGTCCACTCCCTGGTTAATATCCGGAGACTGTTCATGAATGGCAGAGATCACCCCGCAGGAATCCCCGTTGAACATGTATTCCCCTTTGGTATACCCGATTCCGTTGATCACTTCCCTGGCGATGGTCTGTACATCCAGATAGGCATCGGACTTCACTTCACCGGCCAATACGACCTGTCCTGTAGTGACAAGGGTTTCACAAGCTACTTTTGAAGAGGTATCATAGGCTAAAAAGTGATCTATTAAAGCGTCGGAAATCTGATCGGCAATTTTATCCGGATGTCCTTCTGAAACGGATTCAGACGTAAATAAATAAGACATATTATTTTACATATTTAAAATTAGAACTGAACGAAGAAAAACAGGGGATTGACGGAAGGTCTAAAAAAGAAATACTGTTTTAGCATTTTTTTAGAGAGGTTGCAATCAGGTCAAATTTTTCCTCGTTCGTAAACACTGGCAAATTTAAGTACTATTTTTTTAATACTCAAATTTTTGCCTGTCAATTATAATTCTTGAAATAAGCCGCTTACCGGTTGTACAATAACCGCTACTGTGGTTTAATGCTTACGAATTCTTTCGGATTTTCGTGATAATTCAGCTTTTTCTCCAGAGAAGTCCTGATGGAATGGGACAATTCATCAATAATCTTCTGCTTGAAAGTTGGCTTATAGTAAATGATACTGATTTCCCGGTATGGGAAAGGCTTCTTGAAACGGAATACGTTTTTCTTCTGCACATCAGAAAGCTGGTTAAGGGCAAGTTCAGGCAGAATGCTGATTCCTCCCACTTTGTCTACCATATGAACCAGCGTCTGGATATTGGATGCCAGGAAATCAAGGTTTTTAGGTTTCAGGGTATTTTCTTTCAGGTGACAGATGTTTTCAAACTGGTTCCTGAGGCAGTTTCCTTCTTCCAGCAGCCATACTTTCTCTACATTCAGATCTTCCGGAACCACATAGGCATTTTTCTTATTCGCTTCCGTATCCGAGCTGTAGATCATCAGTTCTTCATTAAAAAGGAAGTCCTGATAGAACTCATCCGCCGTATCATAAGGCGTGGAAATGATACCTGCATCAAGTTCCCCTGCTTTCAGTGCCCTGACAATATTATCAGTGGTCATTTCCTTTACATTCATCTGGATCTTAGGGTTATCTTCCAGGAACTTGAAAATTTCCGTAGGCAGGATAAAAGAGGAAACGGTAGGAATAATTCCTACATTGATGGTCCCTCCGAGGATATTATTCAGCAGGTTGGCTTTGTTTCTGAGCTCATTCACCGATTCTATAATCACTTTTGCCTGATCGATGATCTGCAGTCCTACATCAGTGGTACGGATCGGGTGTGTCGTACGGTCGAATACCTTCACATCCAGTTCATCTTCAAATTTCTGTATCATTGCACTGAGGGTGGGTTGCGTAATGAAGCATGCCTGTGCAGCTTTACCAAAATGTTTATACTTATCTACCGCGATAAGATATTCCAATTGCTGAATGTTCATCTGATTAATATTATCTATTACAAAGATATGATGTTTTTGCTATCGGCAAATTAAATATGGAAGTAAATTTGATATTTAGTACCTTTACTTTTTAAATTTATCAGAACATCAATGATACAAATCATAAATTTATGGATTCTAAAAAATTAACATTAAGCAATGGTGCTCCGTACTTCGAGCATCAGGATTCACAGACCGTTGGTCCCAGAGGCCCCGTTCTGTTGCAGGATTTCATTTTACAGGAAAATCTTGCCCATTTCGTAAGAGAGCGCATTCCGGAGAGGTCGGTCCATGCCCACGGGAGCGGCGCTTACGGAACCTTCACCGTTACCCATGATATCAGTAAATATACAAGAGCCAAGCTGTTTTCAAAAGTCGGGAATTCCTGCAGGATGTTTGCCCGATTTTCTACGGTAGGCGGGGAAAAAGGGAGTGCCGATACAGCAAGAGATCCCAGAGGATTTGCTCTGAAATTTTATACGGAGGACGGAAACTGGGATCTTGTAGGAAATAATACTCCTGTTTTCTTCATCAAGGATGCCAAAAAATTCCCGGACTTCATCCACACCCAGAAAAGGGTTCCGAAGACCAACCTGAAAAGCCATACCATGATGTGGGATTTCTGGAGCCTGAACCCCGAGTCACTTCATCAGGTCCTGATCCTGATGTCAGACCGCGGCACTCCGTACGGATACCGCCATATGCATGGCTTCGGTTCCCATACGTTTTCCATGATTAATGCTGAAAATGAAAGGACCTGGGTAAAATTCCATTTTCTGACCAAGCAGGGGATTAAGAACTTTACTGACGCGGAAGCCGTTAAAATGGCCGGTGAAAATCCCGATTTTGCGCAGGAAGACCTCTGCACTTCCATTGAAGAAGGAAATTTCCCGAAATGGACCATGTATATCCAGGTGATGACCGAAGAGCAGGCAAGAGATTTCAGATGGAATCCTTTTGACGTTACCAAAGTCTGGTTCCATGAAGATTTTCCGATGATCGAGGTGGGCGAAATGGAACTGAACGAAGTCCCTGTGAATTATTTTGCCCATGTTGAACAATCTGCGTTTGCACCCAGCAACCTGATTGACGGGATCAGCTTTTCGCCGGACAGGATGCTTCAGGGAAGACTCTTCTCTTATCAGGATGCCCACCGTTACAGGGTAGGCGTCAATGCCCACCAGCTGGAAGTCAACCGCTGCCCGTTTGCCGTAAACAATTATCAGCGAGACGGTTTCATGGCAGACTCCAGCCATTACCAGGACAAGCCGAATTACCACCCGAACAGTTTCGACGACATCAGGCCGGACCCGGCTTACAAGAGCTTCGAGTACGAGTTGGATAGCGCCCATGTGGCCAGCTACAACAGAAATGAAAATGACGACGACCATTATACCCAGCCGGGACTGTTATATTCCAAGGCGATGAGCCCTGAGGAAAGGGATCATCTGATCAGCAATATCGTGGGCCACATGAAAAAGATTGACGGACCTAAAAAAGACGAAATTATTAACCGTCAGCTATGCCACTTTTTCAGAGCCAATATAGAACTTGGCATGAAAGTAGCCACTCAGCTCAATGTGATGATTGATCCTAATATGATGAATCATACTAAATAATAAAATTAACATAAATTCAATCAAAAGGAAAAAAAGTCAATATTTTTTCCTTTTTTTTGTAAAAAATTTATAATTTGCACAGAATAATATTTTATAGTGGAAAATGAGTTACGACAATATATTATTACAAAAAGAAGATAAATCAGTTATCATCACCATAAACCGGCCTGAAAGTTTGAATGCGTTGAATGCTAAGACCATTCAGGAACTCAGTTCAGCTTTGGACGGACTGAATGAAGATGCGTCCTGCAGGGTGATTATCCTGACAGGAAGCGGTGAAAAATCTTTCGTAGCCGGGGCCGACATCAAGGAGTTCAGTGATTTCGGACGTGAAAAGGCAGAAGAACTGTCCCGGAGCGGCCATCAGAAGCTGTTCGATAAGATTGAGAATATGACCAAGCCCGTTATTGCAGCCATCAACG
Source organism: uncultured Chryseobacterium sp. (assembly GCF_913776365.1). GTDB lineage: Bacteria > Bacteroidota > Bacteroidia > Flavobacteriales > Weeksellaceae > Chryseobacterium. The sequence continues at coordinate 11,663 of NZ_CAJYMO010000177.1, read as the reverse complement.
GATTTGCTTTAGGCGGAGGTCTTGAACTTGCCATGGCATGCCATATCAGATATGCATCGGAAAATGCAAAACTCGGACTTCCTGAAGTGACGCTGGGGCTGATCCCCGGTTACGGAGGCACCCAGCGTTTGCCGAAGCTTGTAGGAAAAGGGATTGCCAATGAAATGATTTTTTCTGCCAAAATGGTTTCTGCACAGCGTGCAAAAGAGACCGGACTGGTGAACGAAGTCTACCCGATTGAAGAACTTTTAACCAAAACAAAGGAGCTTGCCCATCTGATTGCCCGCAATTCACCGATGGCCATTTCCAGAGCAGTTCACGCTGTTAACCTGTCAGACACGGATAAAGGTTTTGAAACCGAAATCAGCTATTTCGGAGAGCTTTTTGATCTGGACGACAAAAAAGAAGGAGTTTCTGCATTTCTTGAGAAAAGAAAGCCTGAATTCTGATCTTTTATCCCTTATAAAAAATTATTTCGAACCACAAACAATGCTGCTGTATGAATAAGTTTGACAAAGCTTATCTTAAAATGGCCCAGGAATGGGCAAAACTTTCCTACTGTAAACGAAAGCAGGTAGGAGCTCTTATCGTAAAAGATAGGATGATTATTTCAGATGGTTACAACGGTACCCCTTCAGGATTTGAAAACTGCTGTGAAGACAGCGCCGGACAGACCCACTGGTATGTACTTCATGCAGAAGCCAATGCCATCTTAAAACTGGCAGCTTCCACCCAGTCTGCAAAAGGGGCTACCCTTTACCTTACTCTTTCTCCCTGTAAAGAGTGCAGCAAGCTGATCCTTCAGGCAGGAATTACCCGGCTGGTTTATATCAACGAGTATTCAGACGATGACGGAATATCCTTTTTAAGGAACCACCAGATTGAAATAGAACAAATTTCGGATTGCGAACTAAAAAAATAACACAACAATGACATGGGATGAAAAAATTAAAGATTTTGAAATCTTTCTCCGATTTGAAAGAAACTTTTCGGAAAACACATTAGATGCCTACATCCGGGACATCAGAAAATTAAAAGAATATGCGGAAGCAGACCTGGAAGATACAGGTCCTGACACGATCCGGTACGAACATCTCCAGGAGTATATCTTTAACCTGTCCAAGCAGAAATTCAGCGAGCGTTCTCAGGCCCGGTGGATTTCCTCCATCAAAGCCTTTTTCAGGTTCCTGATAGAGGAGGAATGCCGCGAGGATAATCCGGCAGAACTGCTGGAAGGGCCAAAACTCGGGCTCTACCTTCCGGATACCCTCAGCCTTCCGGACATCAATAAAATCATTAATGCGATCGAAATGGATACGGATCTCGGAAAGAGAAACCACTGTATCGTTGAAGTTTTATACGGATGCGGGCTGCGGGTATCGGAACTGATCGACATTAAGATTTCAAACATCAATTTCAAGGAACAGTACATCAAAGTGCACGGGAAGGGAAACAAAACACGTTTTGTGCCGCTGGCTGGGTATACCGCCCAATTGCTGCAAAGCTATATCCGCGAAACCCGGTCCAAGAATAAGATCAATAAGAAATATGAAGACACCCTCTTTCTCAACAGCAGGGGAACTTCAATGTCCAGGGTGATCGTATTTCTGATCATCAAGGAATTAACGGACAAAGCAGGCGTGAGCAAGAAAATATCGCCTCACACCTTCAGGCATTCTTTTGCTACCCATCTGCTTCAGAACGGAGCTGATCTCCGGTATATCCAGGAAATGCTCGGCCATTCCAGCATTACCACTACGGAAGTCTATACCCATCTGAAAACGGAAGAACTCAGGGATGTTATCCTGAATTTTCACCCGAGAAACATCAATCTAACCGAATGAAAATACTGAAGTACTGCCCAAACTGCGGCGAGGACTCCCTGCACTGGGACGGCGAAAAGAAGTGGAGCTGCCCGCTCTGTCAGTTTACCCTGTACAACAACGTGGCAGGCGCTGTAGCGGTAGTCATCAGACATGAAGATGAGATTTATCTTACCCGCAGGGAAAGGGAACCCAAAAGGGGGAAACTTGATCTTGCAGGAGGATTTATCGATCCCCGGGAAAGCGCGGAAGAGGCCTGTAAGCGGGAACTGTCCGAAGAGCTTCAGATCATGGTAGACGAATCAAAGTTACACTATCTGGCCAGCCTACCGAATGTCTACCAGTATAAGGAAATTGATTATCATACCATCGACCTTTTCTACGAATACCGTGTAGACGAAAAATTCGAGGGAAACCTTGAAGCATCGGAAATCTCAGAAGCTTTCTGGATCCCTTTACAGGAGCTGGACCCGGAGGAGCTGGCATTTGATTCGCAGAAAAATTTTTTTAACCATTATCTCAACAATAGGTAACCCCTGAAATGCAGTTCCCGCAGACAAGAAGCTGTGCAGATCCCGTTAAGGAACTGTCCTGTACCTTTCCTGCGGGAAATTTGCGTACTTTAACAATTGATCTAATAGGATTTTGATTCCAGCAATCCTTCGAAGTATTGAACCAGCAATGCCCTCTCAGCATCGGAAAGATTGGCTTCTCTGTGATAGACGATGTAGCCCGGCATAGGCATTGACCTGTTCCGGAGGGTCTGTATAGATTGAGTGAGCATACTTTCCTTGAGATCCTTATTGTAGGTGTTCCATACAGACAGGTTCATATGTTCACGGCCTTCATTTACATGACTTTTTACAGACCAAGAGACCGGTGCAATATAAGCATAGTCCGGATATACCGTTTCATTTGAATGGCAGTCGTAGCAAGCCCCTTTCAGCAGTCCGGCAATTTTTCCCGGCGTTTTATTGACATCGGTGAAATTTACCCTGCGGTCTACGGGCTGATTTACCTTGTCTGTAGGAATCAGCTGTATCAGGGCAAAACCCGCAAGCGTATACAGAAATATCTTTTTGAAGGTCTTCATAGATCGATTCATTCATCACCTTACCGGAGTCAGGGCACTGTTGCCGTTTCTCAGGTTATCATTGTTGTTGAGATCAAGGTTTTTCGGATCTCTTTCCGGTGCTGCGGTATTGTTTTTCGGGGCACTTAACTTAGAGGGGTCCAGTACACGTGTATCTTTCAGGTCCCAGTCTTCATTGCTGTCCCAAAGCGGCCGTACGATCACCGGTTTGTAATAAATGTAGGCGTCCTCCGCAAAAATACCATTCTGAAAATCGGCTTCATCCCAATACCTGTTTTCATTGTTATCCACCAGGATTCTCACAATATATTCTCCGGGCCTCAGGATATTGAATTTTACTTCACTTCCTTTGGTGTATTTCTGGTACAGCACCTTGTCTGAACTGTCTACCAGCTGGATCCAGTAACTGGCTGACGGTGCATTCTGCAGTTTGAAAGTCACGCTTCCGTAATTTTCCACTTTATCAGCCTCGAAGTCAAAACGTTTGGACTGGTAATTTCTTGCGTAAAAAGAGGATACGGTCTCTTTCGGCACAATCAGCTGATACTTTTTTCCTGCCGTAAAATCAGCTTTTACCAGAATCTGATATGGATTGGTGTCTGAAATTTTTGCAGTGAACGGTACTGTGTTCAGGGTGTCCCCTGCGATCCTGAATGTCCATTTCTCCGGGCTGATCCTGTCAATGTAGTATTCGGAGCTAATCTTAAAGTCTTCCAGGGGCGGAAGCAGGCTGCCGCCGTTTGCACTGTTGACGTCCATCGCTGTTTTCGCATTGTAGCGGTAAAACAGGGAGGCATTATAGAGTGTATCCTTTTTACTATCTGCATTGTACCCGAACTTTAGGTTTTCAGGAGCGGTCTGTCCGATGTTGCTCTTTACGGCATCAAACCATATCCTTACCGAATCGGATTTCGGGGTATGGGTTACTTTGTAGTCCGTCAGCTTTTCATTCTGCGGCACTACCTTTACGGTATTGGGCTGTCCCTGGAAGGTCATTACCACTCCGCCGGGAGCATCTTTCATTTCAAGATACTTCAACGGCTTTTTGGAAGGATATAGTTTGAGGTTCAGGCCGGAAACCGACTGCTCCACGACCACAGGATCTTTCTGGAAGCCCACTTTTTCTTTTCCGGGATCATAGATGGAATTTCCGTTATCATCATCAAAGGCAATAATCCGGTATTTCCCGGGAGCCAGATAGCTCAGCTCAAAATAGCCGTCATCATCCACCTTGGTGATATAATACGGCTTTTTCTTATAATCAATAGTATCTTTTACAGGATACAGCCCTACCACAAATTTATTTTCCCCTGCTTTTTTAACGGATAAAGCATCTCTCACATCACCACTGATATAGAGGTCGTCCAGTTTGGGCCCGGTGGAAAACGCAAAGTTGAAATACCGCAGAATATTATTCTCATTGTTGTCGGAAATAGCATTTCCGAAATTAAAATTATACGTTGTATTTGCCTGCAACGTATCTGTCCATTGGATCAGTACGAATTTATTGGCGATATTGGAGGGGATAATCCTTTTGATATTGTTGATCGGCGGAGAGATATTCAGGTTTTTATTGATGTCTTTTAAGGTGACATACTCATCAAAATCCAGCCGCAGTTCCTTGATGTCTCTCGGGACATTGATTCTTGTCGTATCGATGTTCGAGCTTAAAAATTTCGGAGCCAGCGTGTCTTTGCTTCCTCCTACAGGAGATCCTACCCTTGCGCAGGACTGCAGAAGGAAACCGATGACGACTAAAAAAAGAATTTTTTTCATGAATAGGTTTACGCAAAAATAAACATTATTCTCCATACGCGTCACCATGTCTCAAAGTATCTTTTCCGTCACTCATCACACTGTGGAGTTTATCCGCCTGAGGCGGGAAATTTTCAAACAATCCGGACAGCGCCAGTGCCGTATATACTTTTCCGGAGTATTTGTTTCCGATGGCTACAATGGTAACTTTTGATTTCAGCAGGTGGGCAAATACGGAGTTTGTTCCGTGCCACCAGCCGTTATGGTAGGTAAGCTTCTCACCGTTTCCGTACAATTTCATGCGGAAGCCCAGCCCGTAATTGTTCATTCCCATTTTTTCATTGCTGTAAGGGGTAAAAACCATCTGCATGAGGTCCGGGCGCAGGAAATCTTTTGAGAACATAGCTTTTGAAAAGCTGTAAAGATCCCTTGGCGTCGTATATACATTTTTATCACCGTAAATAAGGTCCAGCCTGTCGAGAGGATACAGCCTGTTGCCACCGTAATAGAATGACTGGGAAGCTGTAGGAATATCTTTTTCCTGAAAAATAAAGGTATGCTTCATTTTCAGGGGTTCGAAAATCATTTCCTTCATGGCCTGCGGAAAAGGCATTGCGGTTACTTTTTCAATCAGCAATGCCAGCATGGCAAAGTTGGTATTGCAGTACATAAAGCCGGTATCGGTATCCCTTGCCAGGGCAGGCTTGTATCTGATGATCATATTCAGGACATCCTGATTGGTAATAAAGGCTTTGGAAAGCTCTTCGGGAGCCGGCTGTATTTTAGGGATGAAATATTCATATTTGGGAAGGCCGCTCCGCTGGTCGAGCAGGGTCTGCACCGTTACTCCGGGATACGGAAATCCGGGAAAAAACTGAGTAAGGTGATCGGTGAGCCTGATCTTGCCTGCTTCTACCAGTTTCATCATGGCCATAGCGGTAAGTGTTTTGGAAACGGAGGCGACATGAAGCGGCGTATTTCTGTCAATCGGGTTCTGCTGCCCTTCCCTGGCAAAGCCTCTGTAATTTTCATACAGGATATCGTCGCCTTTAGCCACCAGGATCCCGCCGCTGAGGTCTCCCGCTTCCCATACTTTTTTATAATACTGATCGATATACCGGACCAATGATGCTTTGTCGGGAAGCCGGCTGTCTGCCTGCGTGAAAACCTTTGCCAGGTCAACATTCCCATAGTTCGGAAGACGCGTGATGCTTTCAGCTGCAGCGTCCCGGGTTTCAGATTTTTTTTTGCAGGAAGTAAAAAATAAAAAAGGAGTGAGAAGAAATAAAAGATAACGCTTATTCATGAGACTACAAAAATGAGCGGCAATTTAATGAAACTGAAAATAACTCCTCAATCATATCCGTAAATTATGAATTATTTAACATAATAAAAACAGCTGCCGGACCAGCGGAATGACCACCGTTATGCGGTTGCCTGAAACGTTTTACCGGCTTCTATTCTTTATGTTTATACGATGCAATAATTTTATCCACGATGACCTGGGCCAGCTTTTCCTTGCTTTGCACCGTCCAGCCGGCAATATGCGGCGTTACGATAGCCTTATCGGATTCCAGCAGGTATTGCAGGTCGTCATTTTCCGTTTCCAGGTTCTCGAAAGATGCTTTTTCATATTCCAGGACGTCAAGGCAGGCTCCCTTTACCTTTCCGGATTTCAGTCCTTCCACGAGGCTTTTTGTATCTACATTTTTTCCTCTTGCCGTGTTTACAAAATAAAAATCGTTTTTCATGCCTGAAATGAAGTTCCCGTCAATGAGAAAACGGGTTTCTTCCGTCAGCGGAATGTGGAGGCTCAGAACTTCTGCCCTTTCCTGTAATTCATTCAGCGGTACCTGCGTGGCATATTCGTCGGAAAGTCCGGGCAGGATATCATGGAAGATCACGGTGCATCCGAAGCCGGAGAGTCTTCTGGCGGTGGCTTTTCCCATATTCCCGTATCCGATCAGGCCGACGGTTTTTCCCAGCAGCTCATCGCCCCGGTTTTCTTCCCGCAGCCAGATGCCGTTTTTCACTTCCCGGGAAGCTATAAACAGCCGGTTCATCAGTACCAGCAGCATCCCTACCACATGTTCCGCTACGGAATCCCTGTTTCCTTCGGGAGAATTGATCAGGTGTATGCCGAGCTTTTCTGCTGCCGGAATATCGATATTCTCCATTCCTGCCCCTACCCGCGCAATGAATTTCAGATTCTTCGCCTTTTCTAAAAAATATTGATCCAAAGGAATCCTGCTTCTGATAATAACGCCGTCATAATGCTCAATCTTCCGGCAGACCTCATCATAAGAAGATGTAAAATCCTCTTCAAGGATGAAGCGGGCAGCTGAAAGCTGATCTGTAATTAAAGGATGGTTTTTATCTAAAAGCAGTACGCGCATAGAAGACATAATTCTTTATATTTGTTGGTGCAAAGGTAAGTGAAAGATCCAGAAACATCCTATGCGAAAATCAATTTTAAAATACGTTTCTATGAAATTACATCAATCCATTTTCGTGATTTCCGTATTGCTGCTTCTCGCCTATATACTCCTCTTGGCTATATACTATCCTTCGGTACGGGAAGTCATTCCGATTCACTTTTCCTCCGAAGGTCCGGACGGCTATGGCAGCAAACTATTTTTATGGCTAACTGCCGGAATGAATGCCCTCCTGCTTTTGCTGATGGGCCTGCCTGTTTTTTTTCCTGAGAAAATGTTCAGGAAAGAAGAGGGATACCTGGAAGATTCTTTTGAAAACGCAGTAAAAAACCGGCAGGTGGTGCTGTCGGTCTTATCTGTAGTCGTTACCCTGATTTTCTGCGGGCTTTCTCTGCCGGAAATTATTCCGCAGGCCCTTCCTGGAAGAGCTTTTTAAGTTCGATGGATTCGGAAGGTTTCATTCTCCCGGAAAGGATCAGGGAGAGTTCCTTTCTTCTCAGGGCCGCGGCAAACCTTTCTTTTTCAATGTCGGTTTCCGGCTCCATATCAGGGATCGGGATCGGCCTGTTGAATTCGTCTACTGCCACGAAAGTATAGATGCCTTTATTGGTCTGGATTTTTTTCCGGTTGATCGGGTCGTCCAGCCATACATCCACATAAATTTCCATGGAGGTGGAAAAGGCCCTGGAAACTTTTGATTCCATTACGACAATTCCGCCTTCCGGGATCGGATGGTCAAAAGAGACGTGGTTTACCGATGCCGTCACCACTCTCCGCTCACAATGCCTGGTGGCTGAAATGGAGGCACAGCGGTCCATTCTTGCCAGCAGCTCACCCCCAAAGAGGTTTCTCAGCTGGTTGGTATCATTGGGAAGCACAATATTCGTCATTACCGTCAGGGAATCTGACGCTTTTTTTATTTTATTCATTTCGTCTTAGTGTTATTTTTTGGGATGGCTGCCGAAGGAATTTTCCCGGCTGCCGGCTGCACGGTCCTCAGGGCTGCAGAATCTTTTTTCAGGGAATCTGGTTCTGCCGGAGGCGTGTAGGCCCTTACTTTTACGGTATCCTTTTCTATTCTGTGGGTACTTGTCTGTACAGAAACCGGCACCTTATCGAAGGATTTCTTTCCGAACAGGAGATCCTGCTGAAAGTAAGCTACTGCCAGAATCCCGGCTACCGGTATTATGATCAGGAACGCCCAAAGGATGGATTTATTGAATCTGTAATCTTTTTCGCCCTTTTCCGGAGCTGCCTCTGCAAGCTCCGTGCTGCCGATATCGGAAAGCCTGATTTCTTCCAGCCCGTAAAAATCAGGATGGTCAGACTGCAGCCTGGCTCCTTTGAAAACGGTTCCGCTCTCTTCGGCATACATGGTCCCGAGACCCTGGATTTCCAATACATGTTCCGACTGAAGCCTTTTTTTCCAGAAGTCCGTCTGGATCTGCAGATCGGTGCGGGAAGCTTCAAGGGACATCTGCTTCTGGGTGCCGATGAAAAAGGCCAGCTCATCAGACTGTGCTTCATAGTCCGGATGGTACACAATGGTACTTGCCGGAGGAAGGATGCTTCCGTTTTCTGAATTGATCACCGCTTTGGAGTTTTCCAGGGAAAACACGCCGAAGCCGGGCACCGTAACGGCCCCGAACTGTTTCAGATATTCTAAAATATAAGCTGAAGTATTCATTTGCCGGCAAATTTATAACTTTTTCGGGACTTTTCAGGATTTGTCTGTGAACGTACATTTAAGAATTCAAAGCACGAAACCTGCTTTTAATATGCTCCGCCCTTATTGAGCCATACCTTATGTAAACGGGACAATATTTTTTACCTTGGTACATTTCCCTATTTCACATTCGACTATATTTTTAGTCTGAACAGATGAAATCCGGATTACTGACAAACTGACTTATATGCTATAACGGCTGTAATAGCCCCGATAGGAACGGCATCCTTTTTCTCCGGCGGCAGGCAGCAAAGGCAGAAAAAGATACAGTGGATAGCGGGAAAAAGCTCCATAAAAAAAAGGCCGCCGGAGCAGCCTTCCTCTAACTTTACTTTTTACTATATTGTTGTATTATAGCCAATCGTTTACTGGATTTTCCAGCTGATGCCGAACATAAAATTGGTTCCGGCCTGTGAGAAATAGTAAGGTTCACCGTCCCATACGGCACCATTATTTACGTATTTCCTGTTGAAAATATTATTCACGAGCAGCTTAAGCGCTATGTCGTTATTTTTGATCTTAAACCGGTACTGTGCATTGAAATCGGTTAGAAAATAATCATTCAGCTGAAGATTTTGATCTTCTGAATTGTCGAGGTACTGCTTTCCGACGTACTGGTTGATGAGGGCAAACTGGAAGTTCTCCGTCGGATTGAATTTCAGTCCGAGGTTGGCAATGACATCCGGTGAGAAAGAAATCTGGGTATTTCCGAGATCCTTGATGCCTTCTTCGTTTTCGATTTTAAAATCCCGGTTCCGGTTGTTGCTGAAACTTACATTTCCGTTAAGCTCCCACTGTTTTGAAAGTTTTGCCAACGCTCCGAGTTCCACTCCGCTCCTGTAACTTCTTCCTGAATTGGTCCTGATAAAAGCACCTACATTATTCAGTTCCCCGTTAAGTACCAACTGATTGACATAGGACATATAATACAGGTTTGCCGTAAAGGAAACGGGCCCGAACTGTTTTTCGAGGCCGGCTTCAAAATCATTAAGTTTCTCAGCTTTTACCTCGTTGTTGGCGAGTAAATCATCCCGGTTCGGCTCGCGGTGGGCATGGGCATAGGAAATGAACACCTTTCCACTGCCGATCCGGTAGTTGACTCCCAGTTTCGGGTTAAAGAACAGCCAGTTCTTATCCAGGTCTGCTCCTTCCCCGTCCCCGGCGGTAAGGATTTTCGTATCATAGCTGATGTTTCTCAGCTGCAGGTCACCGAAGAATTCCAGGTCGCCTGCTTTCACCAATGCTTTGGCAAATCCGGAAACCTCATTCTTTACGGAACGGTTCCTGTAATATTCATGTTCGTCAATCTGTGGAAGAGAAACACCGGTCACATTCCCGAAATGCCTTCCGTAATACTGGTTCCCGACAAGCCCGAAGTTGAGGTTAAGATTTTCAAATTTTCCGTACAGGGTAGATACCAGTCCGTAGAAATCATTATCCAGCCATTTCTTCCGGATAAAGTCCGTTCTCGACAAGGCCTGGCTTCCGTTGATAAAATCGGGGAGGTTGTATCTGGAAAATTTTGCATCCTGCTTATAGTTTTCATAATATCCTTTTCCCTTGGTATAATGCAGAGTGGTTTCGAGGTTCCAGCGGTCACTGAATTTCTGCTCCCAGAGCATCTGGTAATGGTTCTGGCGGTAATTATCCGTTTCGTTATCATAGAAACCGGAAATATTCCCGTCCGTATCATAGAGGGCTCCTGAAATGTTAAACTTTGGATCCGTTTCCCAGGTTTTGCGGTCGATCCCGTTCCAGGCCTGGTAGGTTTTCTCTTTTCCTCCGAAAGCCATCAGGCGGATCCTTGTTTTCCCTTCTTCAAACAAGGCCGTGAAGTTATAGGAATTCAAATTTGAAAAAGCCCTGTCGATATAACCGTCGGAATGGATATGGGTGTACCGGCCCATGACAGAAAGACGGTTGCCCCAGAATTTCCCGGAACCCACTTCTGCCGAATATTTATAGGTATTGAAGGAACCGTAGCTGTCGTCGGTTCTCACATAGAGCTTATCTTCCGGATCCCTGGAAATAACGTTGATGCTGGCTCCGAAGGCAGAAACCCCGTTGTTGGAAGTCCCTACCCCACGCTGGATGACGATCTGCGAGGCAGAGCTGGTAAGATCCGGGACATTGACAAAGAAAGTCCCCTGGCTTTCGGAATCGTTATAAGGCACCCCGTTCATCATCACATTGATGGCACTCCCGGATACCCCACGGATCCTGAAACCGGTATAACCGACCCCGTTTCCGGCATCTGACGTCGAAATTACGGAAGTCTGGTTTTTCAGTAAGATCGGAAGATCCTGTCCCAGATTCCGGCTGTCCAGATCTTTCTGTACATTAATGATTTCTTTGGCAACGGGAAGTCTCCGGGTAAAATGAACCGCTTCTATTTCCCTGGTGGAGAGGGAATCGGTACGCTGGGCCTGCACAAAAGAAAATGCGCCTATGGTAAGCCCTAAAAAAATAAATCCTTTCATTCTATAAATTTTAACATTTAATGAATAAAAGGGGCAGATTATTAATGTAACAATATATTCGGTTTATCAGTTTAACAATGAGCATTGGTAAATTGCTAAATTTTCACATTGGTACATTTAAATTCCCTAAACGGCATTACCCGTTCCAGGTTCATTGGGTATCATCTCAGCTTGTTACAGCACCCCTTTATTTCAGCCGCGAAATTACAAAAAAATTACGAGACCGGCAGGATGCAAAATTTAAAATTGGCTTATGGCTTATGGCTTATGGCTTATGGCTTATGGCTTATGGCTTATGGCTTATGGCTTATGGCTTATGGCTTATGGCTTATGGCTTATGGCTTATGGCTT
>NZ_CAJYMO010000176.1 GCF_913776365.1 uncultured Chryseobacterium sp. | reverse complement strand
CATGATCTCGTTGCGTTTGTCATCCATCAGAACGGGCTGTATTCCCGGCAGCGGCAGGGTGGCGTAGGTGGGTTTCGTAGGCGTAACAAAAGGAAGCGGGGAGATCATGATTCCGCCGGTCTCGGTTTGCCACCAGGTGTCGACAACAGGACATTTTTTTCTTCCGACATGGTCATTGAACCAGTGCCAGGCCTCGTCGTTGATCGGTTCCCCAACGGATCCGATGACTTTCAGGGTGCTGAGGTCATGCTTGTCTACCCATTCCGAGCTTTCCTTCGCAAGGGAACGGATGGCGGTAGGGGCGGTATAAAACTGCGTCACTTTATGTTTTTCAATCACTTCCCAGAAGCGGTCCGGTTCAGGATAGGTGGGAACCCCTTCAAAGATAACGGTAGTGGCACCGTTCAGCAGTGGCCCGTACAGGATGTAGGAGTGGCCGGTGATCCATCCGATGTCTGCCGTACACCAGTAGATGTCATTTTCTTTATAATTGAAGACATTTTTAAAAGTATAAGCCGTATACACCATATATCCGGCACAGGTATGGAGCATTCCCTTCGGCTTCCCGGTTGAGCCGGAAGTATAGAGAATGAAAAGCGGATCTTCGGCATCCATGATCATGGTTACGAAATCCGGCGATGCTTTTTCATAAAGGTCTTCCATCCAGAAATCCCTGCCTTCCTTGATTTTGACTTCATTTTTCGTCCTTTTTACGACCAGTACTTTTTCCACGCTCGGTGTTTTTTCCAATGCTTCATCCACAATGCTTTTCAAATCCAGTACTTTACTGCCCCGGTAGCTTCCGTCGGAGGTGATGACCATTTTCGCGCCGCAGTCATTGACCCTTGAAGAAACGGCTGATGCGGAAAATCCCGCAAAAATAACGGAATGCACCGCTCCCAATTTGGCACAGGCGAGCATGGTAACGGCCAATTCAGGAATCATCGGAAGATAGATGCAGACCCGGTCACCTTTTTCAATGCCCATATCACGGAGAACATTGGCTGTTTTGTTCACTCTCGTATAGAGTTCGTTATAGGAAATGTGCTGCGCCTCTTCTTTCGGATCATTCGGTTCCCAGATGATGGCGGTTTTCTCGCCCCTTACGGAAAGATGGCGGTCCAGGCAGTTTTTGGTGATGTTCAGTTTGGCATTTTTAAACCAGGTGATTTTGGCTTCGTTCATGTCATATTTTACCACTTTGCTCCATCGCTGGTACCAGACGAAATTTTGGTCGGCTATTTTATCCCAGAATTTTTTAGGGTTCTTGATGGAATTTTTATATTCCTCAAAATAATGCGGTAAATCTTCTATCAGGTAGTTTCTCATATCTTTTTAGTTTATTTTACTTGTATGATTTAAATTTAGGTTTAATTTCTTGGAGATGCCTTATAATCTGTGATTTTCAGCTGGATCTCTTCGATGATTTTTTCGTCGTCGATCGTTGAAGGAACCTGGAATTCTTTCCCGTCCATCATTGTCCTGATCAGTTTCCTCAGGATTTTTCCGGAACGTGTTTTCGGCAGCCTTGTAACGGTCATCACATTCTTGAGACATGCCACTGCGCCGATTTTTTCCCGGACCATCTGTACGATCTCCTTTTCTAGGGTTTTATCCTGAATGGCGGAACCGTTTTTGACGACCACAGTTGCAAAAGGAACCTGGCCTTTCAGTTCGTCATCGATCCCGACAACGGCACATTCGGCCACATCGGGATGGGACGAAACGATTTCCTCCATTTCGGAAGTCGAGAGACGGTGGCCGGCCACATTGATGACGTCATCCACCCTTCCGGTGATGAAGATATATCCGTCTTCGTCCCTGATGGCGCCGTCTCCTGAGAAATAATAGCCTTCATACTGCGACAGGTAACTGCTCCGGAAACGTTCGTTATCATTCCAGATGCCCAATAATGCGCCTGGTGGAAGCGGAAGTTTAATGATCAGGTAACCTTCCTGATGGGCATCCAGCTCAAGCCCGTTTTCATCAAAGATTTTGATATCATAACCCGGAACCGGTTTTCCGGCAGAAGCTCTTTTGATTTTATAGGTATCGTCAGCGGTCAGTAAGCCGAGCATCGGCCACCCCGATTCTGTCTGCCACCAGTGGTCGATGGCCGGAACGCCGATGTGCTTTTCAAACCAGTCCAGGGTTGCCACATCGCATCTTTCGCCCGCAAGGAACTGTTTTTTAAAATGGGTTAAATCGTATTTCTTCACCAGCTCACCGTCGGGATCTTCTTTTTTGATGGCGCGGATGGCGGTAGGAGCGGTGAACATCACCGAAACTTTATATTCTGAAATGATTCTCCAGAATGTGCCTGCATCTGGTGTCATCACCGGTTTTCCTTCGAAAATAACCGTCGTGTTCCTGTTGATCAGCGGTCCGTAGACGGAAAAGCTGTGGCCGACTGCCCAGCCGAAATCGGAGGCCGCCCAATAGGTTTCTCCCGGTTCTACGCCGTAAATGTTGTTCATGGAAAATTTCAATGCGGTGGCATAGCCTCCCGTATCACGGGTGATTCCTTTGGGTTTTCCTGTGGTTCCGGAAGTATACAGTAAGTAAAGTGGGTGAGTGGATTCTACGGGTACACAGTCTGCCGGCTCCGATTGCTGAACCAATGTTTCATAATCGATCAGCCCTTCAAACATTTCATGCTGATTGTCGGCTAATTTCCTGTTGTACACAATAATATTTTCTACTTTGTCCTGGGCCAGCTCAATGGCTTTTTCTACCAGCGGCAGATAAGGGATTCTTTTGGCGATTTCGATGCCTGCCGTTGCGGTAATCAGGGCTTTCGGCTTGCAGTCATCGATCCGTACCACCAGTTCATTCGGTGCGAACCCGCCAAAAACCACATTGTGGATCACGCCGATTCTGGCGCAGGCCAGCATGGCAAATAAAGTCTGGGGAATCATCGGCATGTAAATCACAGCCGTATCACCTTTCTGCAGTCCCAGGGAAACCAGTCCGCCGGCCAGCCTTGAAATTTCCTCTTTAGCCTGGTTAAAAGTATAGGTCTTCTTCCGGGCGGTGACCGGAGAATCATAGATGATGGCGACCTGTTCCCCGAAACCGTCTTCAATGTGTTTATCGATGCAGAGGTAGCACATGTTCAGTTCTCCGTCGGGAAACCATTGGGCATACCTGTTTTCATCCCTGGAAAGAATCTGTTCCGGAAATGCAAACCAGCTTATTTTACCGGCCTGTTCCTTCCAGAATCCTTCTTTGTCTTCGATGCTCCTTTTAAATAAATCTTCCATGTTCGTCATACGCTTTTCCGTTAAATTTAATTCCGGCAATACCATCTTCAGTTATCCCATCAACAACCTGCCCTTTTACAATCAACTATCAACTATCTATGATCTGCTATTTTACAATCAACTATCAACCATCAACCATCATTCATCCTTCCTTCCCGCCAGCTCCTCAATCTGCTGCATCAGCTTTTTGATCGAATAAGGCTTTGTTACATACGCATCGGCGCCCATTTCCAGTCCTTTTTCAATATCTTTCGGGTTGTTTTTGGCACTCAGGAAAATCACTTTCGTGTCTTTTAGCGCTTCTTCTTTCCTGATGATTTCCAGGGTGCTGTATCCGTCCAGGTTCGGCATCATGATATCCAGGAGGATGACGTCCGGAACCATGGTTTTCAGGAATTCGAGGACTTCCGTTCCGTCTCTCGCGATGTATACGTCATAGCCGTTTTTTCTGAAGCTATACTCCAGGGACATTAATATTTTGTGTTCGTCATCTGCAATAATGATCTTTTTCATACTACTTTCTTATCGTTCAACTTCATGTTCTTTCTTACTCTTTTTACTGTGCGGGCAGAGATACAGTGAAGGTAACCCCCAGCCCGCTGTTTTCTGCCTTGATTTCACCACCATGGTTGTGGATGATCTTTTTACAGATGGCCAGGCCCAGCCCGCTTCCTGCCTGCTTCAGGAGATTCTGGTTCTTCGACTGGTAAAATTTGCCGAAGATCAGGTTAAGGTCTCCTTCCGGAATCAGTTTTCCGGTATTGAAAATACTGATGACCAGTTCTTTTTCCCTGTGGGAAAATTTGGTCTGGATGGTGCCCTGCTCATCGGCGAACTTCAAAGCATTGCCCAGAATATTCTGGAATAGCTGGATCATCCGTGCTTCATCATATTCAAAGATAAAATGATTCAGGAGATTGACCTCACTGATGTGGATTTTTTTCTGATGAATAAGGTGCAGCAGCGGGTTCAGTGCCTTTTTATAGGTTTCCAGAATATTGTTTTGCGCCAGGTTCAGGGCAATTTCCCCATGTTCTAATTTGTCCAGGTACAGGATATCGTTGATGATTTCGCTCAGCCGGTCCGATTCCGTAATGATGTTGTTTAGAAATTCCCTTTTTATTTCCGGGGGAATATCATCGTCATCTGCCAGGATCTCCCCCGCGGAGCGGATGGCGGTGATCGGTGTCCTCAGCTCATGGGCAACGGAATCCAGGAAGTCATCTTTCTGGCGGTCTTTGATCATCAGGTTTTCATTGGCATTTTTCAGGTCATCGGAAAGTTTTTTGAGCTCCTGGGACTGTTCCGTTAGTTTTTTGTTCAGGGTAATATTTTCTTTTGATTCCTCGAGGATGTTCAGTACTTCCTTCAGGGAAATTTTGTCCTCTTTGGTCACTCCCTCGATAAGGATTTTTGCTGAGGCGGTCCCGATCCTTCCTGCAAGCAGGTTTTCCGAAAACTTGATGAACCGGGAATCGGCAGTTTCCGCTTCCGAATCGATGTTGTATTTCAGGTTAAAGATCCGCATCGCCTGTTCGGTTTTCTTCTGGCCTAAAAACCGGACCAGGATGTTCCGGATATCTGAAACGTAGGCGGTCCCGCGCCAGATAAAGGCGTTTTCATGGTTCTGTATGTATTTATCAATGTCCACGTAGAGTTCCGCAAAATTCCGCTCGCGGTAATCGCCTCTTTTGCTCACGGAAATGACAGCAAAAAGCCCGGTATTGACCAGCAGTGACCAGAAAAAAATCTCCGGGATCCTGCCCAGGTAAGAAATATCAAAAAAGCTGAAGGCATCGTACATATTTCTCAGGACGCCTTTGAATTCCTGGTTGTAAGAGAAATAGTATTGCGGAATAATCAGTCCGAAATAGCAGATGGCCAGTCCGGCAAGCAGCCCTGCAACAACCCCTTTGTAACTTCCCCTTCTCCAGAAAATAGCTCCGAAATAAGCGGGGGCAAGCTGGGCAATGATAACGAAAGAAATAAGCCCGACAGAATCCAGCGATGTTTTCAGGATAAAATATTTATAAAAAGCAAAAGCCATGATAATGAGTCCGAAAATGCTGAATTTCCTGATCCGTGTAATGGTGCGTGTGTTATTAGCCTCGTCTTCCGCCTTGAACTTGCCGAGCAGACCGTACGGAATGATCAGGTTGTTCGAAAGCATGATGGAAAGCGTGATCGCCGAAATAATCATCATAGAAATACTGGAGCTCAGTCCGCCCAGAAAGACCAGCACCGTAACGACCGTATTATGGAAATGCTGCGGAATGAGGATCGAGTAAAACTCAGGATTGACTTGACGGCCCTCAAAGATCAGTCTGCCGGCCCACGCAATCGGAAAAATGAAGAGGGTGAAAATCAGCAGATACAGCGGGAAAAACCAGATGGCTGTCCTGATATGCTTTTCCTGTCTGTTCTCGATGATGGCGGTATGAAACTGTCTCGGCAGCAGGCAGATGGCAGTCCCGGAGATCATGCAGAGAATCATCCAGTTCAGGGCGCCTTCCACTCCGTTGAAGGTGTTTTTAGCCTTGAAATCGCTGAAGCGGCTGGCTTTATTATAGATATCTGAAAATCCGTCAAAAGCGAAATAAATAACGAAGACTCCCAGGACAATGATGAAAAAGAGTTTTAAAAAACTTTCCAGCGCAATGGCGGACACGATTCCCAGCCGCTTTTCGGAAGCGTCTACATATCTTGTTCCATAATAGGAAGCAAAAACTGCAATCAGCACTACCACAAAAGTTGCCGTGTCGGTAAGGAGGTTCTTTGCGACAGGAGTTTCCGTTACCAGGTGAAAGGTTTCGGAGATGGCTTTGATCTGCAGACCGATGTATGGAATGATAGCAAATAGGCAGACCAGCGTGATGATGGCGCTGAGGCTTCTGCTGTTGCCGTACCTGAGGGAAATGAAATCGGCCAGGCTGCTGATTTTGTTGATTCTGGAAATCCTGACGATCCTGGTGTTGATGTAGATCCAGGCCGGAATTACGATGATGGGCCCTACGTAGATCGTAAGATAATTGAGCCCGCTGGTGGCAGCAACGCCGATGCTTCCGTAATACGTCCAGGCCGTACAATATACAGCGAGGGAAAGCGCATACATGTACGGATTGTTGATCCAGAGCTTGCTCTTCTTCTTCTCTGCCAGGTAGGCAACGAAGAACAAAAGGGCCAGATACAGCAAGACTACAGAGAACAGCGCAAAACTACTCATATCTTTTTACGATTACAAAAGCGATGACGATGGAGGCTGTCCATACAGCAAACAGATAGACCAGCAGCAGGGGGTATCCGAGTACTTCCTGCTCACTGTTGAAAAGCAGGGAAACCGGAATGCTGAAAGCGACCATCAGTCCGATGCTCAGCAAAATCAGTTTCTGTTCGTGTCTTTTTTTCATAATTGATGATTGATAAACGATGAATGAGTCTCCATTCAGGGTAATTCACCGTTTATTTTTGATAAACTCTTTTGATGACATATTATAAATGAATGATAATCGATCTTATGACAGAAGTGAATCGGTCATGGATCAATTATCATTCATTGTTTATACCTTAATTTTTATCGTCGTCATATTCGCCTGTTAAGGCATAATAGCCGAAAATTCCCAGTCCGCCCGAGATGATCGGCATCAGTACAAACAGGATGATGATCCCGAACACCAGGTCTTCCTGTTTTCCTGAGGTGATTTTAGGGATTCCCAGTACGGTAATTCCGAAATATCCCACAACCAGCGCCACTGCGATCCAGAGGATGCCTAATATTTTTTTGAGTCCGTTCATTTTAATACATTTAAAATTAATAAAAAGTTTGATTGGTACGGCAGTTATTCGTGAATATTGTTGTTCTTTCTTTTCAGGTAAAACAATCCGATAACCAGGCAGACGGTGGCAACCCCGATCGGATACCAGAGGCCTTCTAGGTACCAGCTGGCATGACCGGCCTCTTTGCCCGTTGTCACCAGGTAAGTGGCTACGGCAGGAAGAAGTCCGCCGAATACTCCGTTTCCGATATGGTAAGGCAGGGACATCGACGTGTAGCGGATCCGCACCGGGAACATCTCCACCAGGAAGGCTGCAATCGGTCCGTATACCATCGTCACAAAGATGACCTGGATAAATACCAAGAAGATCAGGTACCATTTGGTTTCGGAAGTGAGTTTTACCGACTGGGTAATCTTAGGCTCTTCCGCTTTCCCGTCCTTCATGACCGGACCGGCCGGAGACCAGTGGGCAACGCTGTCTTTCTTGATTAAAGTACCGTCGGTATAAAGCGTTTCCCTGTGAAAGGTAATCAGGCTGTCCGTCGCTATTTTATCATGTACTTTTACCGTTCTCTCTTCCGTAATGCCGTTGGTTTCCACGGTTTTATTCTCCACGCTTACACTCTTGTACATCGCATCGTAAATCGGGCGGTAGGCGAGGATCGCAATCAGCATCCCGGTCATCATCACTGCTTTTCTTCCGATCTTATCGGAAAGCCATCCGAAGAATACGAAAAACGGGGTTCCCATCAGCAGGGCAATGGCCATCAGCGAATCTACCTGCGCAGATTCTACATTCATTACCTTCTGAAGGAAGCTCATTGCGTAAAACTGTCCTGTATACCAGATCACCCCTTGTCCCATCGCTGCCCCGAAGAGTGCCAGCAGGACAAATTTAAAATTGAATTTGTTCCCAAAACTTTCCTTTAACGGATTTTTAGAGGTTTTCCCTTCACTTTTAGCTTTGGCAAACAGCGGAGATTCCTTCATGTTTTTCCTGATGATATAGGAAACGCCTACCATGAGAATTGAAATCCAGAACGGGATTCTCCAGCCCCAGCCATCAAATTCTTCTGCAGAAAGCGTGGTTTTCGTAATGAGGATAACGATCAGGGAGATAAACAGCCCGGCTGTAGCGGTAGTTTGTATCCATGATGTCCAGTAGCCTCGCCGGTGCGGCTGTGCATATTCAGCCACATAGGTAGCGGCACCGCCGTATTCGCCTCCCAAGGCCAGTCCCTGCAATAATCTCAGAATCAGGACCAGGACCGGGGCCATGAACCCGATGGTTTCATAGCTCGGGATGCAGCCGATCAGGAAGGTGGAAAAGCCCATGATGAGCAGAGTGACCAGGAAGGTGTATTTTCTTCCGATGAGGTCTCCCAGCCGTCCGAAAAACAAGGCTCCGAATGGCCGTACTACAAATCCCGCTGCAAAAGTGGCAAGGGTGGATAAAAAGGCAGCGGTAGGATTATCTGCCGGAAAGAATTTGGTAGCCAGTACTACCGCAAGGCTGCCGAAGATATAAAAGTCATACCATTCGATCAGGGTGCCGAGGGAGGAAGCGGTGATTACGCTCCAGATGGTGCGGTTTTTCTGCCGGTCCGTCATATTCTCGTAGCTTTCATAGTGCTTTTCGCTCATATTGCTTGATTTTAGTTGGTTGATAATTTAAATAGATTCCCATCCTGTTGTATTACAGGTAGATCTGGAACTGGACGATGAATTCGCCTTTGGAAGTCGGGCTTTCCGTCGGGTTGGTGTACACCGGCCGGGTGGAATACTGTGTGGTAATTTTTGCATGGTGCCCGTCAAGGAACCAGTTTGCTCCGATATCAAACTGGGAGGATGATTTATCTAAAGCTTCAAAACTTTTGTGGGTATAGGCGGCAAAAGGCTGTATCCTGATTTTCGGTTTTTCTGCCTGGCTCGGCAGCAAGACTCCGGCCTGTGCATAAATTACGTTTCCGGTACCGATGGTGGGCTGAAGATTTCCCGGACCGGCAATGGCTTTCTGGCCGGTAAAATTAGGATCGGTAGCGGCGATGTTCATTGTTCCCAGGTTCCTGAGGTAATTGGGGCCGAACTGGTAATTATAATATCCGGCGTAGGCCGAAACGGCCATTTTATTTTTGGCATTCCCAAGCGGGATATCAGCGAAGGCATCTACAGCCAGAAGGGTAATATCGTGTTTTTCAACAGCTGAATTAACGGAGGTCCGGGTTCCATCTGCCTGATGGTAAAATCCGGCACCCACATTAAATACCTTTTTTGTCCCGAGATAAGAACCTACTTTAAACGGGAGGGTGTTGGATTCTTCGTCCAGAAACTGGTACTCCACGTAACCTGCCTTTGAAAAACTTGGATTTCCGTTGTTGTCTACCGCTATTGCCCGTGCAGGATCGGTAACATTTATCGGAGTCAGGTCGGTGGCAAAAGGTTTGTTAAGGCTGAACCGGTACTCCAGTTTCCCGTATTTCCCTTTGGCGAACATGCCGAGCTGGCGGGCAAACTGGTCGGAATTATCGATTAGGGGCCAGCTGAAAACAGGGGAATCCAGCGTAAGGAAATTAAGTGTGGATGCCATTGTCATCCGGGAAAGCCCCATATAATAATGAAGTCCGGCTCCTAAGGATAAGCTGAATTTTCCGGCTTCTCCGGGCAGTAACACGGCATATTCATTCCATGCATCATGAAAAAACAGCTGGGTTTTTTTTCCGTTGCCGTTTCCTCCTGTCCCGGTTGTTCCGGGTGCCCCGCCATTGATAAAGGTCTGGTTGTTGATCCCGAAATGAAGAAGGATCATGTATCGTTTTGAAATCTGGGCATAGGCAAGGGCTCTCAGCCTGCGGTTTCCGAGGCTCCAGGAATGGTCTGTTGGTTCTCCGCCCACCATGCTTCCGGGATTCATCTGGGTGTTCCTCAGCCAGAACTGATCCCATAATATAAACCGGACATACTTATCACCCTGCTGATTAATATTGAGCTTGAGTCCGCTGCCATAATCCGGAGAACCTTGTGCATATAATGAACCGCCCGTTAAAGCCAATCCTATACAAATGAGTATTTTCTTCATAAATTATTATTTTTTGGCGTTCTTTTTTGTGAAAGCCAAATTGGAATTAATAATTTAGTTATGAAAATTTAATATATACTAATGCTAAGGATATAGTTATAGGTTGTTAATTATGAGTTATAATATAAGTATCTAAGGTTCATGACTCATAATTCATCATTAATAACTTATAACTCACAACTCTTAGCTTATTTCTTAAACCTTTCCCACTTGATCAGCATGTATTTATCCGCAAACTGGGTAATGATGAGTCCTGAGTTTTTGATGTTTTCCTCTTTCGACATGTATTCGATAAGTTCATTCTGTTTGAGGATCTTATAGACCGGGTGGAATTCGGAATGGGGCGGCCGGGTGATGTTGTACTTCCTGATCCAGGAGCTTACGGTAACATGCGAGACGCCCAGGATACGTTCTATTTCACGATAGCTTAAGCCTTCGAGATAGAGCTGAAGTGCCTTGGTAACATAATAGTCGTCAATCTGTTTCCCGAGTTTCCTTACGGTAAAGTAATAATTGCAGTGCTTGCAGTGGAAACGTTGTTTTTCATTGATGATTCCGCTCTTGACAACATTGGTGTTTCCGCATTTGGGGCAGCTTTTCTCCATGATCTATATCTTTTTAGCAAATATATAATAATCTAGCAATATGTTAATTTACTGTAAAGATAAATTAACTTTTTAATAATATTTTAAGCTAAAAATTATCTTTATAATTTGGTTTTTAAAGTAATTATATTTTAAATTTGTCAAAAATTTCAGATAAATAAATGGAAATAGAGGTTTCTTCATCCATTCATCTGATGTATGTGAATGAAATACAGCAGGAAATGTATGATTCTGCACAGCGCAGAGGAACAGGAATAGCAAAGCGATCAATTGAATATCTCAGTAAAAAAATTACTGAAGGCAATGCGGTAGTGGCTACGGATAACGGTAAGTGGGTCGGGTTCTGCTATATTGAAACCTGGTCTCACGGTCAGTTTGTAGCCAATTCGGGACTTATTGTTTCTCCGGATTTCAGGCATCTGGGAGTCGCTACCCTGATTAAGGATAAAGTATTCGCTTTATCCCGGAATAAGTATCCGGAAGCTAAAATTTTCGGATTAACCACCGGATTGGCGGTGATGAAGATCAACAGCGACCTGGGTTACAAACCTGTCATCTATTCCGAACTCACACAGGACGAAGAATTCTGGAACGGCTGCAAAAGCTGCGTGAATTACGATATTCTGATGAAAAAAGAACGGAAGAACTGCCTGTGTACGGCAATGCTTTTCGTTCCTGAAAATGCAAAAAAGAACAGTGCTGAAAACAGTCAGCCGGATAATCGATACAATAATGAGCAAGAAAGTAGTTTTAGCGTTTAGCGGAGGTCTCGATACCTCGTACTGTGCTAAATACCTCAGTGAAACATTGGGGTATGAGGTGTATGCCGTAACGGTGAACACCGGAGGTTTTACGGAAGAAGAGGAAAAAGAACTGGAGAATAGGGCGTTGAACCTTGGCGTAAAAGAGTACAGGTGCATAGACGCTCAGAAAGATTATTATCAGTCTTGTGTAAAATATCTGATTTTCGGGAATGTGCTGAAAAACAATACCTATCCTCTGTCTGTAAGTGCGGAACGCACCATCCAGGCGCAGGAAATTGCTAAGTATGCGATTAAAACCGGTGCGGATGCCATTGCGCACGGAAGTACCGGAGCAGGAAACGACCAGGTCCGCTTTGACCTGATTTTCCAGGTGATGTGCCCGGAAGTGGAAATCATTACGCCGATCCGTGATATGGCTTTGTCCCGTGAAGAAGAAATTGAATTCCTCAAAAGCCACGGCTATGATAAGGAATTCCAGAAAGCGCAGTATTCCGTAAATAAAGGGCTATGGGGAACTTCGGTGGGCGGAAAAGAAACCCTGACTTCAAGAAATTATCTTCCTGAAGAAGCGTTTCCATCACAAATTAAAGAAACCCGGCCTTCCGGACTGGAAATCGAGTTTACCCATGGGGAAATTACCGCAGTAAACGGAGAATATTTTGAGCATCCGGTGTATGCAATTCAGAAGATTGAGCAGCTGGCATCTGCTTACGGAATCGGCCGTGATATCCACGTCGGGGATACTATTGTAGG
Organism: uncultured Chryseobacterium sp.; assembly: GCF_913776365.1. Classification (GTDB taxonomy): domain Bacteria; phylum Bacteroidota; class Bacteroidia; order Flavobacteriales; family Weeksellaceae; genus Chryseobacterium. The sequence goes on along the minus strand of NZ_CAJYMO010000176.1, from coordinate 6,112 downwards.
CATTAAAGGCAGGGTAGGATTTGAAGCGGCGGCAGCCTCCGTGATCATCAAAGCGCATCATTTACTGGAAAAACATACGCTTTCAAAATACCAGCAGACGATAAAGTCTCAGCTGTCCGATTGGTACGGGAACTGGCTTCACGAAGCGCTTTTCCTGGATCCGGTGATGAGAAATATCGAATCTTTCCTTACGGATTCCCAGAAAACGGTCAGCGGTAAAGTCTTCGTAACCCTTCATCCGTACCGTTTTATTTTAAACGGGATTGAATCCGTTCACGATCTGATGTCCGACAAATTCGGAAGTTATGGGGAAGCGAACAGGGCCTGGACAGGCGATGATGTAAAAGGCTACACGAAAATCCTGAGCAATTCATTGAATATATACCATCAGATCAATAAGGCGAATGGCTGATTGCTGCTGGCTATTGGCTTTAAGTTTTTACCCTTTAAGTATGTTTACATTTTTTAAAAATATCAATTCAACTCTATGAAGACGGTAGGAATTATAGGAGCGAACGGATATACCGGCAGCGAACTGATCCGCATTCTGGCTTTTCATCCGAACATTTCGCTGAGCTTTTTATACAGCCGTTCCAATCCGGGAATTAAGATTTCAGATCTGTACCCGGACCTGGAAACCGTTTGCGATATGGTGCTGACCGATCAGCCGCAGGATACTGATATTGTATTCCTGTGCCTTCCTCACAAAGAAAGCCGGAACTGGCTGGCGCAGAATAAGATCAAAGAAGAAACATTGGTGATTGATCTTGGAAATGATTTCCGGTTGGACGGGAATTTCGGAGACCGGAATTTTATCTACGGATTGCCCGAAATTCATAAAAAACAGCTTTCAGGAGCTAAAAGTATTGCCAATCCGGGATGTTTTGCCACCGCCATTCAGCTGGCTTTGCTTCCTTTAGCGGATAAAGGATTGCTTAATGATGTTTACACCACCGGAATTACGGGTTCCACAGGTGCCGGACAATCTTTACAGGCAACCACGCATTTTACCTGGAGGAACGATAATATTTCAGCTTATAAAACACTGACGCATCAGCATGTGGATGAAATTTTGCAACAGCTGGTTACGTTGAACTCAGATGAAGTCAGCCTGAATTTTGTTCCGTGGAGAGGGGATTTTGCAAGAGGAATTTTTACGAGCTCTACGATAAAAACAGAGGCGGCATTATCAGATATCGAGCAGTGGTTCAGGGATTTTTATGCAGAGGAGGCTTTCGTAACGGTAAGTGAAAAAGCCATTGATTTAAAACAGGTGGTCAATACCAATCGCTGTGTGATTCAGATTGAAAGATGTGGGAATGTGACCGTCATTCACTCAGCGATTGACAATCTATTGAAAGGCGCTTCCGGGCAGGCGGTACAAAACATGAATATCGCGATGGGCTGGGAAGAAAACCTGGGACTGAACCTGAAGCCGGTAGCTTTTTAAGCTGAATGGACAGAAAGTTAATGGTCAATAGGTTAATGGTGAATTTTTAGAATCTATCACTTATCAATCATCAATCATCACTTATCAATTATAACCCAAGAGGTGAATAGTCAATAAGTCAATGGTGAATTTTTAGAAGCAATCAATCATCATTTATAATTTAAGAGGTGAATCGTCAATAACTCAATGGTGAATTCTTAGAATCTATCAATCATCAATCATCATTTATAATTTAAGGCATGAATTTATTCAACGTATATCCATTATTTAACATCAATCCTGTCAAAGCGCAGGGATCATTCCTCTGGGACGACAAAGGAGAGCAGTATCTTGATTTTTACGGCGGTCACGCGGTAATTTCCATCGGGCATAATCATCCGCATTATCAGGGCAGGTTAAAGAAGCAGTTAGACAAAATATCTTTCTATTCCAACTCCGTGCAGAATGAATTGCAGACTGAGCTGGCCGAAAAATTGGGAAAACTTTCCGGGCTGGAAGAGTATAACCTTTTTCTGTGCAATTCGGGAGCAGAGGCCAATGAAAATGCATTAAAGCTGGCTTCTTTTCATAACGGGAAAAGCAAAGTGCTGTATTTTTCGGGTTCCTTCCATGGAAGAACCTCGGCAGCAGTATCCGTTACGGATAATCCGAAGATTGTTGCTCCGGTAAATTACGATGAAAGATTTATTAGATCGGAATGGAACAACATCGGACAGCTCGAAGAAGTTTTTGAAAAAGAAGGAAATGAAATTTCATCCGTCATCATCGAAGGGATTCAGGGCGTAGGCGGAATTATGATTCCAACGGTTGAATTTTTAACCAAAATCAAGGAATTATGCGAAAAACATAATGCCGTCCTGATTTTGGATGAAGTACAGTCGGGCTATGGCAGAAGCGGATATTTCTTCGCCCATCAGGAGTTGGGGATAGAAGCCGATGTGATTACCACGGCGAAAGGAATGGGGAACGGTTTCCCGATCGGCGGTGTTATGATTCATCCGAAATTTAAAGCCAGCAATGGCCTGCTGGGAACCACTTTCGGAGGGAATCATTTAGCCTGTGCAGCGGCGATCGCTGTACTGGATGTGATGAAAGATGAAAATCTTATCGAAAATGCTCGGAAAATGGGAGCATATATTGAAGATGCGATTAAGGATTTTCCGCATATCAAAACGATCCGGAGGAAAGGACTGATGATCGGCATTGAACTCGACAGGGATTGTGCTGAAGTCAGGAACAGTCTATTGTATGACCACCATATTTTTACAGGAAATTCCAACGATAAGACGGTGCTGAGGATTCTCCCGGCGCTGAATATCAAAAAAGAGGAAACCGACCTGTTTGTTACAGCTTTAAAAGCGGTTTTAGAAAATTTAACGGTAAAAGAGCAGGAAGTTGTGACACATTAAAATGATGTGGAAAATATAACCACAAAAGTCACAAAAGCTTTCTAACACATTAGGCACATCAGATTTTAAGTTTAAAGCTATACGTATATTTTTAGATCACAGAAGAAGAAAATCAAAGATTTTCAATTGGATCTAACCTTTTGTTGGCTGAGGCTCTCGAAGTGACACTATCATCTGTGAAAATCCTTACAATCTATGGGAAAATTTAAACCACAAAAGTTACAAAAGCTCAATACATTAAAAATTAGAGCTACAGTCTTGACAATACAGACCACATCAGTTTTAGAAAATCTTTGATTTTCATCTGATATGTTCTAAAATATTTTCAAAGCAATTAAAGTTTTCTCATGTGACTGATGTGTTAAAATGATGCGTCAATCCGTAAAATCTGTTGAAAAAAAAGCAATAACCGAAAGCTCTTAAAATCAATTACAATGAAAAAATTCACCGCTGTAAGTGACGTTGAAAACTTACAGGAAATGATAAAAAAAGCTTTACAAATAAAAGAAGATCCGCTCTCGGAACCTGAGAAAGGAAAAGGAAAAACCATCGGGCTGGTCTTTTTGAATTCAAGTTTACGAACGCGCCTCAGCAGCCAGATTGCGGCCCAGAATTTAGGGTTGAACGTGCTTACTCTAAATGCAGCCCAGGAAGCCTGGAACCTTGAATTTGCTGACGGTGCCGTGATGAACGGTGATACCGTGGAACACATCAAAGACGCGATTGAGGTGCTGAACCAGTATTGCGATATCATCGCCGTGCGTTGTTTTGCCGGCATGAAAAACAAGGAAGATGACGTGAATGAAAGTATTTTAAGTCAGTTTGAACAACACGCCAAAGTTCCGGTCATTTCATTGGAATCGGCGACGCGCCATCCTTTGCAGAGTCTTGCAGACTGTATCACGATTACTGAAAACTGGAAAAAAGAAGGTAAGCCGAAAGTCGTTCTGACCTGGGCTCCGCACATCAAGCCGATCGCACAAGCCGTGGGGAACTCATTTGCAGAATGGATGCAGGAAATGAATGTTGATTTCGTGATCACCAATCCGGAAGGTTATGATCTGGACAAAAAATTTACGAAAGACGTACCGGTAATTCATGATCAGCAAGAAGCCCTGAAAGATGCCGATTTTGTGTACGTAAAAAACTGGTCTTCATTTGATGATTATGCGGCGATGCCCGAAGTAAAAGAAAACTGGATGCTGACGAATGAAAAACTGGAAGCCACCCATGAGGCAAAGGTGATGCACTGCCTTCCGGTCCGCAGAAATGTGGAACTGAGTGATGAGGTGATGGACGGGGAACATTCCATCATTTATCAGCAGGCCAAAAACCGGATCTTTTCTGCACAGGCCGTGTTTTCTGAGATTCTGGATGGAATCAATACAAAATAAACTAAAACCTCATAGGTTTCCAAAACCTGTGAGGTTTAAATGAACAGGTTTTGTCAAGATTTTAAATCTTGACATATCAAAAAGGATAAAAATGAAAGAAAAGTTATACATCGTAAAAATCGGCGGCGCACTGATCGACGACGAGGAATTGCTCGACGAATTCCTGGAACAGTTTGCGGGGATCGGGGAAAAAAAGATCCTGGTTCATGGCGGCGGGAAGCTCGCTACGACTTTAGCGGATAAACTTGGAATCGAGCAGAAGATGGTGAACGGGCGCCGGATTACGGATAAAGAAACCCTGGATCTGGTGGCCATGGTCTATGCCGGCGGCATCAATAAAAATATCGTGGCCAGGCTTCAGCAGAAAAAATGCAAGGCCATCGGCTTTTCAGGGGCGGATGCGAATTTAATTAAGGCTAAAAAAAGGGAAGATGCGGAAATCGATTTTGGATTCGTAGGCGATATTACCGAGAAAGGGGTAAACAGAAAACTGATCTCAAAAATGATGAAGCTTGATCTGGTTCCTGTGTTTTCCGCGATCACCCATGATAAAAAAGGACACCTTTTCAATACCAATGCAGATACCATTGCTTCGGTGGTCGCCCAGGCTTTATCCATAAAATATGATGTGGAATTGGTCTATTGTTTTGATAAAGAAGGGGTTTTGGAAGATGTAAATAATCCTGAATCGTTAATTAAAAATATTTCCGAACAGGAATTTTCCCTTTTGAAAAATGCAGGGAAATTACATAAAGGAATTCTGCCCAAGCTTGAAAATGCGCTGGGAGCCATAAGAAATAATGTAAACAAGGTATTCTTAATTAAAGAAACCCAACTGAAAAACCATATCGAAAACCATCATGCAGGAACTGAGATCTGTTTATAGCAAAGAAGAATTGCTGAACAACGCCATAGAATTACTGAAAAATCTGATTGAAATTCCGTCCTTCAGTAAGGATGAGTTCAATACCTCCGTAGAAATTGAAAACTTTTTCAAAAAGCACGGGATCCCCACCAAACGTTTTAAAAACAATATCTGGGCGGTGAACAGAAATTTCGATGTATTCAAGCCTTCAATTCTGCTGAATACTCATCACGATACGGTAAAACCTAATAAAGCCTATACCCTGGATCCGTTTTTACCCATTGAAAAAGACGGGAAATTATTCGGGTTGGGAAGCAATGATGCAGGAGCCTCCCTGGTTTCGATGGCGCAGGTTTTTTTATACTTTTATGACAGAGAAGATTTACAGTATAATCTGATCATCGCTCTCACCGCTGAAGAAGAAATATCCGGTTTTGACGGTATAGAAGCCTTATTCCCGCAACTTCCGAATATAGAACTCGCTATCGTAGGAGAACCGACCCAGATGAATCTGGCCATTGCAGAAAAAGGTCTGCTGGTAATCGACGGGGAAATGAAAGGAACACCTTCCCATGCCGCTCATCCGAACAATGATAATTCCATTGTAAAATGCATGGAAGACCTGCAGCATATTTTAAACTTTAAATTCCCCAAAGTTTCCGACTATCTGGGTGAAGTTAAGGTGACGCTTTCAGGCATTCATGCAGGAATCCAGCACAACGTCGTTCCGGAATCGTGTACTTTCACGCTGGATGTGAGGGTGACGGACGAATATTCCAACAGGGAAGTCTTCGAAATCATTCAGTCCCAGATGAAATCGGTTTTAACGGCGAGGTCATTCCGGTTAAATTCCTCAAAAATAGCTCTGGATCATCCGTTTGTAAAAGCAGGACTGGAAATAGGCAGGACTACTTACGGATCACCGACTTCCTCCGACCAGGCGATCATTCCGTGTACTTCGGTAAAGCTGGGACCCGGCGACAGCAGGCGCTCC
>NZ_CAJYMO010000175.1 GCF_913776365.1 uncultured Chryseobacterium sp. | reverse complement strand
ATAATTTGGCAGCATTTGAAGACAGCAACGGATTCGGTGTCATCCGCAACTGGATGGCAGATAAAGGGATTTCCCCTTTTAAATTCCAGGCAGAAACCTGGCGCAAATTCGGAAACGGATACAGCGGAATGGTGATTGCCCCTACGGGATTCGGAAAAACCTATTCCGTTTTCCTCGCCATGATCTGTGATTTCCTGAACCGGCCCGAAAAGTACCGTAAAGGGCTGAAAATGATCTGGATCACGCCATTGCGCTCGCTCTCAAAGGATATTGCCAAAGCCATGCAGGAGGCTATTGACGAGATCGGTCTCGACTGGCTGGTAGGAGTAAGAAATGGGGACACAGACCCCAAAGTCCGCCAGCAACAGGTAAAAAATATGCCGGAAATACTGGTAGCCACACCTGAAAGCCTCCATCTGCTGCTGGGACAGAAAAAACACCAGCGGTTCTTTGAGCACCTCCAGACCATTGTTATTGATGAATGGCACGAACTGCTGGGTTCCAAGCGCGGCGTCATGATCGAGCTGGGCGTTGCACAGCTCAGAAAATATGTGCCTAAGCTTAAGATCTGGGGAATTACCGCAACGATCGGAAACCTTGACGAAGCGATGTAAGTACTGATTCCGTACGGTATAAAAAACACGACGGTTACCGCCAAAGAAAAGAAAAAGATCGAGATCATCCCGGTGTTTCCCGATGAAGTGGAAATTCTTCCCTGGGCCGGACATCTGGGTCACAAGCTGGCCGATAAGGTAGTCCCGATTATCTTAAATTCCCAGTCCACCATCGTTTTTACCAACACCCGGAGCCAGAGCGAAATGTGGTATCAGCTGCTGCTGAATGCCTATCCTGATTTTGCCGGGCAGATCGCCATTCACCACAGTTCCATTGATGCCCACCTGAGGATATGGATTGAAGAGAATTTAAGTTCAGGAAAGCTGAAAGCTGTGGTTTCCACTTCTTCCCTGGATCTGGGCATCGATTTCAAGCCGGTGGATACCGTGATTCAGATCGGGTCAGCCAAAGGTGTGGCGCGGTTCCTTCAGCGGGCAGGACGCAGCGGCCACTCTCCTTTCGAACTTTCAAAAATTTACTGCGTACCTACCCATTCCCTGGAACTGATTGAAGTTTCTGCTTTAAAGGAGGCGGTTAAAAATAATGTGATCGAACCAAGGGATCCGCAGGTCCTTTGCTTTGACGTCCTGGTACAGTTCATGATGACCCTGGCCGTCGGTGACGGATTCCGGCCGGAGGAAATGTATCCGCGGATCAAAGAAACGTTTGCGTTCCGGGATATGACGGATGAAGAATGGCAGGGCATGCTTGATTTCCTGACTATTGGCGGAAAAGCCCTGAAAAGCTATGAGGAATTCTATAAAGTGGTTATTGATGAAGAGGGCATCTATAAAGTCACGTCCAGGAAGATTGCCATGCTGCACCGCATGAATATGGGGGTTATCGTAAGTGACGCCATGCTGAAGGTAAAGTTTATTTCCGGAGGTTATATCGGTATGGTGGAGGAATATTTTATTTCAAGGTTAAAAAAAGAAGACAAATTTATACTGGCCGGACGGGTGCTTGAAGTAGCCATGATCAAAGACATGACCGTTTTTGTACGGACCGCCAAGGGAAAAGCCTTTGCCCCGAGCTATCTTGGCGGAAGGCTGCCCCTGAGTACCAATCTGGGTCATTACCTGCGTGAAAAATTATCCGGTGCCCTGAATCCCAAAGCTTCTGAGAAAGAACTTAAGTTCCTGCATCCTCTCCTTGCCAACCAGGAAGAACGGTCCCATATTCCCCATGAGGATGAATTCCTGGTGGAAATGATCAAAAACCGTGAAGGCTATCATTTATTCATGTATCCGTTTGAAGGAAGGCTGGTGCATGAAGTGATGGCAGCACTGGTCGCCTACCGGATTTCCAAGCTGGCCCCGATTTCATTTTCTATGGCAATGAACGATTACGGATTTGAATTGTTCAGTGATAAGGAAATTCCGCTGAATGAGGAAAACCTCCACCGGATCCTGACCCGGGAGAACCTGATGACCGATGTGATATCCAGCATCAATTCTGCGGAAATGGCCAGAAGGAAATTCAGGGATATCGCGGTAATCTCCGGGATGGTAGTCCAGAATTTTCCGGGAAAACAACGTTCCAACAAATCGCTGCAGAGTTCGGCAGGGCTTATTTTTAAAGTCCTGGAAGACTATGATCCGAATAATTTCCTGGTCCGGCAGTCGTATACCGAAGTTTTCAATGCCCAGCTTCAGGAGCAACGGCTGGTGGAAGCTTTCAAAAGGATTGAAAAGTCAAAAATAATCCTCAAATTTGCAAATACTTTTACACCGCTCAGTTTCCCGATTAAAGTAGATTCTTTACGGCAGACGCTTTCCAGCGAAGACCTGGATTCGAGGATACAGAAGCTGATCCAGCAGGCGAAAAAAGTAAAATAAAGTAAGTAGTGATGCTGAAATAAGTAATGTACAGCGAAAGCTTTCGACCTTTAAAAGCGGATGTACCTGCCGATGATGACAATCCCGTAGGTTCGTAGGTCAATGAATGAGAATTAGAATAATGAAAATTGCAACCCACTCCATCACCCTTCATAACGAGACTTTTATTTTAACCAACCAAAGGGCTTTGTTCTGGGAAGATCAGAAAGCACTTGTCCTATCGGATCTTCATATAGGAAAGACTGCCCATTTCCGGAAAAACGGGATCGCACTGGCCAATCAGATCATGAAGAATGACCTGGAGCGGCTTTCCATCCTGATTGAATATTTCAAGCCCGAACAATTCATTGTGGTGGGTGATCTTCTTCATGCAGGGGATAACTCGGATGTGGATGAATTCTGCAGCTGGAAAAGCCAGTATCCCGGGCTGCGGTTCCACCTGGTTGAAGGAAACCATGACCGGCTCTCCAAAAAGCTGGAAGCCAAACTCTGCCTGAGCGCAAGATCAAAAGTCTTTGAAACCGATCATTTCGTGCTGGTGCACGATTATGAGAAAAAACTGCCCAAGCTGCAGATTACCGGCCACATCCATCCGGGATTTATCATCAGTTCACCGGTAAAAAAAATCAGGCTTCCCTGTTTCGTTGTAACGGCCAAGCAGCTCCTTTTACCTGCTTTCAGTGAGTTTACCGGGCTTGATACTAAAAATACACCTAAAAACGGTAAATTTTATGTGTTTACCGACGCTGAAATTTACGAGATGTAATGACAGTAATGGGATTGCCTGGAGCAAATCAGGCAGATTGCTGAAGTTTTCAGCATCATTAAGTGAGGAGACACGTCTTTAGACAGACAACAGGAAATTTCAGGCAAATGCCATCTTCAGATCATCGGTTACAGCTCTTTCCTCATCATCAGGTCGGTTTGTTCCTCATTTCCCAGCCGGAACAGATGTTTGCCGAACTCCGTAAAGCCATTTTTCCTGTAAAAAGCCAGTGCTCTGTGATTTTCTTCCCAAACGCCCAGCCACAGGTATTTCTTTTTCCGGTCAAGAGCTGTTTCCAATGCTTTCTCATACAGGAGTTGTCCTATTTTATGGCCGTGGTAAGCTTTTTTTACATAAATCCGCTCAATTTCCAGGGAGTATTCGTCCTGAAGTTCGGTCTGGGCGCTTCCGGTATTTATTTTCAGATAGCCTACGGTATCAGTCTGGTCACAGGCCAAAAAAAAGAGGGAACCGCTGTTTTCCAGTTCTTTCAGCAGCTTTTCCGCTGAGAAACTTTCATCAAGATATCTCTGCATAGCCTTTTCCGTATTACTGGCGGCAAAGGTTTCGTAAAAAGTCTGCCTTCCCAGGTGCTGCAGGACGGGCAGGTCTTCCGGTGTTGCACTGCGGATGGTTGGTGATGTCATATTTTATTAAATAATAGTGAATAAGATGCGGCTGAATGCTTCCGCTGCCAGATGTACCTGAACCGTCCAGTCATCTGCAGCCCCGCTTCCGGCATCATCGGAAATATATTTCAGGCACAGGAAAGGAATTTTCTCCTTCATGGCAATAAGAGCCAGCGGATAGGCTTCCATATCCACAATAGTATAATCCGTTTCGGAGTGGTTCATCTCGAAACTGTCACCGCTTCCGCAGATTCCCCGGGGAAGTCCTTCTTTTGCCAGTCCATATTCCAGCACAGGCGGGATCCCGGAGAGCGGTGTCTCATAAAGGCTGAAACCGAGTCCGCGCACATCCATGTCCCGCTGGATGAACTGGGTGCAGCAGACCACTTCCCCTTTCTGAAAACTGCTGCTTCCGGCAGAACCCAGGTTGATGATAAGTTCCGGCCTGCTTCGCTGGATTTCCCGTGTAAGTCCGATGGCAGCATTCACTTTTCCGATACCGGTAATGAGTTTGTTCTTGTCATTAAAGATGCTGCCTGCTTCCGAATCCAGAGCAAAAACAAAAAGGGTATTATCCAAGGCAAACTGCTGTCCGCCGTTTATTGTGATCATAGAAAAGAATATGAATTAGATGGGTCCAAAAGTAAGGATTCCATTCATATGCTGCAACCCCTGTCATCACAGGACAGGTTGCTGCCGTCATCCTGTTTTCTGATGACGGATACGGTTTCCCCGTAGGTCTGCAGCAATGCGTCGGCAAAAAGGTCTGCAGGCTGTGCTCCTGAAATGGCATATTTTCCATTAAGAATAAAAAAAGGCACTCCTGGAACTCCGTAATGCTGAGCTGCTGCAATATCCTTTTGAATATCGTCATCAAAACGGCCGGTATCCAGCGCCTGCACAGCTTCATTTTCACTGATGCCTGCTGCTTTGGCCAGCGAAACCAGAACCTGAGGATCCGCCACATTTTTCCCGTCAGTAAAATGGGCCCGGAAAAGAGCTTCTTCCATTTCACCGGACTTTCCGTATTTCTTGGACAGATGAAGGATCCTGTGGGCCGGGTAAGTGTTTGTGATCAGTGTTGTGTCGAACCTGAAATCAATCCCCGCATTTTTCCCCATATCCGTAACCTGGTTAAGCATCCCATCGGCCTGTGCTTCCACGATCCCTTTCTTTTCCCTGAAATAGGCAAATGTATTGATTGTTTGATCGGGATCCAGTGAAGGATCCAGCTGATAGCTTTTCCATTCTACTTCCACCTCGTCTCTGAAAGGCAGGTGTTCCAGTGCTTTTTCAAAATTCTTTTTCCCGATATAGCAAAACGGGCACATAACATCCGACCAGATTTCTATTTTCATTGTGTATCATTTAAACACAGGATCTGATTCCTGCTTTTTAACTGATGCAAATGTAGTTATAGAATCCCGGATCCGGAATTTTTGTAGCCAATAATATTGGATAATGCTTATCCTGTTTTTCTATGATCATGACCGGATAGGCTCTGATCAACGGATCGCAGTATAAAAAATGGAGTTTCCAGACAGCCAAAACCGGTATTTCATCAGCAGTTCAGCAGCGCTTGTCAACTTCTTCCTGTGAAATAAAATACCGGTCCTGTTAAAAAAAAGGTGGTTTAAAGATCATTAAACCACTTGTAAATATCAACTGTTGACGCTATACTCAATTTTTTCCTCAGCCTGTTTTTGCGGTTCTGTATGGCTTTCGGAGTAACGAAAGTGTACGTTGCAATTTCCTTGGTGGTTAAATTGAGTTTCAGATAGATGCAAAAAATCAGTTCAGAATTTTTAAGATTGGGCTGAATGGCAGACAGTTTATTAAAAAATTCGGGGTCTACCAGCCTGAACTTGCTTAACAGCCTCGGAGAATTATCTTTTGCCAAAGCCAGGATTTCGTCCTGTACAAAAATCTTCTGGTTTACATCTTCTAAATTGAATTCGGTCTTTTCGTTTTTCATAATATTTTCTCAACTCTACTAATTTCTGTTGCTTTTATAATAATATAATAAGCGCCAGCATTATTTCATTCCTCACATACTACTTCATGGCAGAGTTTCAATGCTCATTTTTATGAAGCCTGTTATCGAATGCTTACTATTTTATTATTTTCTAAAATAGGTCTGCTCTGGTAGTATTTACATTTTTCGTTATTTTGGCTCTTTAGCTAAAAATATCATCAAAATAATGGCAATTTATTTTTTACGTAAAAGCAAAGAAATAAAAAATGATCAGAATTTCATCCAATCGAAATACCACATACATACCACGCCGGCCTTTTTTCAATACTTCCGTCCCCTGGGTACAGGGATCTTCCGTATTTCAAATCTCTGAGAACAAAACTAGAGTTTTACCAGGTCTCTTTTTATGATTCTAATCAATAGTATCAAAAAAGTGATTTATTTTTTGCGGACAGGGCATATCATCAAGCTTCAGCAGAAAATTGCAGGTAACAGGAGCGTCTGGGAAAGGGCTTTAATTCACACTAATCATAAATTGTAATCTTCTGCTCCTGCATATGGATGATCGATCTGATACGATATCCTTTCAATTCCAGTTTTTTATTATATCATTATGGGATAATATTTTTCTGTATTTACTTTTTCATGCAGGAGATCTGATAACGGATACAGGGTGCCAGCAGGAAAAACGGCCATTGATAAAGGAACATATTTACCGGTTCAGCAATTCCTGAAATTCCCCGAGGTATTTCGACAGATGGAAACCGTCTGCCAGTCCGTGATGTGCTTCCACGGAAACCGGTAGGAATTTCCTCCGGTCCCTGATGCTGAATTTTCCGAAAGTAATTTTAGGTACGGATTCCGTTTTATCGAGCGGGGTCGGATGCAGCAATGCTGAAAATGAGTTCCAGGGAATTGTAGAATGCCGGATCAGGTTTTTTCCCAGTTCCCCGTTGTTCATCCGCAGTCCCGTGGAATTCCGTACTTCTTGTATTTCCTGCTGAAGCACCTCATTAAAAGTATGGAAATCCTCTGAAAACGGAATATAGGCAAATCCGAAAGTTCCGTCCGCCCTTCCGATGGTGGTTCCTGCATTAACGGTATCATATAAGACCACCTGGCCATCAAGAATACGCAGCTTCATCTCATCCACCCTGTTCACCGCAGCCATGGAAGCATGCATATAGGCAGCGAAGAAAGAGCGGCCCAGGTCTTTTGCTTGTTCATACATCCGGGTGCAGTCTACTTCCGTGGTAAACCCGAAATACGGGCTTGCCATATTGGAAAAAAAATGAAAATGTTCCTTTCTGTTCCATTTTTCAATATCGATGATCTTCATATTTTTTTTGCAAAAATCCGTAAGATTTATGAGTAAAAAAAATTCCGGCGCATTTTTCTCCGTTACCGGCGGGTTTTTCACGATCCGAAAATTTTGTGGGATACCATGCACGATATTTGGACAAAATTCCGAAATTTACATAAAGAACAAGGTGGTACACGAAGTTCTGCTGCTGTTTTAATTGATACTTATGGAAAAACGGAACAATCACTATCAGCTGGACCTCCGGGAGGTCTCCCTGAAAGACGGTACGGAAGGCAGTAAAAAATTGTCTTTCACTTTCAGCAATCATGATGATCTTTTCGAGATTTTTGAACGGGTGAAAACCAAAAATATTTTTGATGATGAACAGACTGCCCATGAATTTGCATTGGGTCTCAAGCTTTTTACGGAGGTGATGATTACGCAGAAAGGCCATCCTCTATTTGAGGAGCTCAGACCGTCCATCGGGCAGTTTATGAAGAAACTGAAAAGCATCTAGTGCGGCAGGTCAGCGAAATACTGAAATTTATCAGATTAATATTCAAATCATGAACGAAGAAAAATTAGGATTTATCGGATTAGGGAATATGGGATATCCGATGGCGAAAAATCTTGAAAAAGCGGGATTTCCGCTTTCCGTATTCAACCGTACTGCCGAAAAGGCAGAAGCTTTCAAACTGCAATCCACCGTATATTCCGGCATCCCGGATCTGATTGCAGGCAGTGATATCATTTTTACGATGCTTACGGATGACCGGGCTTTACATGCTGTATATGAGGAAATCCTGAAACAGAAGCTCGAAGGAAAACTTTTTATTGATATGAGTACAGTTTCTCCTGAAGCGAGTAAAGAAATTTCGGCCGCGGTAAAAATCAAGGAAGCCGGTTTTATTGATGCTCCGGTAGCCGGAAGCACGGTGCCGGCAGCGGAAGGAACACTGATTATTATGGCAGGCGGCGAGGATAAAGACCTGCAGCGGGCACTGCCTTATCTGCAGAAACTGGGGAAGAGCATCCGTCATCTGGGGGAAAACGGAAAAGGGATTGCTGCTAAACTGTCGGTCAATTATTTCCTGTCAACACTCTACCAGGGACTTGCTGAAACCATCATCCTGTCTGATAAACTGGGAATCGGAAGACAGGAAATGCTGGAAATCATCAATGAAAGCGCAAGTGGCAGCGGAGCAACCAAGGTGAAGACGCCTCTTCTGGTACAAGATCAGTATGATCCTGCTTTCGCCCTCGACCTGATGCTGAAAGATGTTCTGCTGGCCAGAAATGCCGGTGCTGACCTCCCATTGTCTGAAACCCTGATCAGGACTTATCAGTCGGCTCATGATGCGGGTTTCGGAAATGATGATGTCATCGGGATTATCAATTACCTGCAGAAGTACAAAATTTAGATAAGTAAATCAACGGACTTGGATGTCCTTTCTTTTATGGGGCCAAAGGATTTCCTGTAACCGATACGGAACTCCAGGGATCGCCTGGTCCCGTTTGTTCTTCCCGATATAAGCGAAGGGCAGGTAAAAACAGGATGGACGAGTGCCGGTCCTGCCCTTTATGCAATACTTCCGGGGTGTGGTAAGCATATTGCTTTTTAAACCTTCAGGAACACTTAAAAAAGAAACAATGAAAGATTTTGCTACTGCTTTTTTCTTTGCGCGGCTGCCGGTTGCTGTTTCCCTTCTCGGCCACGGACTGGTACGGCTTCCCAAGCTCCGGGCGTTCAGCGATTGGATGGTTACTACCATGGAGAAATCCGTGATTCCCGAATCTTTGCTCATCCCTTTCGGCTACCTGCTTCCTTTTGCCGAAGCAGCAATCGGAATTCTGTTGCTGATCCGCTACAGGATCAGGCTGACGATTTATGCGGCACTGGCAT
Source organism: uncultured Chryseobacterium sp. (assembly GCF_913776365.1). GTDB lineage: Bacteria > Bacteroidota > Bacteroidia > Flavobacteriales > Weeksellaceae > Chryseobacterium. Next base: position 760 of record NZ_CAJYMO010000175.1, on the reverse strand, counting down.
TAATGAGTATCCTGGTGCTGGGAAGCTGTTCCATAGAAAACTGGCCGGCCATTGAATCCCAGCTGCTGCATTCGTTTTACCTTTTCGGTCTTCTGTGGTTTCATGAAAGGTTTTCTCCTGTTGAAAAAAAATAAAGTACAGCTGGTGTTTACAGAATAAGAATAAAGAGTATCAGCCGGTTATTAAACCGGATTTCCGTTATCCTGTTTTTTCATTCCGTGATTTGTGTTATGGTAGGGTTTTTGAATGGGTAGATGTACTTCAACGAACGATCACTGAAAAATTAATCACTAAAATATAATATTATGTCAACAGAAAATCTTACCCATCAGGATGCCGTTAAAAAGATCAAGGATTTATCAGAAAGCGCTAAAATCTGTATGTTCTGTACAGAACTGGACAAGCTTCCGATCAATACACGTCCGATGTCTTTACAGGAAACTGATCAGGATGGTAATCTATGGTTTATCAGCAGTGATACCAGCAATAAAAATTTCGAAATCAAAGAGGATAAAAGGGTTCAGTTGTTTTTCATGAATAACAGCGATTACCAGTACCTGTCCGTATACGGAACGGCTACCATTTATAAGGACCGTTCTACTATCGAAGACAAATGGTCGCCAATGGCAAAAGCCTGGTTTGAAGATGGAAAAGATGATCCGAATGTATCCATCATCCGTGTTGAACCGCAGGATACCTATTATTGGGATACCAAAGTGGGAAAACTGGTAAGCCTTTTCACTTTTGTAACGGCAGCCGT
>NZ_CAJYMO010000174.1 GCF_913776365.1 uncultured Chryseobacterium sp. | reverse complement strand
CCTGAAAAGAGGCCGTACAGGCAGTCAGCATAACCATTACGGGTCGGAAGATCTTTTTCATTCCGTGAATTTATTAATTTTTCCTTTAATCTTACCGCTGCCCGCAAAATAAGTTTTGCCACTCTGCAATGCTGTATTCAGATGCCTAACTTTTGTACAGTTTTAAACCTTCTCTAAAATTTAAGTCGTAAATTTGCAAAAAATTTCTGTTGAAAGACCTGCTCCTCATTACTCCGCCTTTTACCCAGCTCAATACACCCTATCCGGCAACGGCCTACATCAAAGGATTCCTGAATACCAAAAATATTTCAGCTTTCCAGGCGGATCTGGGTATCGAGGTTATTCTGGAGCTGTTTTCAAAACGCGGGCTGCAGAGGATCTTCGATGAAACGCCTGAGGCTGCTGTACTTTCAGAAAATGCTCAAAGGATTTTTGCCTTAAGAAATGAGTACATACGAACCATTGACCAGGTGATTTCCTTTCTCCAGGGAGCAGTTCCGACACTGGCCAGGCAGATCTGTTCCATGAATTTCCTGCCCGAAGCTTCCCGCTTCAATCAACTGGATGATATGGAATTCGCTTTTGGAAATATGGGATTGCAGGATAAAGCCAAGCATCTGGCAACCCTTTATCTGGAGGATCTTTCGGATTATCTGGTAGAAGTAACCGATCCTGATTTCGGTTTCAGCAGATATGCGGAAAGGCTGGGCAAAAGTGCCAATTCTTTTGATGAATTATATGATAAGCTATCGGGGCCGACAACGTTTATCGATGATATCACACTGAAAATCCTGGAAGAAAAACTGCAAGCCGTACAGCCCGGGCTGGTTTGCTTTTCAGTTCCTTTTCCCGGGAATTTGTATTCGGCATTCCGGTGTGCGGGACTGATCAAGAAAAAATTCCCCCACATCAAAACCGCTATGGGCGGAGGTTTCCCTAATACCGAACTGCGTGAGATAAAGGATTCCAGGGTTTTTGCCTTTTTTGATTTTATTACATTGGATGACGGTGAGGTCCCGCTGGAAATGCTGTACAACCATATCTCTACCGGATCAACAGAATTTAAAAGGACATTTCTGCTGGAAAATGATAAGGTAATTTATAAAAACAACGCATCGAAACCCGATTACAAGCAGGCAGATATCGGAACCCCCGACTATTCCGACCTTCTCTTGGATCAATATATATCCGTGATTGAAATCGCGAATCCCATGCACAGCCTCTGGAGTGACGGCCGGTGGAACAAGCTCACCATGGCACATGGATGTTACTGGGGGAAATGCACTTTCTGCGATATTTCCCTTGACTATATTAAAATCTACGAGCCTGTTTCCGCAAGAATACTGGTGGACCGCATGGAAGAACTGATCCTGACAACCGGAGAAACCGGATTCCATTTTGTTGACGAGGCGGCTCCGCCCGCACTGATGCGTGAGGTAGCCCTGGAAATCCTGCGCCGGAAACTTGTCGTTACCTGGTGGACCAACATCCGCTTTGAAAAAAGCTTTACCCGGGATTTATGTTTTCTCCTCAAGCTTTCAGGCTGCGTAGCGGTTTCCGGCGGGCTGGAAGTTGCCAGCGACCGGCTCCTGAAACTGATCGACAAAGGTATTTCGGTTGAGCAGGTGGCAAAAGTGACCCGCAATTTCACGGAATCAGGTATCATGATCCATGCGTATCTGATGTACGGTTACCCCACACAAACCGTTCAGGAGACTGTAGACTCACTGGAGATGGTGCGCCAGCTTTTTGAAATGGGAATTCTTCAGAGCGGATTCTGGCACCAGTTTGCGATGACTGCCCACTCACCTGTCGGACTGAACCCTGAAGCATTCGGTGTAATTCCGAAAAAGCAGGACATCCTGTTTGCCAATAACGATATCGATTTTACCGATACCACAGGAATCGATCATGGCAAATTCAGTTTTGGATTGAAAAAATCACTGTTCAACTATATGCACGGTATTAACTTTGAATTGCCGTTACAAGAGTGGTTTGAGTTTAAAATTCCAAAAACCACCGTTCATCCGGATTTCATTCATGACGCTTTATTGGATGATGAAGATTTTACATTTAAGCCAAACGCTAAAATCGTGTTTTTAACCCAAAACGTAATCGCTGAGAATCGCGTAAAAATAAAAAAGAAGCACGAATACCCGTACACGAAAATTACAGCGCATTTAAAAACCAATATTGTCAGCATTGAACTGGATCAGGACCATGCAGAATGGCTTCTGAGTACACTGAAAGCAGGTTTCATAGAAAATGCCGGAAAAATAACGCTGCAGCAGCTGAAGAATAATTTTGAAGAAGATTTTGACAATTTTGAGCTGTTCTGGTTCTCAAAACCGATACAGCAGCTGAAAGAAAACGGGGTTATCCTGACTTTATAGGGCCAAGTCAGTTTATAAGTTGTTTATATTCAACATGTTGAATATGTTGATCAGAGATTTTCTTGATAATATGGAGTCAAGTGTTGAAAATTCTTCTGCTTTAAAAGAAAGTATAGGCACCTCTCTTATATATCTAACCTGTTTTTGGATTTTATTTTTCCACACCATCTTTCACCACTTCGCCTACCTGGACTTTTTCCTGGACTTTGATAAAGTTTGGATCCATAATGGCCATACGTTCTGCGATGGCTTTGTAGGTTGGAAACTTTAGTAAGGAAGCACGTCCTGACAATTCTCTGTACAAAGTAAAGGTTTTGCCACCCGCGGATTTGATCTGCTTGGTGGTCGTGATATACTTTCCGATGTATTTGCTTTTGGCGTCGTAGATTTCGATGTCAACAAAGGATTTATCGGTCACCGTATCGTCGGAACCGAAACTCACCGGTAAGTTGGTAAAGTATCCCACCGGAATACCGTTGCTGAGAATTTCGCCAACCGTATTGACGGTAATATTGAGCCTGTCAATCCTGGTTCTGGTCGTATAGGCATCTTTGGTTTTGGCATCCAACTTTCTCTTGGGGTTGTTCTTGAACAGCTCATCCAGGTTTTTGATGTTGATTCCCCGCTCATCAATGATTTTAAGTGCCTTGACGCAGGTATAAGCTGCTGATTTTTCTTCTCCTGAAAATGCCGAGGGTGAAATATAGTCAAGGTCCAGGGTTTTATCCTGGTTGTATATCCTGTTCAGCCGGATATAGCTATCGCGGACCGAGTCGACAATGCTTTTGTCAACAAATTCTACCGTATACATGGGCGTTTCTTTAAGGTCCATAAAGGTATATACGTTCGACTTACCAGACACTTTGGCCACATGAATACCTTCTAAAGTGACGACTCCTCTTTTTACTTTTACCGTCTGCGCATGCATCAGAATACCCAGGAGCGCAAACAGGATACATAAACTTCTCTTCATACCATCAGAATCTAAAGGACATAAAAAAAGTGTAACCAAAGTTACACTTTTTTGAAAATATATTTAGCTCTTCCTTTAATTATTCACAAAGGATAATTCCTTTATTATGATTAAATTCTACAACACCGCTTTTGATAGGATAAGAAAAAACCGAATCTTTCTCATTTTCTTTGGTGAAATATTTGGCATATGCTTCATCAATAGATCTGGCATAGAGCTTAACATCACCTCCTACTAGAGAAGAAACAATACCTGCGTGGTTGGTCATGATGTGGAATCCACCATTTTTCCCCGGCAGCAATACAGAATCTACTTCGCCTTCAAAAACTACGTATTCTGGTGTTAAAATTTTTATATTCATTTTAATTGCTTTTGGCTTTTGGCTAACAGCACCGGCTATCAGCACTGAGCGTTATTATGCGTTATCAGCTAACATTTTTTGTCCGGCTTCTATAGCTTCTTCAATGGTTCCTTTCAGGTTGAAAGCAGCTTCCGGTAAATGATCCAGTTCACCATCCATGATCATGTTGAATCCTTTGATGGTATCTTTGATATCTACCAATGATCCCGGGATCCCTGTAAACTGTTCTGCTACGTGGAACGGCTGAGAAAGGAATCTCTGAACTTTTCTAGCACGGTATACGACAGATTTATCTTCTTCTGAAAGTTCTTCCATACCCAGAATGGCAATGATATCCTGAAGGGCTTTGTATCGCTGAAGGATCTCTTTCACTCTCTGCGCGCAGTCATAATGTTCATCACCAATGATTTCCGGAGCCAGGATTCTTGAAGTGGAAGCCAACGGATCTACTGCAGGATAAATACCCAGTGAGGCAATTTTTCTGTCCAGTACCGTAGTAGCATCCAGGTGGGCAAACGTTGTTGCCGGAGCCGGGTCAGTTAAGTCATCCGCAGGTACGTACACCGCCTGTACGGAAGTAATGGAACCGTTTTTAGTGGATGTAATCCTTTCCTGCATGGCTCCCATCTCAGAAGCAAGGGTAGGCTGGTAACCTACGGCAGAAGGCATACGTCCAAGAAGTGCAGATACCTCAGAACCTGCCTGGGTGAAACGGAAGATATTGTCTACGAAGAAAAGAACGTCTCTTCCCTGTCCGCTTTCTCCACCGTCTCTGTAATATTCAGCCAGCGTAAGACCGGAAAGGGCTACTCTCGCTCTTGCACCAGGTGGCTCGTTCATCTGTCCGAAAACGAATGCTGCTTTAGAATCTTTCATGGCTTCCAAGTCCACTTTTGAAAGGTCCCAGCCTCCGTTTTCCATAGAGTGCATGAAATCGTCACCATACTTGATGATTCCTGATTCCAGCATCTCTCTCAAAAGGTCATTTCCTTCTCTCGTTCTTTCCCCTACACCGGCGAAAACCGAAAGACCTCCGTGTCCTTTTGCAATATTGTTAATCAACTCCTGGATCAATACTGTTTTACCTACACCGGCACCACCGAACAAACCGATCTTACCTCCTTTTGCGTAAGGCTCAACCAGGTCGATTACTTTAATCCCTGTAAATAAAACTTCTGCAGAAGTTGAAAGCTGATCAAATTTAGGAGCCGGTCTGTGAATAGGAAGACCGCCATCCTTAGAAATATTCTGAAGTCCGTCGATAGCATCACCAACCACGTTGAAAAGTCTTCCGTTTACTGCCTCCCCGATTGGCATCATAATAGGATTTCCGTATCCTGTTACCTCCTGCCCTCTCTGAAGACCGTCTGTAGCATCCATTGCGATACATCTTACCGTATCCTCGCCGATATGTTGCTCTACTTCCAGAACTACCTTTTCACCGTTTCCTTTTGTAATTTCCAACGCGTCATAGATGCTTGGAACTGCTTCCACATCAGTAAAGACAACGTCGATTACCGGACCAATAATTTGAGAAATTTTACCTTTAATTTGGTTTGCCATTGCTAAATTTTTTCTTGGTGCAAATATAATGATTCTTCACCAACCGACAATTGGTAAAAAAAAGATTTTTATCATACTTTTCAAGCAATGTAACAATACAGCAATTTACCGATATAACAATAATACTATTAAAATTATTGATACATTGTTATATTGATAGATCGTTACATTATATCTATATTTGCATTCAAATTTTTCCGTTTTGAAAGTTTTCAGAAATTTTACAGAGTATTCATCTCAAAAACCTTTAGCCCTTTCCCTGGGCATGTTTGACGGGGTTCATCTCGGCCATAAAAGCATTATCGATGAGCTGAACGCCGTTGGGGCACGAAATAACCTGGAAACGGCAATCCTTACGTTCTGGCCACATCCGAGGTTTGTTTTCAATCCGGACGGAAACCTGAAGCTACTCAATACCATACACGAGAAACAGCATCTTATGGAAAGGTACGGGATCGCCAATCTTTTTCTGAAAGAGTTCGATGAGGAATTCCGGAACCTGACAGGAGAAGAATTTGTACGTAAGATTCTGATCGGACAGCTGAATGTAAAATACCTGATCATCGGATACGACCATTCATTCGGCAAAGATAAAAGCGGTAATTTCGAATTGCTGCAGAAGCTGTCAAAAGAACTGGATTTTGAGGTGGAACAGATGGAAGCCATCAACATCCATGAAAACAACATCAGCTCTACCAAGATACGGAATGCCCTTTCTGCAGGCGATATCATGAAGGCCAATGAAATGCTGGGATACGCCTACCCTGTTTCCGGAAAGGTGGTACACGGTAAAAAAATAGGACGCACCATCGGCTATCCGACGGCCAATATAGAAACCGATTCCATTAAAATCTTACCGAAAAAAGGAGCTTATATCGTGGAAGTTTTTATTAAAGGAAAACAGCACAAAGGCATGCTGAGCGTCGGTACGAATCCTACCGTTAATGGGGAAAAGCTGACGGTGGAAGTATATATCCTTGATTTTAATGATGATATTTACGAAGAAAAAATCACTGTAAAATTCCGGGATTTCCTTCATGATGAGATAAAATTTGAAGGGCTTGAAAAGCTGATTGAAAGATTGGATGAGGATAAAAGGTTGACAGAGAAATTTGTGTTCTGATTTTCAAGGAGCCAATTCCAGCGGATTTGTAAATTTCTCGTTTTCTTCTCTCTCTTTTTCCCTTTGCCGTAGGATCTCCTGACCTTTTACTACCGTTGTTCCATAGCTTGCCATTACTCCGGCCGCATTCTTTTCAACATTTCTTTTTGCCTGTTTCAATTTTGCCTGTGTTGTTTCTATGGCATTGGTATATCTGCTTTTTTTAATGTTTATTAATTTACCTTTTAATGTAGAACCAGATACGGACTTTACCAGCTCAAAATCAAAATCCCCTTTATCATCTGTTATTTTGATAATTAATCCCGGTAATCCGCTGAATTTCATAGGACCGTAAGGAAAAGGAATTTCCGGTGCATACCAAGCGATCCAGTTTCTTCCTTTAAAGGTAACGTCTGCTCTTTTACAGTTGATCGTATTGATTACCTTTACTTCATCTGTAAGTTTCCAATTCTTTATTACAGGCTCTTTATAGGTGAGTAATGACATAAAAGCCGAATCAAAGAACTGTACATTTTCAGTTGATTGTATAATGGTGAATGATAAATTTGTCTTTGGGATATAAGTTCCTTTTTTCCAACCTAGAGTAATGCTTCCATCGGGATTATTTGTCATCGTTCCTGAATCAGCCATTACCGAATCACCTTTTAACAGTACCGTACTTATAAAAAATGCCCGCCTGTCGGATATCTGTAATGAGAACAGTTCTTCATATCTTTTATCTGTGCGAATATCTAATTTAGCTCTTAACTGATAAATGCATTCAGTCCGTAAAGAATCTTGCTCGTACGTCTGCGCATACGATAAAAGGCTGCAAAATAAAATCAGTAACTCAAGTGCTTTTTTAAAAGAATACATAAGATTTATATTCATGATAAAATTGCACTTATGATCTTGTTTAAATCATAAGTGCCTGTTTAAATTAATTTTAAGCTAAATTTTCACTGGGTCCGTAGTGTGAGGCAGGTTTACAGTAATTTGCTTCCAGCCTTTCACGCCAGGCATCTGCTTCCGCCGGAGTCCAGTTCTGAGTAGTGGTGGCTTGTATACCACAAGAAGTATCAGCAAACCAAACCTGACCTGCTTTTACTGTTTTAAGTTCGTTTCGGGATCATTTTTTTAAATTTTTCATTTGAAATAATTTTAATGAATACTTATTTGTGTCTTGACTTTTTGCGCATCCGGTTTCAACACTTCAAAGTAAAATAAAAAATGTGGTACATGCAATAGACCGACTCCCCTTTTATAAAAAAATTATTATGTTAAATGCTTATATTCCAACCATATATAAATCATTATTATTCACCGTTCAGCAGACTTAATCCTTTATTTTTGTAAAATAAATACTTCTAAGCATTTTCAATTTCCTCTTTCGCTTTTTTCGTCAGTGATTTAAAAATCAATTCATACGAATGATCGATCATCTGAACGATCAAATCACTTTTTAAGCCGTCAAGAGATACAGAATTCCAATGGGTCTTGTTCATATGATAGGCTCCGGTAATCTGCGGATATTGCTCACGAAGCTCGGTGCTCCATTCCGGATCGGTTTTCACACTGATTTGCAGCGGCTGCCTTTCCAGCGACATCAGCAAAAACATTTTTGTTCCTACCTTCATCACCAGCGTTTCATTGTCAAAAGGGAAGCTTTCGGTAACTCCTCTTTTCGCAAGACAGTAATCTAAAATTTCATTAGCATCCATATTTTAAATAATGAGTAATGGGTAATTAGTAATAAGTAATATTTTTTAATTCACTCCAAATGTAGTAAATTTAAGAAAGAAATATCACCATTTAAAATTTCACTTATTATGAAAGCTTTGGTTATTGGCGCCACAGGTGCTACAGGAAAAGATTTGGTCAATCGGCTGCTTCAGGATCAGGATTTCGATGAGATTAAAGTTTTTGTGAGAAAACCTGTTGAAATTCAGAACGATAAGTTAAAAGTACATATCGTTGACTTTGACAACCCGCAGGAATGGAAAAATGAAGTCCGTGGCGACGTTGTATTTTCCTGCTTAGGCACTACGTTGAAGGCGGCCGGCAGTAAAGAAGCTCAAAAGAAAGTGGATTTCGGTTATCAGTATGAATTTGCCAAAGCAGCTAAGGAAAATAAAGTAGATGATTATATTCTGGTCTCTTCGTACGGAGCAGACCCGAAATCAAAAATTTTTTATTCGAGGATGAAAGGTGAGCTGGAGGAAGCGGTAAAGCAGCTTCACTTTGAGAAAATCACCATTTTTCAGCCGGGAATGCTGGACAGAAAGGATTCTGAAAGGACAGGAGAAGTGATGGGAAGCCGTATCATTAAATTTGCCAACAGGCTCGGTCTGCTGGAAAGCCAGAAACCTTTACCAACGGATGTCCTTGCCAAAGCGATGATCAATTCATCAAAAATCAAGAGCAACGGCTATTCAAGCATCAAGCTGGGGAATATTTTCGGTTTTGCGGAGAAAAGCAACCATACAATAATGTAATAATATAGCAATGTAACAATATAGCAATTCATATTCAGCGTTGTTATATTGTTACATTGTTACGTTGTTACATTGTTACATTGTTACATCGTTACATTGATGCAACGTTACATTAAATAAATTGTTATTTCAGATATTTCGTAATCGCTTCATCCGTAGGTTTTGTCGTACTTACAAAAGAATCAACCAGCTTTCCGTTTTCATCAATTAAAAATTTGGTGAAGTTCCAAAGGATGGTTGTATTTTTAACGCCATTCAGCTCTTTCTCCGTTAAATATTTAAAGATTGGAGCCGTATCATCGCCTTTTACCGAAACTTTTGCAGCCAGCGGAAAGGTAACCCCGTAATTTTTCTGGCAGAACGCCCCGATTTCTTTATTGGTTCCGGGCTCCTGACCTCCGAAGTTGTTCGCAGGGAAACCTACAACAACCAGTTTGTCTTTGTATTCCTCCGATACCTTTTCAAGATCGGCATATTGTGGCGTAAATCCGCATTCCGATGCTGTATTGACAATCAGGATTTTCTTTCCTTTAAAATCGGCAAAATTGATCTCTTTGCCCTCTTCCAGGGCCGGTACTGTGTAATCGTAAATGGTTTTTCCCATAAGTTCTTTGGTTTTTGCTCTGGAGGATTCGCTTTTCTTCTGCGCACAGCTGTTGAAAAATGCCACGAAGGAAAGCAGCAGTAAAAACATTTTTTTCATATTCTCTTTTTATTATCTGTTTAAAATTTAAAGGTGTTGGCAGGAAATACCTTGTTGGTATCAATCCTGTTCAGCAGCATGACATAGTCACCGTCCTTCTTTGTACTGGAGGATTCGATCCTGAAAGGCATTGAGAGGTTTCCTACCTTTCTGTACTCAGAATAGTTCAGCGTCTCCTCTTTCTTGATCTCCCTTAGCAGCATATAGCTCCGGGTATCAAAGTAATAAATATTTTTGTTGACGTTTTTCGTCAGTTCTACTTTATGGCAGTAGATATTGCCGAGTTTTTCCTTTCCGAGATACTTCGCCTCAAAACCCTTGTTCTCCCAATCGATAAAATCGTTATCAAAGCTTTCCGGAATGTAAGCTGCGTATTCCTGAATTTTATTGGTCGCATAGTTCATCGCATAGCCTTTTGTACCGTCGAAACCTTCAATAGCGGTGTCTTTTCCACCGATGGTGATGACGGTTTTAGTAAGATTCGGCCTTTGCTGGAAAATCTTTATCGGGTATTCATCCTTAACTCCGAGGATCACTTTTCCCTGAAGCAGAACGGAATTCAGCAATTTCCAGTTGGTAAGACCTCCGGAGAGTTCAATATTTTTATCAATAATTTCTTTTGCTGTCTGAGCCAAGCAGATTTGGTAACAAAGCAGAATAAATGCCAACAGTAATTTCTTCATTAATTCTTTTTATGAATTCAAATATAAGGCTTTTTTAATTTGAAAATCTGAAAGTGAAACAATTTGAAAATATGGCATGGACATCATAATTTTCAAATCAGCAGATTATCAAACTATTAAATTAATTTTATCGCTTTCTCCAGGTCTTCAGGCGTATCGATTCCGACGCCTACGAAATGGGTTTCAATCATCCTGATTTTCACGCTTTGAAAGTGAAACAATTTGAAAATATGACCTAAATACCATAATTTTCAAATCAGCAGATTATCAAATTATTAAATTAATTTTCTCGCTTTCTCCAGGTCTTCAGGCGTATCGATTCCGACACCTGCGAAATAGGTTTCAATCATCCTGATTTCATGCTTTGAAATTGAAACATTTTGAAAATATGACCTAAATATCATAATTTTCAAATCATCAGATTATCAAATTATTAAATTAATTTTCTCGTTTTCTTAAGGTCTTCAGGCGTATCGATTCTGACACCTGCGAAATAGGTTTCAATCATCCTGATTTTCATGCTTTGAAATTGAAACATTTTGAAAATATGACCTAAATATCATAAT
>NZ_CAJYMO010000173.1 GCF_913776365.1 uncultured Chryseobacterium sp. | reverse complement strand
CTCTTGCGATCTGATCCAGATAGGCTTTCAGGGTGGAGGTAATGCCAAATTCATACAGCGGAGCATCCACTATGATGATGTCGGCACCGAGCAGTTCTGCTACTGCTCCGTCTGAATAGATTATTGCATCCGATTGCTCAGGGGTGCGTTGTTCAGGCGGCGTGAAAATAGCCGAAGTATATAATTCGTCCAGATGCGGAGGATGATATACGGCTATGTTACGTTCTGTAAAAATACTGTCCGGATATTTTTCCCTGATTTTTTCAACAGTCGCATTTCCCAATTGTTTGCTAATGGATGCTTCGCCACGCGGGCTTGATATAATACGCAATATCTTTTTTCCCATGATGTATTATCTTGTTTTTAGAGATTGAAATTTATAATTGTATAGATAGGAGATCAGTAGAATAATGAGAAAAACGATGGCTGTAAGAGTCCTGCCTGCAGGATCACCAGCCGTAAAGTGGGCCAATGCGGCGGAGATGAATGTAATGGCAAAACCAAAATAGGAGAACTCTTTCAGCAACCGGACAGGCAACCACAGCAGGGCCGCGCCGATTATTTTTGTAATACCCAGTTCTATTCTGAAAAAATCGGCAGAAAAGCCTAATTGTGCCATTCCTGTCTTTACTTCCGGATCCGCCAGTGTTTTGAAACCGATAAGTATCATTGATACCGAAATAATTCCTGTGGTAATATAATAGATGATTTTTGTTGCTTTGTCCGCTTTTACTTCATTGCTTTTTTGGACTTGCTGATGTTGTACATTCATTTTTGGATGTTTAAATTTATAAAGCAAAATTAAGTATATTTGCTTTCTGAATGTTAGTAGTTTCCCAAAGGTAAGTAGTAACATTCAGGTAAGTGCCTTATAAAATCAATAGAAAATGCCATCCGATACATTACAATATTCCACACAGCAATGCGCCCATCGCTTATCCGCTACCGAAGATGCCATCTATGTTCTTGGCGGGAGGTGGACGCTCCGGGTTATGATTGCAACTTTGGGCGGACATACGCGATTTAACGATATCCAGAGATCGGTCAAGGGGATTTCAGCAAAAGTGCTGTCCAACGAACTGAAAAAGCTGGAAGAAAACCTGCTGGTGAAACGTACGGTATTCGCGGAGGATATTCCGGTGGTGATAGAATACCGGCCTACTGAGTACAGCAGGTCGTTAAAGGGAGTCATCAACGCTCTATCTGACTGGGGAGCAAGCCATAAAAAGCATATTACCGGTAAAGATTAATATGCTTATCGTATTTCAAATACCGCATCTGAACTGCGGTTACATCTTCGCTGTTGTTAAAATGTAGAGAAAGAAGGATTTTAAAATGCTTTCCGGAATAAAAAGAATGAGTGGTGGCAGCCTGTTTCCGGAGTATTTTTCGGTTCATATAAATGCAGATAATACGGGAATCCGGTCATGCGGGCGCTTTTGTTACACTATCCATTCAGTTCCCTGGCCCGCTTTTCCGCACTCAGGATTCCTTTTTTCAGGATGTCTTTGAGGCTGTTTTCCTGAAAGGTATTCAGGGCGGCTTCCGTGGTTCCTCCTTTTGAAGCCACATCGCTGATAAGTTCTTCCAGGTTTTTATCGGAATTATTAATCAGGTGGTAGGCTCCCAGCATGGTCTGCTTTACAAAAAGCCGGGACAGGTTTTCCTGTATTCCCATTTCGACTCCCGCCCTGATCATGGCATCGACAATATAGTAGAAGTAGGCCGGCCCGCTTCCGGAGAGTGCGGTAACGCCATCCAGCAGATCTTCATCTTCCAGGTACACGGATCTTCCGGTGGAGTTCAGTAATCTTTCGATATTCATCAGCTGGCTGAAGGCAATTCCCTCTGCAGCGGTATATCCGGTAATTCCCATACCGAGAAGCGTTGGGGAATTGGGCATGGCCCTTACCACCAGAGGATGGTGCAGGGCTTTCCGGATCTTTTCGATGGTAATACCTGCCATAATAGACAGCACCAGCTGGTTTTCCTTCATCCGGAACCGGATATTTCCGGCAACGTGCAGGAAGTCCTGAGGTTTTACGGCAATAATGATAACATCGGCATCCGATTCCGTAACCTGGTCCAGAACAGAAATTCTGGAGTCCGGAAATTCCCCGGATATTTCAGGAATCCTCTTTTCGTTTCTGAGTATAAGATGAAGATTTTCAGGCTGTATCAGTTCATACTTAAGAAATGATTTTGAAAAAGACAAGCCCATTTTTCCGGCTCCGAGAATAGCAATTTTCATATGGTGTTTTTTGAATTGACCACTCTATTAAAGTACTGGGCGTTAATAAAGTTGATGGATGTTTTTTTTAAATAATATTCACCTCCCTTTCGAGCTCGATTCCGAATTTTTCTTTTACGGAGCTGATGATCATGGTGGAGAAGTCAAAGATTTCTTTGCCGGTAGCGTTTCCGGTGGCATTGATAATGACAAGGGCCTGAAGCGCGTGGGAAGCGGCATTTCCGATTTGCTTACCTTTCCAGCCGGCCTGTTCGATCAGCCAGCCAGCCGGGACTTTCACGAAATCGCCGTTCGGGTAGCCCGGAATGCCCGGGAACTGTTGCCGGAGGTTCTCAAACTGCTGCTGCGGGATGGTGGGATTCTTAAAAAAGCTTCCCGCATTGCCGGTTTTCTTCGGATCCGGAAGTTTGCTCCGGCGGATGCTGATGACGGCACGCGCTACATCCTGTATGGTAGGATCGATAATCCCGGACTGGTCCAGTTCCGATTGTATGGCGCCATAAGATGTCCTGATGATATGGTTTTTCCGGGTCAGCCTGAAAGCCACTTCAAGAATGACATATTTTCCCTTTCCTTCCTGCTTGAATACCGAATCGCGGTACCCGAACCGGCACTGTTCCAGGTTAAAGGTTTCCAGCTGCAGGTTTTCCAGGTTCAGCACGGTGCAATTCACGAAAGTATCCTTGATTTCCACGCCGTAGGCCCCGATATTCTGCATCGGTGATGTCCCTACATTGCCGGGAATCAGGGAAAGGTTCTCAAGTCCCCCGTAATTTTTCTCCAGGCAGAATACGACCAGTTCGTGCCAGTTTTCCCCGGCCTGTACGGTAACCAGCACTTCATTTTCACTGATCAGGTCTTCATGAATTCCTTTCAGGCTGAGCTTTACGGCCAGGCCTTTAAAATCTTCCGTCAGGAGGATGTTGCTGCCGCCGCCGATAAAGAGCAGCGGAAGGCGGTGCTCTTCTGAAAAGTTCAGGGCTCCTTTCAGCTCTTTGAGGGAAAGGACTTCTGTAAAATAAGCTGCTTTGGCGTCTACCCCGAATGTGTTGTAAGGCTTGAGTGAAAAATGTTCGTGCATCATGAGGTTAAGGTTGGTATTCTGAAGGAATGATTATACGGATCCGGTCTTTTAAAAGCTGCAGCTGTTTATAATGGACGGTATCGGCATAAGAATTTACATAGGCGTGATATTTTTCTGCGGTCCTGATCTGGAAGGTTTCGTCATAACCGTCTACCGACTGCTTGCTGGGTGAGCTTTTGATCCGGCCCAGGGTATTGACGTCCAATGCCGAAGTAAGGCTGTACCAGGTTTTCGGACTTATGGCTGACTTCCATTCGTGGTGGGTTTTGGTCCGTGTAGTACCGGCTTCCGCATGCACGGAATCGCTGGTAATCCTGACGATTTTATATTCTCCTTCTTCACCGCCGATATCCGAGTAGCTGATGGAAATAATATCATGCGGCTTGCGGGAAGATATCGTTTCGGATTTATTGCCGTTGCAGGAAAAAGAGGCCAGCAATAAAAGCAGGGGAGCCATCAGGTTATTCCCGGGATATTTCATTGCCGGCATCTTTATCTGTATTGATTAAATGGTAGAAACGAGTCTGTATTTTTCAAGGGCATCTTTCAGGATGGCCACACTTCTCTTCAGGTCTGCTTCTTTTAAGACATAGGCAATTCGTACCTGTTTTTTACCCAGTTCCGGATTGCTGTAGAAGCCGCCGGCAGGGGCTACCATAATGGTTTCATTCTGGTTGGAATAGCTTTCCAATAGCCATTGGGCAAATTTTTCGGTATCGTCTACCGGAAGCTCGGCTACACAGTAGAAGGCTCCTTTCGGTTTCGGGCAGATGACTCCCGGAATGGCATTCAGCTGATCCACCAGCACATTTCTGCGGTGGGTATATTCTTCCCTTACGGCTCTGATGTAAGCGCCGTCATTCTGATGGGCGGCAGTAGCTGCAATCTGGCCCAGCAGTACCGGGCTCAGCCTTGCCTGGGCAAACAGCATCGCGGCATCATGGATTTTCTGTGATCGGGTAATCATGCATCCGATTCTTACCCCGCACATGGAATACCGTTTTGATTCTGAATCGATGATGATGCAGTTTTCGGCCAGTTCAGGGAAAGCAAGCATGGAAATCTGCTGTTTTCCGTCATAGACATATTCCCTGTATACTTCATCCGAAATAATAACGATGTCGTGTTTGAGGGCAATTTCCGCAAGTTTCTGCAGTTCTTCGCGGGTGTACAGGTATCCTGTAGGGTTTCCTGGATTGCAGATGACGATCGCTTTTGTCCGGGGCGTTATCTTGCTTTCGAATTCCTCGATAGGGGGAAGGGCAAAACCGGTATCAATCGTTGAAGGTACGGCTACTACCTTTACGTTAAAAGTGCTGGTAAACCCGTTATAATTGGCATAATACGGTTCCGGGATAATGACTTCGTCGCCGTCATCACACAGAGTGGAGATGGCAAAATTCAGGGCTTCGGATCCTCCGTTGGTTACAATAAAGTTGTTAGGGGTAAGATCATCAAATCCTAAAGTATGGTAATATTCCGTAAGGGCGCTTCTGTATTCCAGGTTGCCTTCGGAAAGTGCATACTCCAATACTTTAAGGTCAATATTCCTCAACGCCTCAAGCGCTGTTTCCGGAGTCTCAATATCGGGCTGCCCGATATTCAGGTGATATACTTTTATTCCTCTCTGTTTGGCTTTTAAAGCGAAAGGAACCAGTTTTCTTACCGGCGAAGGCGGCATTTGCTGTGCTCTGTTTGAAATATTCGGCATTATGTGAAAATTTGTAGACAAAAATAAGATTTAATTTCTCAATATTAAAATTAAGGCGGCAGGGATAAGGTTTATTTTAACGTATCCCGTCGCTGCTGTCTGAGAATGTGGTTCCGATGGATTTTAATAAGGTTATATGGAAATAATCGGGCTGTTTTGAAATTCTGTTGACAATAATCAAATAGAGACTCCGGACTGTTTTTTTTAATATTAATATGTCTAATTATTGTATCGGTGCTATATTTTTAATAAATTTACTTAAATTATAAATTATTTCACATGAAATTAAAACTACTTTGTGGAGTTGCTAACGTGACGGCTCTGTTCTCTTCCGCATTGATGATGGCCCAGAATTATCAGACTATGCCCATCCAGTCGGGGTTCACAGCTGACGTAATTGCAAACGGTGTCGGGCCTGCTCTGTCTTCTACCACCAGTGATGTGGATGGAGTTTCATATGCCTTCATTTCAAAGGATTTTCAGGCGACTTCATCTTCTGCTGTACTTACCTATGGCCTGCCGATCAACGGAACGGTAAATTCCGTAGCAGCATCCACGCCTGGGCTGGTATATCAGTTGGCAGATTATAATGCCGGCAATTCACTGAAGCTTTCCAACACCAATGATTCAGGAACCCTGGTTTTTGCAACGCCTAAAGCTGCGTTCAGGCTCTATATGCTGGCTACCAGTGGAAGCGGGGCTTCCACAGTAAGTGCAGTGGTGAATTTTACGGATAACACTTCCCAGACTATTACCGGCATTACGGTTTCCGACTGGTACAATGCTTCAGGTTTTGCCATCCAGGGCTTCGGGAGAATCAACAGGAATACGGATGCGTTGGAATCCGGAAGCGGAACCAACCCGAGACTGTATCAGGCGGTCCTGAATATCGATGCTGCCAACCAGTCTAAACCGATACAGAGTATAACGATTACCAAAACATCCACTGCGCAGGGACATGCCAATATTTTTGCTTTCTCCGCAGATGCCTATTCGGATTGTGCGGCGCCTACGCTGCAGCCTGTGGGAACACTCTCTTCAAATTCTGCAGCCGTTTCATGGACGGTTCCTGCCGGAACAACAGCTGCCAGTTATGACCTGTACTACAGCACAACCAATACGGCGCCTACAGGGGCTACGGTACCAAGCATTCCCGGGATTACCTCCACATCGTATACCATAGGAGGCCTGCAGCCGACGACGACCTACTATTACTGGGTACGTACCAACTGCAACAACTCCACCGGCCAGAGCGTATGGTCTTTTGCAGGGACATTTACTACTTTATGCGGTGCTATGGTTCCATCTTATACCAATGCCTTCAATCCGTTTCCGGGCAGCTGCTGGGCGCTTAACCTTACGGGAGGAGATGCAACAACAGGACCTGCCGGTACCGGTACTGCCTTATGGATACAGGACGGATTCCTGAACAATGGAACTACAGGAGCTGCAAGGATTAACCTGTACTACATCAACCGGA
Organism: uncultured Chryseobacterium sp.; assembly: GCF_913776365.1. Classification (GTDB taxonomy): domain Bacteria; phylum Bacteroidota; class Bacteroidia; order Flavobacteriales; family Weeksellaceae; genus Chryseobacterium. Next base: position 14,597 of record NZ_CAJYMO010000173.1, on the reverse strand, counting down.
AAGGTTGGATGAAAACCGTTCCTTTTGATCTTTCTGCCGGAGGCTACCGTGTGAAATTTGACTACGGCATTACAACATATAGCGGTACAGCCGCTTCAGCAATGGGATCAGACGATATCATCCAGTTCCTGGTTTCCAGTAACGGAGGTGCTACCTGGACTGTGCTTCAGACCTGGGATGCAACAAATACCCCATCCAATACGCTTAATACGTACACGTATGATCTTGCGAATTTCGTTAATGCCAATACCGTATTTGCATTCTATGGAAGCGATGGTACGGTAGATGATGCTCCGGACTATAATTTCTACGTCGATAATTTTACGGTAGAGTCTTTACAACTGTCCACTTCAGAGGCTGCAGTGAAAAAGACAGTTGCTGTGCATCCGAATCCGTTTAAAGATATCCTGTACATTTCCGATAGTGAAAAAGTAGCATCGTTAACCGTAAGCGATGTTTCAGGAAGGCTAATAAAGACTATTGACCGTCCTGCAAAGGAAATAGAACTCAGCTTTCTGAATTCAGGTCTTTATCTGGTAACTTTCCGTCTGAAAGATGGATCCCAATACACTGTAAAGGCAGTGAAACAATAATTTTTTAATGCAAAAAAATGAAGGCAGCTGTATTATTGCAGCTGCTTTTTTTGTATAAAGAAAAATAAATGGGGTATAATTGGGGTGATCAGTAAAATGGTTTCAGATAATTTATTCTATTTTTGCGCTGAAATTTTATGACCATGAAAAAAGTAAAACTACTTTTTATAATTCCTTTATTCGCTGCCCAGGCGGTATCTGCCCAGAGGATCGATAAAGAAACCATCAGCTTTCAGGTATTGAAAGAGCCGGTATATGCTACTGATCCCAAAGACCGGAATTACACTGTGACCGTCAGGTCCCCTTACAACATTACCAAAGAAGATGTCCTCAGGATGTCTGAGGAAGAATACCAGAGAAAGGCAGATTATTATCGGGAGGATGTGGAATCGGCGAAAGCGGAGCATCAGGAAAAACTGAAAGAATACGAGGAGGAAGTAAAAAAGCTGCAGGAGAAATTCAAGCTCGAATCCGCAGAATACAATAAGCTCTCTGCAGTGGAAAAAATTGCTGCCGCCAACGGTGCACCGGTTCTAAGGCTGCCGGCACGGCCTGCGCTGAATATCCCTCCGATGCCGGGTTACAGGCAGCCGGACCTTAAAGATGCCCTGATTGTTGATAATAAAATCCTCGCTTCCCAGATGGAGGTGGCCGGATTTTCAAAAGGCGGAAATGACCTGGAACTGGAAATCGAAATGGAAAGAACCCATTTTCAGGATAACCAGGGAAAAACTTTCGCCAATCAGCCGGTGCGGATCATCGGGAAGCAGAACGGTACGGTAAAGCTGGATAAAACCTATTTTTCAGATTTCACGGAAATCGCCAGTGTACCCACTAATGAGATCAACCTGAATTTTCACGAAAAGCGATATCTTCAGCGGACTATGGACCGTACCCGCAACATCATCAATGATTATTTCGGCTACCAGACCATCCATTCCGCCGTTACCCTGGAAACTGTAAAAAATAAAGGCGATTATGACGATCTGGAAAAGGCGTACATCTATGTGACCACCAATCTTAAGAAGCTGCAGGCAAAATCCGGTTATGCTCCCAATGTAACCGCTATGGAAAATATGCAGAAGGGTATTGATCTGTGGAAAAATGCGCTTACCAAGGTAAACTACAACGATAAGAAAGCGCTGTACAATCAGAAAATAGCAGAGTACCTGTACTTTAATCTCATCAGGCTGAATATTGCCCTCGGGAACTATGCTGAAGCCGAAAAATATCTGAACGCGCTCCAGGAGCATCTGGTGGATATCAAATTGTCCTATGATGCCAACCTCGAACTGAAAAGACTGGAAGAAAAAATTTATAATAACTAAAAAGAAATCTTATGATTAAGCACATGATTGCTTCGGCAATGATCATGGCTTCGGTGAGTACCTATGCACAGATAAAAGTGACGGAAGGGACAAAATTCACCACCGATGCCCCTCTTGAAAAAGACGAAAAGCTGGTACTGGCAGACGACTACAATTCCTATATGTTCAGTGTCATCAATATTGACGGCCTGATGCGGAATACCTTTCCCCATAAAAAACTGCTGATGAGAAAGCTGGACCAGAACGGAAGCCTGGTCGATACCTATGTAAAAGACTATGCCAATAAAACCAACGGTGTCCTTCACAATTACCTCGGATCCCAGCAGATCGATGACAATACATTTGTTGCTTTTACCGAAGAATATTTCGGAAAAGAAAACCGGAAAGAAGTATTCCAGCATGTCTTCAGTAAAAAAGACGGGACCTTTACCACAAAAAGTATCGCAAAATATTCCATTGAATCTGCCAACAAATCAGGGACTACCTACGTTGTTTTTTCCGAGAACGGAAAATATGCCGCTGTTTTCAATGACCGGTATGCCAGCAAAAAAACGGATAACATCAACGATGCATTGGTGATTGATCTGAGGACGCTTTCACCGCTCTGGACCAAAGAAATCTCTTTAAGCAGCGATTTTGTTGAGAAATCCCTGACGCTCACCAATTCCGGGAAAATCGTATTGCTCCGTAAGGCGGCAGGCTGGAAAGAAGCCTATAAAATGGAACTGGTTTCGGATACCGAAGACAAGGACCTTCCGTATGATGACAAGTATATTCCTGAAAAGCTTTATGCCATCAGTAAAAATGATAATGATTACCTGGTAGCCTTCGGAAGGAAAAACCAGGCGGTTACACTGGCCGGAAGTACTTTCGGAACGGTAATGATGTATGACATCAGATCAGGAAAAGGAGTCATCAGCACCACCAATCTTTCGGGATCGAAGGACATGAGTGACGTAAAAGTAATTAAAACCATTGTCAAAGATAACGAAGTGCTTATGGCAGTGCAGCAGGAAAGCGTTATCAGGCCTTTACCAACTGCCATGAACCGGTTCCCGGATCCTGAATACAGACTGGACACCGGCGTACTGATCAAGTTCAGCCCGGAAGGATCCGTGAAGCAATTCGTTCCGCTGGGAAGCAATCCTGCCGGAAGAAGAATCCAGGTTATTGAATCCGGAAATACCCTTTACGTTTCTTCATTCTATCCGAAAGGGGTTTTCGGGAATACCGGATTTTCCATGAAATCGTTTGATTTCGCCAGCCTTGTCCCTAAAGAACTGGTAACTGATTACCGGGGTAAAAACTTTTTCATGAACTACGGATTTACGGACGGGAACCTCATCAGGTTTGTTCCCGATACCAACAAGCTGATGTTCGTGGAAAAAGAAAACAAAGACTTCCGTATGATCAACCTGTATAATTTCATTAAATAAAACGGACACCGGAATATTCAATCAGCTTTACTAAAGGTAAGGCTGATTTTTTTTCGGCATAAACCGATAAATTTTGTTAATTTGGTGCCGTTAAAAATCATAACAAATGCAGAATCAGGCCACATCGCCGGAAGAGTACATCTCACAGATCCCGCCGGAAAGACAGGAGGTTTTCAGAAAAATCATTGAAGCAGTACAGCGGGGATTGCCGGAAGGTTTCCGGATGGGCATCAGTAACGGGATGATCGGCTGGTGTGTGCCACTGGAGCTGTATCCGGCGGGTTACCACTGTACTCCGGGAGCGCCGCTTCCGTTTATGGCACTGGCCTCGCAGAAAAACTTCATTGCACTGTATCATATGGGAATGTATGCAGATCCGGAACTGCTGAACTGGTTTACGGAAGAATACCCGAAGCATTCTAAAAGAAAGCTCGACATGGGCAAATCCTGCGTCCGCTTTAAAAAAACCGATGACATCCCTTTCGAACTGCTGACTGAAGTAAGCTCAAAAATGACCGTTCAGGACTGGATTAAATGTTATGAGGCTAATTTTAAAAAGTAGTCCCCTGCATAAGATTTTCTTCTTCCTCATCCTTATTATCCTTGCAGGCTGTAAAAGTCAGGTTCGTGCCGGACTGGAAAATGGCGACCTGCTTTTTGTGACGGCAAAGAGTACCGGCCTTTCAGGTGCTATTAACAAGGTTACCCAGCAGCAGGAGAATGTTTCATTCGACCATATCGGGATCCTTGAAAACAGCAGGAGTGGTGCTTTTGTCCTTCACGCGGCTCCCAAAGGCGGTTCGCAGCGGCAGGACTTAAAAAGCTTCCTGGAGGAGCAGGCCGGGGACGGGCAGAGAGTGGTTGTCTACCGCCTGAAGCCGCAATACCGGAAGACCATTCCGGGTGCGCTTGATAAAGCACGCTCCATGCTCGGTAAACCATACAACTTTAATTATATACTTGACGAAAATTCTTATTACTGCTCGGACTTTATTGAACGTGCTTTTCGCAAAGATCATATTTTTGAACTGAAACCGATGTCGTTTAAAGATCCCCAAACCGGTATGACCAATACTTTCTGGGAAGAATTTTACCGCAAAAAAAACCTGAAAGTCCCGGAAGGGGAACCCGGCTGTAATCCGAACGGCCTTGCCGGCTCTGGGAAACTGGAGAGAATCAGGGAGCTGAGGTGAGGAAGCTATTGGCTTTTAGCTGATGGCTTTTGCCGTCTGTAATTCATCATTTGCCAGCTCTTATAGACAGTCAGCTTTCAGTCATTTTAACAAGTTATTCGCTGTCAGTAGTTCATTGTTTGCCATATAAGATAAGGAAGCTGTTGGCTTCTGGCTTCTGGCTGTTGGCTTTTGCCGTCCGTAATTCATCATTTGCCAGCTTTTATAGACAGTCAGCTTTCAGTCATTTTAACAAATTATTCGCTGTCAGTAGTTTATTGTTTGCCATATAAGATAAGGTAGCTGCTGGCTTCTGGCTATTGGCTTTTTATTGTATGCAGTTCAACACACCAACTGTCATAGACAGCCATCTTTCAGTTATTTTATTTGTAGGCAGCGATCCGCTGTCAGTAATTCATTTTCTGCCATTTATGGTGAGTGAGCTTCTGGCTATTGGCTTTTTGTTGTATGCAGTTCAACACGCCAACTGTCGTAGACAGTCATCCTTCAGTTATTTTATTTGCCGGCAGAGTAATGCATTGTTTGCCAAAATATTATGGACAATCAGTTTTCAGCTATTTTAATAAGCTATCTGCCAATAGCCATTTGCCGGCAGCTATCCGTTGTCAGTAATGCATTGTTTTCCAGGTAATTATGGGTAATCAGTTTTCAGCCCTTTTAATAAGCTATCTGCCAATAGCCATTTACCGGCAGCTGTCCGCTGTCAGTAGTTCATTTTTTACCAGAATATTATGGGCAATCAGTTTTCAGCCATTTTTCACAGGCAGTTAGCCGGTCGCTGATCATTTATTAGCTATTCGCCATAAGCAAACAGCCATCTGCCATTTTCATAAGTAGTTAGTTACTCGTTTTGCCAGTTATAAGCAATAAGCAATAAGCAATAAGCCATCCGCCATCCGCCATTAGCCATCCGCTATTCGCCAAATGTTAAAATTGAAAATTATAACCCTACTAATTTGGTAGACTAATAAATTTTTATATTTTTGCTAAAGATTTAACAAGAGCAATCAATGAACAGTAACAGTATTCACTAAAAATTTTCTACAATGATAACACCTGGTGCGAAATTGCAGGTATTGCCAACCCAGCCTGCCTTACTTAAAAAAGAATGGATTCTTGAAATAGAACTGAACGGGAAAATGAAATTCGAACATCTGATGGATATGATTTACCATCAGTTCGGAATCTGTCACAGGGTGTTGTCAGCGAATGTGGAATACTGCAGCGGCCGGAGTTTCGGTTCGGTACAGTTGTACATCAATGTGAATGCAGAGGATTTCAGGCAGCTGGAATATTACCTCTACAAAAACAAGCTTCTGAGTACTGCAGTGGAATACACCTGCAGGAGATATTCATAAAATTCGGTTCATATAGTTTTAATTATAGAATGGCTGTCTCTGCAATAGGGACAGCTGTTTTTTTTATCCGTACGGGTTTGTCTGAAGAGCGGATAATATGTGATTTGTCAGAAGCTGAGCATCATTGCCATCCTGATTACCTTATATCCTGATCACAACAAAACCACCCGGAAAAGGTGGTTTTTATGGTATCAGATTAAATTTACATTAAATTCTCTCAATATCGGCACCGATGGCTTTCAGCCTGCCGTCGATATTTTCATAGCCGCGGTCGATTTGTTCGATGTTATGGATGATGGACTTTCCTTCTGCAGAAAGTGCGGCAATCAGTAAAGCGTTTCCGGCCCTGATGTCCGGGGAGACCATTGTAGTTCCTCTCAGCGGTGTATCCTGGTTAAGCCCGATGACAGTTGCCCTGTGCGGATCGCAGAGAATGATCTGGGCTCCCATGTCAATCAGTTTATCAACGAAAAACAATCTGGATTCAAACATTTTCTGATGAATCAGAAGGCTTCCTTTAGCCTGAGTCGCCACAACCAGGATGATAGACAGCAGGTCAGGGGTGAATCCCGGCCATGGTGCATCGGAAATCGTCAGGATCGATCCATCGATGAATTTCTGGATTTTATAGTTTTCCTGAGCAGGAATAAAGATATCGTCATTGCTTTGTTCCAGCTGGATTCCCAGTTTCCTGAAGGTATTCGGGATCACGCCGAGCTGGTTCCAGTTTACGTTTTTAATGGTGATCTCGGATTTCGTCATGGCCGCAAGACCGATCCATGAACCGATTTCCACCATATCCGGAAGCATGGTGTGCTCTGTGCCATGAAGGTATTCGACACCTTCGATGGTCAGCAGGTTGGAGCCGATACCTGAAATCTGGGTACCCATCCGGTTCAGCATTTTACACAGCTGTTGAAGGTAAGGCTCACAGGCCGCATTGTATATTCTGGTTTTTCCCTTTGCCAGTACTGCAGCCATCACGATATTGGCTGTCCCGGTAACGGAAGCTTCTTCCAGAAGAATAAATTTCCCGTTCAGTTCAGCAGCTTTCAGGGAATAGAAATATTCCTCTTCATCATAGTGAAACTCGGCTCCGAGTTCTACAAGCCCCTGGAAATGGGTGTCCAGCCTTCTCCTTCCGATCTTGTCTCCTCCGGGAGTCGGCATATAGGCTTCCCCGTATCTTGCCAGCATCGGGCCCATCAGCATAATGGAACCTCTCAGTTTGGCACCGTCCTTTTTAAACTCGCTGGATTTGATGTAATCGAAATTTACCTGATCCGCTTTAAACGTATAATCACCCGGCCCGTTTTTCGTGACTTTAACGCCGAAATCCCCTAAAATTTCGATCAGCCTGTTGACGTCATGAATGTCCGGAATATTATTGATCCTTACTTCATCGTCTGTTAACAATACCGCACACAGAATCTGAAGAGCTTCATTTTTTGCTCCCTGTGGAGTAATTTCACCTTGCAGTCTTTTGCCTCCCCGTATCTGAAATGTTCCGCTCATTCTTATTTCCTGTTTTTAAAATTGCTGTTGTTGTTGTTATGTCTTCTTTTGTTGTTAGACTGGTTGTTGTTCCGGTTATTATTGCTGTTCCGGTTATTGTTGTTATTGCTCCGGTTATTGTTGGTGCTGTAATAAATCTTGCTTTTTTCCAGCGAATCAATTCCGGTAAGATCCAGCCTGTTTTCAGAAAGTTCTTTGAGGTGGCGGAAAATTACATCATCGGTAACATGCTCTTTGTTATAAACATTATAAGATTTTTTCATGTTATTGGCAATCACTTCAATCAGCGCTTCTTTTTCGTCCCCCTGCTCAAGTTCAATTGCTTTATCAATCAGCTGGAGGATGCTTTTTCCGTAGAATTTGAAATCGCCCTGAAGCTTTGGATATTCCATTCTTTTGGGCTTCTCTGAAAGTTGTTCCTTGGTAGGGAAAGGGTAGGGCGAATCCACATCCAGGTCATGGTTGGCCAGGATGAAAAGATGGTCCCAAAGTTTATGCTTATAATTTTCTTCGTCGCGGAGCTGAGGGTTTCTCTGACCCATAAAATCAATGATGGCCATGGCCATTTCGTTCCTTTCCTCTCTGTCGGAAAGTTCCTGGCAGCGTTCAACCAGCTGCTGTATGATTCTGCCGTATTCAGGCAAATGAAGCTGGGTTTTTTGGGTGTTGTATTCCATAGTCTGCAAATATATGCATTAATAGAAAAAGTGTACCGAAAATCTGTGAAATTTATGGTTTTTTAATAAAGCGTTTAAACATCTATTTCACCATCCGGTTAGGAAAATAAAAAAATATATTTCACACCGGTAAGAATTTAAAGGATAAATTGTAATTTGGGTAATAATTTAATAATTAAAACCTTACTTATGAAAAAGACCTATTATCTGCTTCCCGTGCTGGCTTTAACATTTCTGTATTCCTGCAACGATGAGGAAATAATGCCGGACCAAAAGCCGAAAGCGGAAGTGCATGACCAGATTGTGAATATTACGAACCATGACGGAAGGCCGTTCAGTACCGGAACGTCTCCTTACTCAAAGTTTACGGCCGGCCCCGGTGGCGGCGTCATGATGCAGGGGTTTTACTGGGATGTTCCGGACGGCGGTAACTGGTGGAATACCGTCAAAGGGAAACTTACCGACTGGTCGAATGCCGGCATCGGTGCCGTATGGCTGCCTCCTGCTTCCAAAGCGCAGAACGGAGCCTATTCCATGGGCTATGACCCTACGGACTATTATGATTTCGGGAATTACAGCCAGAACGGAAGTACGGAGACCCGCTTCGGATCCAGGGCAGAGCTGGAAGCCCTCATCACAAAAGCCCATACCGAAAATATGCAGGTGTATGCGGATATCGTAATCAACCATAACAGCGGCGGGCAATCCGAATACAATCCTTATACAGGTTCCAATACCTGGACGAATTTCTCAGGAGTGGCTTCCGGAAAGTTCCCGAGAAGTTACCACGACTTCTATAAAAATGCGTACGGCAATAATGACGAGGGCGCTTTCGGAGGTTTTCCTGATCTCTGCCATGCCAATCCGTATGTACAGGACTGGCTGTGGAAACGGGATGATTCCGTGGCAAAGTATTATAAGAATACCATGAAATTCGACGGCTGGAGGTTTGATTATGTAAAAGGCTTCGGCGCATGGGTGGTCAATGCATGGAATTCAAGTGTCGGCGGGTTTTCAGTAGGGGAATTATGGGATTCCAACGTAAATACCCTGGAATCCTGGGCAAACAATGCAAACAGTTCAGTCTTTGATTTTGCGGCCTATTACAAGATGGATGAAGCTTTCGATAACGGAAACCTGAACGTGCTGAATGATGATATGATGTGGAAAAGAAATCCTTACAAAGCCGTTACTTTCGTAGCCAATCACGATACCGATATCATTTACAATAAAATGCCTGCTTATGCCTACATCCTCACCCATGAAGGGTACCCGACGGTTTTTTACCGGGATTATGAAGAATGGCTCAACAAGGAAAGGCTTAACAACCTCATCTGGATCCATAATAACAAAGCAACGGGAACCACTTCGATTTTATATACCGATAACGATGAATACATTGCGCGCAGGAACGGCTACAACGGAAATCCGGGCCTGGTCATATACATCAACACTTCCTCAAGCTGGCAGGAGCGATGGGTACAGACCAACTGGGCCAACCAGCAGATCAAGGATTTTACCGGCAGTTCCACATGGTACCCGACGACTCAGGGAGACAAATGGGTAAAGATCCAGTGTGCTCCGAACAGCTATTCCATCTGGTCGCTGAATCAGTAACCGTTCTCCGATGAAATAAAAAGGCTGCTCCGTAATGAAGCAGCCTTTCCGTTTATGTTGATTTATTTGAATAGATTTCTGATGATTGATTATATTAAACCTGAATAAACTTTTTCCGCTGGTGCGGTGTCGGCAGGTAACATTTCTGGTTGGCCAGCTTCATCCTGTTTGCCGAAACGGTATCATAAAGTTTATCGCTGAGGAATTTCGGAATAATCTTTCCGATAGCAGACAGCTTATAAACGCCGCCGAGAAGATTGGCGATTTCCAGTACTGCACTGGATTTTTCCAGGTAATACTGTTCCGGCTTCCAGAGATACATGGTATTGAAGACCTTGGTATCCAATCCCCTTTCAGACAGGAATTTTTGTCCGAATTCCGATTGCAGGGAAGCGAAAAGGAACTGGTCTTTCTTATCCCTTTCCAGGATCCACTGTACCCAGAAATTACAGACTCCGCAGTCGCCGTCAAAGAACACGATATTTTTATGTTGCCAGTTTTCTTCCATAACCTGATATTTAGAGCGTCATTTTCCGTTCCGTTTCTTTCTTTTCCTTCTGAAAATACTGAATCAGTATTTTTCTTTGCTCATCAGTAAGTTTTGCATTCTGGTGACCAATAAAATAAGATTCCAGCGGCATCTTTTTGCTTTCGGTCATTTCTATACACTCCTGCAATTTGTGTGCCTGTATTTTAGGCTCATAGGTGGCAAAGGTGGAGAAGTTAAGTTCCTTCCGGCCTTCATCAATATGGTTCTTCAGGATCCAGGAAAACGGAGCGACGCTGGAATACCATGGATATTCAGATTCATTGGAATGGCAGTCGTAACACGAGGTTCTTACCAGCGAAGCAATTTCAGCAGGTGTATTTTTAATTCTCAGGAAATCCATTCCGGGAGTCGGTGCCGGATTGGTTTTATCAATCGGGAAAAACTGGATCATAATAAAGGCAACCAGAATAATGATAAGAATCTTTTTCATAAATGTAAAATTCACTAGTCAACGCATAAAGTTAATTAAATTATTCAATCCTGAATGCATTTATGTGACTGAATGAAGTATATGGATTCATTATAAATTTTATAGGATGTTCAGGTAATATACATCAGCGTACTGTAAAATTCATTAATTTAACATCATCAATACCTCATCATATTAATTTTTAAAATTCGCTTAATTATTGTTTTTAGCTATCGTAAAAATATTTTTAATAGATTTTGTTTATTTTACAAACTGTTGTAAGTTTGTCAGAAAACATCCCTCTGCTTAATTATTACAATATAAAATTAAAATAAAAATGGAAAACGATTTAAATGACATCAGTAAATGCCCTTTCCACAATGGAACAATGAAAAAAGAGAACGTGGCCGGCGGCGGGACCAAAAATCTGGATTGGTGGCCGGACCAGTTGAGGGTAGATATTCTTCGCCAGCACTCTTCCCTTTCCAATCCGATGGATAAAGATTTTGATTATGCCGAAGCTTTCAAAAGCCTGGATCTTGAAGCCGTAAAAAAAGACCTTCACGCCCTGATGACCGACTCCCAGGACTGGTGGCCGGCAGACTTCGGGCACTATGGCCCTCTATTTATACGTATGGCATGGCACAGCGCGGGGACCTACCGCGTAGGCGACGGAAGAGGCGGTGCCGGTGCCGGGCAGCAGCGTTTTGCCCCGCTCAACAGCTGGCCCGATAATGTGAGCCTGGATAAAGCCAGAAGGCTGCTGTGGCCGATCAAGCAGAAATACGGCAACAAGATTTCATGGGCCGACCTGCTGATCCTTACCGGGAATATCGCACTGGAATCAATGGGCTTCAAGACCTTCGGCTTTGCGGGAGGCCGTGAAGATGTATGGGAACCGGATATGGATGTGTACTGGGGAGCGGAAAAAACCTGGCTGGGCGGAGATCTCCGTTACTCGCAGGGTTCCGAAGGGGTAGTGGAAAACCATGGTGTCCTTTCGGCAGATGATGATGCGGACGGAAAAATCCATACCCGGGATCTTGAAAAACCGCTGGCCGCCGTACAAATGGGACTGATTTACGTGAATCCTGAGGGGCCTGACGGAAATCCGGATCCTGTTGCCGCCGCCAAAGACATCCGCGATACCTTCGGAAGAATGGCCATGAACGATGAAGAAACCGTAGCCCTGATCGCCGGTGGGCATACCTTCGGGAAAACACACGGTGCCGGGCCTGCAGACCATGTCGGCAAAGAACCGGAAGCTGCCGGAATCGAAGCCCAGGGATTCGGATGGGTCAGTTCGTTCAGATCCGGGAAAGGCCCCGATACCATTACCAGCGGGCTGGAAGTGACCTGGACCGAGACGCCTACCGAATGGAGCAATTATTTCTTCAAAAACCTTTTCGAAAACGAATGGGAGCTTACCAAAAGCCCTGCCGGAGCCCATCAGTGGATTGCCAAAGATGCAGAAGCCATCATCCCAGATGCCTTCGACTCCGGTAAAAAACATAAGCCTACCATGCTGACGACGGATCTCTCCCTGAGAATGGATCCGGAATATGAAAAAATCTCAAGGCGTTTCTATGAAAACCCTGACCAGTTCGCCGATGCCTTTGCGAGAGCATGGTTCAAGCTGACCCACCGGGATATGGGCCCTAAAGCCCGCTACCTGGGGCCTGACGTTCCGGCAGAAGAGCTGATCTGGCAGGATCCCCTTCCGGAAGCAGACTATGCCATCATCAATAATTCCGATATTGAAGAGCTGAAATTGAAAATCCTGGATTCCGGATTAAACACTCAGGAACTGGTACTGACGGCATGGGCCTCGGCTTCCACTTTCAGGGGAAGTGATAAAAGGGGAGGTGCCAATGGGGCACGCATCCGCCTGGCGCCGCAGAAAGACTGGGAAGTAAACAACCCTGCACAGCTTCAGAACGTGCTGGGGATCCTGGAAAATATCCAGCGGGGATTCAATGAAACCCAGACCGGAGGCAAAAAAGTTTCCCTGGCCGACCTTATTGTACTGGCCGGAACGGCTGCCGTGGAAAAAGCAGCGAAAGAAGCCGGCCATCAGGTAATCGTTCCGTTTACGCCCGGAAGAACGGATGCTTCACAGGAGCAGACCGATGTGGAATCCATGGCGTATATGGAGCCGGCAGCAGACGGTTTCAGGAATTACCTGAAGAAAAAGTTCTCCGTGTCTACGGAATCCCTGCTGATCGACAAGGCCCAGCTGCTCACCCTTACCGCTCCGGAACTCACCGTCCTGATCGGGGGAATGAGAGCACTGAATGCCAATTTCGACGGTTCCCAACACGGGATCTTCACCAGCCGTCCCGGTGTCCTGACCAATGACTTTTTCGTTAACCTCCTCGATATGGGAACCCAATGGAAAGCGGCTTCTTCAGACCAGGAGCTGTATGAAGGGACTGACCGAAAAACCGGAGTACAAAAATGGACCGCCACCCGCGCCGATCTCGTTTTCGGATCCAATGCCGAACTGAGAGCCATTGCCGAAGTCTACGCCAGTTCCGACGCCCAACAGAAATTCATCAGCGACTTCGTTGCCGCCTGGGTGAAAGTGATGAACCTGGACCGATTTGATATAAAGTAATATTTATATACAGTGTTAAGTGATGAGGCAGCCTTTGGGCTGCCTTTTTTGGGTTTTGGATTCTGAAAAGTTTTGCAGCAATAATAATTAGTTAATTAAAACTTTACTTTAAATGCACCTGGTGTGGGAAAGATTATGTTTGCCTATCTTAAATAGGCCATTTCCATAATTTTAATATAAAAGAGACTGCTTTTACACAGTCTCTCTTCATTATTACTATACTACCAACATATTATCATTATACTACCAAATTATTTTCAGCCAGATAAATAAGTTCATCTATCATTTCTGAAAAAGTTTTATAGGGAGTATTCCAGATAATTTCATCATCATCACTGTCGTAAGCTTTATGTAATGAACAGTTTTTCGGTTGTGGATTATCACCCTCATCCAAATAAATAAATGTTCCGCATTCTTCAAATAAATCTACTACAGCGAAAGGACGTATGATATTCACTTTTCTCTTTTTTAAACCATTTCTGTAATATTCTGTTCCTTTTGGAGTGTTTTTGCCATAATTGGATATCTGGATGGTTGCATATTCTCCACCTAAAAATAAAAATTCTCTGTAAGCTTTGGGAAAAGGCAGGCCATTATTCATTTCCAGTTCCATTTGTGCAATTTCAGCTTCACTTAATCCTATTGGGCTACCATAAGTTTGATATCTTCTACCAATTCCGTTTTTCTTATATTGCTCGTATTTTTTTAAATATATAATTTCCATAATTTCATTTTTTTATTATTTTAAACAAGTCAATTCCTCCTTCTATATTTTCATCACCGTGAATAATAATTTCCACTTTTTTACCCAAACCCGTAGCATAGTCTTGCAGCATAAGCAATTCTCTCTGGCAGGAAGTACAGGTGAAATAAATGTTTTTTGTTTCTATTATGAATTCATCTGCGGTGTGAAGGTGCTTTCGTATAAAATTAAAAATAAATTTTGCTTCACTGTTTTGATAATTAATAATTCTTTGTGGAAACGTTTCTCTGACAAAGCTATAACGGGGAAGCGACAAAACTTGACATGTTAAAATGTATTTGGATCTGCAGGATTCAATTGATATCTACAATTAATGTGAACCGGTCATTCAATAGATTTTTATTTATAAAATCAGTGGATAGGAATCAACAAAAGATTACATCATCGGGTGAATGATCAAGGTAAAATGAAAAAGCCTCATAAATCAAACGATTTACAAGGCTTAAGTAGACCCACAGGGATTCGAACCCCAGATGACTGAACCAAAATCAGTAGTGTTACCGCTACACCATGGGTCTCTGTTTCAATGCTGCGAAATTAG
>NZ_CAJYMO010000172.1 GCF_913776365.1 uncultured Chryseobacterium sp. | reverse complement strand
ACATCATGAGGTTAACTTTACCGTTCAGGAAGGACTGGATGCCGTAAGGGATGTGATTTACCATCTGGAAACCTATGACGTGACTACCGTACGCGCCTCCACTCCTATGTACCTTCTGGCAAGGGTCATCAAATCAATGGGCATCAAGATGGTGCTTTCCGGCGAAGGTTCCGACGAGCTCTTCGGCGGTTACCTGTACTTCCATAAAGCGCCGAATGCAAAAGAATTTCATGATGAAACCGTACGGAAACTGGGAAAACTGCACCTGTATGACTGCCTGAGAGCCAACAAAGCCCTGATGAGCTGGGGCATCGAAGGCCGCGTGCCGTTCCTCGATAAGGAATTCATGGATATTGCCATGTCCATCAACCCGAAGGACAAAATGGTGAATGCCGCGGAAGGAAAAATTGAAAAATGGGTACTCCGGAAAGCTTTTGAAGACCTGCTGCCCGAATCCATCGCATGGAGACAGAAGGAACAGTTCTCCGACGGTGTAGGCTATTCGTGGATCGACACCCTTAAATCGGTTGCCGAACAGGAAGTAACGGACGAAATGATGGCCCACGCAAAATTCAGGTTCCCGCTGAATACCCCGCAGAACAAGGAAGAATACCGGTACCGGACTATTTTTGAGGAGCACTTCCCAAGCGAGACGTCAGCCGCCACCGTTCCTTCTGTTCCTTCCGTAGCCTGCTCCACACCGATCGCCCTGGAATGGGATGAAGCCTTCAAAAACATGAATGACCCGAGCGGAAGAGCCGTGAAAGTGCATGAAACCTCGTACGGGGAAACTGCGGAAGCGTAAAAGGTGAATGGTCAATGGTGAATGGTCAATTTTCGCGGGAGTCTTTGTTCTGATTTTTGTTTCTTTTACAGCTGATCTATCTGTAATTATCAGTACGAAAGTAATGCGATATTGGAAAACTAAAGGGCGCAAAAGTTCTGCACACATTACGTGGTAGGAAGCCGGAATTTTATCAGAGATAAATTTTGTATCGCTCATTACGGAAATGATGTCAAGAATTGAAGAGACAGCCATCAGTATAAATGGTAAATACCATAAATGCCTCCGCCGGCTACTGACAACCCATGCGAAATAAGGTAGAAATACAATCCTGGAAAAGCTTGAATCCATCCCTGAAATACAGGTCGGAAAATGCAAATATTCTTCCTGGCTTACCCTGATTTATCTTTCTTTAAAGCAGGCTACCCCTAAATATTTTATTAATCCCGTAGCAATACGGGATTTTCTTTTGAATACCCGCTAACAATATTGTCAGAATTTAACCGTTAATCAAAAATAATATCTAATAAATAATTATATTTGGAAATCGAAAATATCAATTATAAAAAAATGAGAAGAAACATTACGCTCTTATTTGCTGTATTATCTATGACATTCGTATTCGGACAGGGAAAATATGGGAAATACCTCAGCTCCAAAAAACTTGCGATGACGTATAAAAGCGTGAAGGAAAGCGATAAAGAAGATTTTTATCAGCAATACTACTGGCTGGTAAAAGCAGAGCAGCTGAAAACATATCCTCACCTGAAAGAAGTAAAACCTAAGGTCCTCTATGAATTCGTAAAGAAAGTGAACCCGCAGAATCCTACCAAAAAACTGGATGCCAGAGGAAAAGAACTGAGAGAAACTGCAGAATTATCCCTGAACCAGTATTTTAAAAATAAAAGCCTGGAGAACAACTCCGTCCTGATGTATAACCTGGAGACTTACGTAGATCCGTCGAAAGGAGAATACTACACAAAGGTGGATCCGGAAAAAATCAAGGAGCTGGTTCCGAAAGAACTTTTTGCCTTTAATTCAGCCAACAGGAATACCGGAGAAGATAAAACCTATTACCTGTGGATTGACAAATCAAAAGATGATTTTAATATTGTAGACATCATCCCTGAAGAAAAAGAGAACAAGGCTTTTTATACAAGACTGAAGCAGTACTTGCCAGGCTATAAGTTTTCCAAATACGTACCTTCCGTAAAGAAAGGGACCAAAACAGACAGAACGGATGCAGACTATTATTATATCATGCCTTTCGAACAGAATACCGATAATATTGAGTACAAGACAAAGGATTTCAAAACCTACGAACTGAGCCAGTACAAAAAAGCCGGCGAAGAATGGAAAGGGGTAGAAAAACCTAGAAGATAAACCGAAAGTCCTGTGATTGCCTCACAGGACTTTTTATTTTTATACCGTCTCAAGGCGTAAAGGAATAAATATTGCTGTACCCAGCAGCAATCATTCTTTATTTGCTGAATTTAAAATAAATCCGGGCGCTTACGTTCCGGTGAAAATACTATGTCAGAAGCAGCTTTGCCATCCACTCCGGTAAAAAAAATATTACCGCTCATCCTTGCCACAGCCATCTTTATGCAGATGCTGGATTCCACCATCCTCAACACTTCCCTGCCGGCCATCGCCAGAGACCTGAAGGAATCGCCGCTCGATATGCAAAATGCCATCATCAGCTACGTGCTGACCCTGGCCGTTTTCATGCCGGCCAGCGGTTTCCTGGCCGACCGTTTCGGGACCAAAAAGGTATTCATCTTTTCACTGGTTCTTTTCGGCCTGGGTTCACTCTTCTGCGCACTTTCACAGAACCTCACCCATCTGGTGATCTCGCGGGTGATACAGGGAGTCGGCGGAAGCCTGATGACCCCGGTCGGTAAGCTGGCCCTCATTAAAACCTTCGATAAAAACGAATTGCTGAAAGCTATGAACTTCGCCATCATCCCGGCGCTGATCGGTCCTGTCTTAGGTCCCTTAGTAGGAGGCTATATGGTGGATTACCTTTCCTGGCACTGGATTTTTCTGATCAATATCCCTATCGGAGTCATGGGAATCGTGCTCGGACTGAAATATATGCCGAATTACCGCTCGGCAGATGTGGATTTCGACCTTAAAGGATTCCTCATTTTTGCGGCGGCTTCCCTTCTGCTTTCTATTTCCCTGGAACTGTTCGGGGATATGCAGAATATCACACCGGTACTTGTGGTCTTTATTCTCGGTTTTCTCTTTATGTACTATTATTACCGGCACGCCAAGCGCGATGACAGCCCTATTTTCCCGCTGAGCCTTTTTCAGGTAAGGACTTTCAGGGTGGGAATCATCGGGAACCTGGCTACCCGGCTGGGAATCAGCTCCGTTCCGTTATTGTTGCCGTTGATGATCCAGATTGCCTACAAACAATCGGCCGTAACTTCCGGTTGGATCATTGCCCCGATGGCCGTTACGGCTATGTTCGGAAAATCGTATGTCATTAAAATTCTGGATAAATTCGGGTACCGGCAGACGCTGATGACCAATACTTTCATCATCGGGACCCTGATCTGCTTACTGGCTATTCCGTCCATCCATACTTCGCTGTACTGGTTTATCCCGATCATTGCCGTGCTGGGCTTTTTTAATTCCATCCAGTTTACTTCCATGAACACCATTTCCATTGCCGACCTCCGGAATTTCCAGACCAGCAGCGGAAATTCGCTGATCTCTGTCAACCAGCAGCTCGCCATAGGGTTCGGGATTGCCTTCGGACTTATCGTTTTAAAAATCTTTGAAAATACAGACCTCATCAACGGTGAAATGCATAATGCCTTCCGGTATACCTTCCTCACCGTAGGAATCCTCACCATCATTTCCGGACTTGTCTTCCGCAGACTGCACGTATCCGACGGAAAAAACATGCAGTCGAAGGAAGATTAAACCTCGTAGGTTTTCGAAAACCTATGAGGTTTAAGCAGCTCCGAAGTGGTTAAACCAGCCAGGAAATTCATATGTTTTATTGAAAAGTATAAACCTGATGAGTTTTAAAAATCCATTAGATTTATCAGAATTTAAACCAATCATCCTATGATAACAACGTCGGTGCGGCCATCCGTTATTGCATCCCTAACCTCACATCCATTACAGATCAATCAGTATTCACCATTGACTCGTGAAAATTTTCAGGAGCTTTTTCCCGCTATCCACTGTATCTTTTTCTGCCTCTGCTGCCTGCCGCCCGAGAAAAAGGATGCCGTTCCTATCGGGGCTACGAAGGCAATCTGGTGCGACAATCAAACCTCATAGGTTTTGAAAACCTATGAGGTTTAGAACTGTCTGCCTGTACGGCAGCACCTACTTTTCCACGTAGTAAGTATCTCAAATAAGGTAATACATTGTTTTTGAATTGTAAAATCCTGCTGGCAAATAGCAAAAAGCGAATTGCGATCCGCTACTTATCACAGATCAATGCCGTATTCCTTTCCGTTGTATAATTTTGTTCACGGAATAAAGAAATATCAAAATTCAGGTACCTGCCCTGGCCGGGATTTATCTTTTTTTCTTATTTTTATAGACGGTGGGCAGCAGAGGCTTATTGTCTGAAACGGAACATCTAAAAAATTAAATTTACATTCTATGTCAAACATCGGACTAATTATCGAAGAAAAATCAGCGGATATCGGAAACTTCCTGGTCGGGAGGCTTCTGCCTTTCCGGGAAAAGAGAGCCGTCGGGCCTTTCGTTTTTATCGACCATATGGGACCCGCTGAACTGAAGGACTACCAGAATCTTGAGGTTCCGCCACATCCGCATATCGGACTTTCTACCTTAACGTATCTGCTGGAAGGATCTATTTTCCACCGTGACAGCCTGGGAAGCGCACTGGAGATCCAGCCCGGAGCCGTTAACTGGATGACGGCAGGAAGAGGTGTGGTTCACTCCGAAAGGACGCCTGAATACCTGAGGCATTCGGATAAAAGGCTTCACGGTTTCCAGATCTGGGTAGGCCTTCCGAAACATCTGGAACAGTCGGAACCGACTTTCCATCATATCGAAGCAAATGAAATCCCGGTTTGGGAAGAAGACGGGATCCGGTATAAACTGATTGCCGGGGAAGCTTTCGGCAAAAAATCACCGGTTCCCGTTCACAGCAAACTGTTCTTTATAGAAATCAAAACAAAGGAAGCGAGGAAAATCAGCATCGGAAAAGACCTTTACGGCGAAGCTGCCATGTACGTTCTTGACGGGACGGTCACTACAGACGGCAACGCCTACGGATCCAAACAGCTGATGATCGCCAAGAACACCCAGCTCTGCGAGTTCGATATGAGTGAGAACGGAACGGTATACCTGTTCGGCGGCGAGCCGTTTGATGAAGAGCGCTTTATCTTCTGGAATTTCGTGAATTCAGACAAGAATAAGATCGAAGAAGCCAAGATAAACTGGCACGACCAGAACCATGATGCTTTCCCGCTCGTTCCCGGAGACGAAGAAGAATATGTCCCGCTTCCGAAAGCCATCTTAAACCGGAAACTGTAAGCCGGAGAAACGACCGGAGGTTGCCCGTCCGGTAATATCAGGCGACCGCCGGAATTCAGACCCATTAAAATACCATAAGCATGACCGTTACCGTAAAAGCAAGTTTAGGAAAAGAAAAATATTACACGGAAGTTACCGCCGGCGAAAATAGCCTGATCACGGATGAACCCATAGACAAAGGCGGACAGAACAAGGGCTTCAACCCTTTCGAGATCATGGCAACTTCCCTGGCCAGCTGTACGGCTGCCACCCTGAGAATGTACATCGACCGGAAAGAATGGGAAGTCGAAAAGATCAATATAACCGTTGACCTGGAACATTTCCCGTTAACCAAAAGGACCATCTTTACAAGAACGGTGGGTTTTGAAGGAACACTTCCTGATGAAGAACAGATGAAAAGGCTGCGTGCAATTGCCGATGCATGCCCTGTCCACAAGATACTGACCAATGAAATAGAAATACTCACCAAATTTTCATAAAAATGATTGAAGTAAAACAAAACAACGACGAGAAAAGAGGAAGCTTTGAAGCATTCCTGGACGGAAACCACGCAGGACTGATGACCTATACCTGGGCCGGGGAAGACCGGTTTATCATAGACCATACGGAAGTGGAAGAAAGCTATAACGGAAAAGGTGTCGGCAAGGAAATGCTGGAAGCCGCTGTGGAATATGCCCGGGCAAACAGCAAATCCATCATCCCGCTATGCCCTTTTGCCAAGGCCATGATCCAGAAGCACGAGGAAATGCAGGATGTCCTGGTAAACAATGCACAGGCATAACTTCCGGGCTCAAACCGTTCACCAACATTACCTTCCGCCAGTCCGGAAGGTTTTTTTTTCAGCGGAAGAGAAAAAAACTATATTTGCTGAAATTTAAATGTAAGAATGAATCCCGGAACTACTCTTCTGCTGTTTGTATTTATTTATTTCGCCGGCCTTTTGGTGATTTCCTACTTTACCAGCCGGAACTCAGACAACCAGTCTTTTTTCATCGGTAACAAAAAGAGCAAATGGTGGCTGGTTGCCTTCGGGATGATCGGCACCAGCCTGAGCGGAGTAACCTTTATTTCCGTACCCGGTACCGTAGGGAAAATGACCGGCAGCGAATATATCTATGGCGGATTTGAATATTACATGATGGTGATCGGGTTTTTCATCGGTTACTTTATTGTAGCCGCCATTCTTCTTCCCCTTTATTACAAGATGAACCTGACCTCCATTTACACCTATCTGGGAAAACGGTTTAATGTGGAAGCCCATAAGATCGGATCGGTGTTTTTTATCATTTCCCGGGCCATCGGTGCTACGGCAAGGCTTTACCTTGTAGTCAATGTGCTCCAGATCTTCCTGCTGGAAGGCCTGGGTGTACCGTTCTGGGTAACGGCAGCCGTACTGCTCCTGATGGTGCTCCTGTATACTTTTGAGGGCGGCGTGAAAACCATCGTGATTACCGATACGCTGCAGACTTCTTTTATGATCATCAGCCTCGTCGCCTGCATCGTTTATATTTTATCCCACCTGAACCTGTCCTTCGGGGAAGCCTATACCATCCTGGAACAGAAAAATTATACGCATTTTATCAACCTGGATCCCAATTCCAAAACATTCTTCCTGAAAACCATCTTAGGCGGGATTTTCATTACCATCGCCATGACCGGCCTGGACCAGGAAATGATGCAGAAAAATATCTCCGTAGACAGCCTTCAGAATTCCAAAAAGAATATGCTGACCTTTGCCGGAACACTGCTTTTCGTTAACCTTGCCTTCCTTTTTCTAGGCGGACTGCTGTATCTTTTTGCTTTACAGAACGGTGCGGAATACGGGCAGATCAGCGGAGAAACGGTGACGAATATTTTCGGGTTCAAGGATTCCGCAGGAAACATCAGCAATATGATGGGCGACGACCTTTTCCCGGCTCTTTCACTTCAGGGACATTTCCCGATGATCATTTCCGTAATTTTTATCATCGGACTGATTTCCGCGCTGTTCCCTTCTGCCGACGGAGCCCTGACTGCCGTTACAAGCTCCTACTGCGTAGACCTGCTGAACCTCAATGGTGACAGGACCAAAACGGAAAAGGAAAAGAAAAAGTTACGGATGAAAGTACACCTGACCTTTACCGTGGTTTTCTTTGTTTTAATTATGGTTTTCAAGGCTATGAACGATAAATCGATTGTTTACCTCATTATGGAAATTGCAGGCTACACCTACGGGCCGCTGCTCGGGCTGTTTGCTTTCGGGATTTTCACCAGATTTAAGATCTCGAAAAAATATTCGATCCTTGCCGTTACGATCATCGCACCGTTTCTTACCTACTTCATCAATTATGCAGTCACCACCTATACCGATTACCGCATCGGCGTGGAACTGATTGTTCTGAACGGGCTGCTTACCTTCATCGGGCTATGGCTGGTGAAGAATAAGAACTACCTGAGGGTGGTGTAATGCGGATGGCTTCTGGCTTTTGGCTTCTGGCAGTTATTAATCGGCTACACGGTAAAGCTTGATCCATGTAATTTTTATTATAACCGCAGACTGGATATTTATTCAGCTGACCTTCAGCTTATAATTATTTCCAGATGTAAAAACTGTGATGATAACTTAGCCGATCGCAGCCCCATAATAAAAAAAACACCTTCATTAAACTGATGAAATGAACGTCCGTATTTAGGTTTAAAAGATCACAGGAGCTGAGGATAAAAACTTTTGTAAAAAATAAAATTTCCCCGGGCCGATGAAAAGCCGGGAGACAGCATTTCCGGAAGACACGCTGCGATATCATGATAAGTATACTTAGCCGGAGGTTCAAGACTCCGGAAAAGTTAGGGAATCAGACTTTCAGGGAAGTTTTCCATTTCCGTAAGCCAGTAAAAAATTGTAAGTTTGCATGCAAATAAATCTTATATAATGAGTAAAAGTATCGAAGAGCTGAAATCTCTTACTACACAAATCAGAAGAGACATTTTAAGAATGGTTCATGCTGTAAATTCCGGTCACCCGGGAGGAAGTTTAGGTTGTACGGAATATTTTACCGCCCTTTACGGAAAGGTAATGAATTATTCCCTTCCTTTCACGATGGAAGGCAGGAATGAGGACCACTTTTATCTTTCCAACGGACATATTTCTCCGGTATTCTATTCTACCCTTGCCAGATCAGGATTTTTTCCGGTAGAAGAGCTCAAAACGTTCAGAAAGCTGGATTCCAGATTACAGGGGCATCCGACTACCCATGAAGGGCTTCCGGGGGTAAGAATC
Organism: uncultured Chryseobacterium sp.; assembly: GCF_913776365.1. Classification (GTDB taxonomy): domain Bacteria; phylum Bacteroidota; class Bacteroidia; order Flavobacteriales; family Weeksellaceae; genus Chryseobacterium. The sequence continues at coordinate 17,114 of NZ_CAJYMO010000172.1, read as the reverse complement.
GCTTCAGGTTCATTGGGCCAGGGGCTTTCCGTAGCACTTGGGGTAGCTCAGGGGAAAAAGCTGGACGGAGATCAGTCTTTGGTATACTCACTGCACGGAGACGGCGAACTCCAGGAAGGTCAGGTTTGGGAAGCTTTTATGTATGCTGCCGCTAAGAAAGTGGACAACATCATTTCCACCATCGACTATAACGGGCAGCAGATCGACGGAAGCACAGAGAATGTGCTTTCCCTGGGAAATCTTCACGCCAAACTGGAAGCTTTCGGATGGCTTGTTCTGGAAGAAAAGAACGGAAACGACCTGGAAGCGGTAATTGCCATTCTTGAGAAAGCAAAAACCGAAACCGGAAACGGAAAACCGGTAGCCATTATCCTTCATACCGAAATGGGCTCCGGAGTGGACTATATGATGGGCAGCCACGCATGGCACGGAAAAGCTCCGAACGACGAGCAGCTGGATACGGCATTCAAACAACTCTATCTGGAAGCACCTGCGGATTATTAACCCCGCAGTACAGGTTCCTACCATCTTTAATCCTTAATTAACAAAGAGTAAAAAAATGAAATTTACATATACAGAAAAGAAAGATACACGTTCAGGATTCGGAGCCGGATTGGCTGAACTTGCAGATACAAACCCGAATGTGGTAGCGTTGTGTGCCGACCTGATCGGGTCCCTGAAAATGGAGAAATTCATTGAAAAAGCACCGGAAAGATTCTACCAGACCGGAATCGCTGAAGCCAACATGATGGGCCTTGCCGCTGGACTGAGTATTACCGGAAAGATTCCTTTTACCGGAACATTTGCCAACTTCTCCACTTCAAGGGTGTACGACCAGATCCGCCAGTCGATTGCCTATTCCGATAAAAATGTAAAAATCTGTGCTTCCCACGCCGGGCTTACCCTGGGAGAAGACGGGGCCACCCACCAGGTTCTTGAGGACATCGGAATGATGAAAATGCTTCCGGGCATGACGGTGATCAACCCGTGCGATTACAACCAGACAAAAGCAGCTACGTTAGCCATTGCCGAACATGAAGGCCCTGTATACCTGAGGTTCGGAAGGCCGGTAGTACCGGTTTTCATTCCGGAAGACATGCCGTTCGAGATCGGAAAAGGAATTCTTCTTCAGGAAGGAACCGATGTCACCATCGTAGCAACAGGCCACCTGGTTTGGGAATCGCTTGTAGCGGCGGACGAACTGGAAAAGGAAGGCATTTCCTGCGAAGTGATCAATATCCACACCATCAAGCCTCTTGATGAAGAAATCATCCTTAAATCCGTTGAGAAAACAGGAAAAATCGTAACGGCTGAAGAGCACAACTACCTTGGAGGATTAGGGGAATCCATTGCCGGAATGCTGTCCCGAAAGAGACCTACCCGACAGGAGTTCGTTGCAGTAAACGATACCTTCGGAGAATCGGCGACCCCTGCTGAACTGATGAAGAAATATAAGATTGATTCGGAAGCCGTAAAAGAAGCGGTAAAAAGAATTTTAGCTTAATATTCCTTTTATATAATACAGAAAGCATCCTTTTTACAGGATGCTTTTTTATATAAGAGCCAGATTACTGACAGCTTTTTTTATCAGTATCTGAATGCATCAGGCAACCATTCCTTTTGCATGCAGAACATTAACGGGCATTATCAGCTTTTCCTTTATTTCCCTTCTAAAAACGGTAATCTTTGACATACCGGCATTTCTGCCCCGTGTCAGATATCCGGCTTATAACCGCCGTCTCCGAAACACTATTGCACATGTTTTATCGAAAATAACCTACTTAAAAAACTTCCATTTCGGGATAATCGCCAGCATCCCGAAGCCGGTGAACAGAAAAAGATTGGTAACATCGGTGTACAGGAAAGTAGACAGATAATAGTTATGCATAAAGAAATGCAGGATCAGCAGGGCCGGAAATGCGAACATCCCTATTTTGCGGTAAAAGTACATCAGCACGATGCTGACGGCCATCAATGCATCGATACCGAAAATCATGAAAAAATACCATTCCGGGATATTCAGGTAGTCGTGCTGGAGGTATTCGTCCAGATCAATTCCAAAGCCCATCACGGTAAACAGCATCAGGGCTGCCATCGCAAGAATAAATCCCCATCCTTTCTTAGGGTCCTCATCAAAATAGCTGTATTCTTCCATAGGTACAAAAGTAAAGAACTTATGAGAATTTTCATAAGTTCTTTGCTATAATTTCGTTTACTATTTGATTATATGGAGATCGCATTGATCAGTCTGTTCTTGTCGCTCAGGTATTCCTCCATGGAGATCATACTTTCGGTTCTCATCACATCCTGAATATCATCGATCTGATAGATAATCCTTTTTGCATCTTCCGTATTTTTTGCCCGTACTTTGCAGAAAATATTATATTTCCCGGAAATAACGCTGGCTTCAATTACGTTAGGAATGCTGGTCAGTTCCTTCAGTACTTCCTGAGTCCTGTTGGATTTGGTAAGTAAGATCCCGATAAAAGCTGTGAAATGGTAGTCCAGCTTTCCGTAATCAATGTTCAGAGATGATCCCAAAATAATACCTGCATCCTCCATCTTTTTCACTCTCACGTGAATTGTTCCAGCAGAAACGTCCATCTGCTTTGCAATCTCTGTGAAAGGCATTCTTGTGTTCTCTACTAAGAAATCAAGAATCTTCTTGTCTATTTCGTCCAGTTGATAGTTCATATTAGTTAAATTACAATTTTCTTAAAAAATCAATCAATTTTTTGCAAATTTATAAAAAATTATTTGACTAAAAAAATTATCTCAAACATTAACAATAATTAACACATATGATAAAAATCATTGGATAATAGCAATTATTTAGGGTCTGATTTTACAGAATCTGTTTTTATTTCAGTTTCTTTCCGGCGCTTCTTTTTATCTTTCTTCCTTCCAAATAAAGAATTAAAGCTCTTGCTCCAGACTATACCTGTCCCATAAGCCTGATTAGCAGTTCCGTTTGATCCGGCTCCGTTCAGGGTACCGATATTAGAAGGTTTGGAATACCCTCTCAGGATAAGGCTTCCGTCGTTTTTCTTCGAAATATCATATTCAATCGTTCCTTCCCCTGAAAGATAGTTGGCTTCCGTGTTTTCCGTACGGGTGAGCGGGATTCCCAGTCCTGTCTTTACTTTTACCCTTGGCGAAAGGGAGAAGCTTACCCCGGCATTGGCCCGGTCGCCGATATTGGAATACTGGTCGCCCTGCACATAATTAAGGTCGATCTGGAATTCGTTGCTCATGGTGTTCAGTACGGAACCGAGCTGTTTCAGCAGGATGTTGTAACCTGAAGATTCAGCTACCCCGGCTACGTCAACAGCCACACCGCCGGTCCTGGAAACGTTAAAGCTGTTCAGAAGAAGAACCGAACCAAATTGCAGCACCTTCTCTCCTTCCTGGCTCATTTTTGCCGCCAGCGTTTCTTTTACCTGGCTGGAGACATCCAGTGCCGTAACATCCAGGTCGACTTTAGGATCCGTAAGCGATTGTGTAATATTGGCCTGCAGCAATATGCTGATGGGCTGCAGGCTTCCCATATTCAGGTATTCGCCTGCATTGGAAACCATCCGTACGTAATTGGCTGTGATATCAAGTGCCGGCTTCATGGCATCACCATCCCAGCGTATGCTGCTTCCTTTTTCAATCTGGAAGGTTTTATTCAGAATTGCTTTTGAAACGAAGGTTCCGTTATCCACGCGGTAGGTTCCGTTCATGGCAATATTGCCCTGCCTGCTCATCTGGAACCGGAGCTTTTCAGCCGCTCCCTTTACCATAATGTTTCCTACATCATCCCCGATCAGTACATTTACCGTAGTCCCTTTGTCCACATCCAGTGCAAAATCGATATTCATATTGGCACCGCTCTTTTTCTTTTCCTCCAGGGTAACCAATCCGTTTTTTCCTTCCTTCAGGAATCTCAGCATCTTGAATTCCTCCACATTGGAAGTGGATCCGGAATTAAAGGTGAAAGTACTTCCGTTCAGTGCCTTCATATTCGGGGTAGAAAGGCTCAGCCCGGAAACCGGCCCGTCCACATAGAGGTCTCCCTGCCCGTATACCCTTCCCCAGAAGAGATCATAATCTTTCTGGGTGGTATTCAGTACCAGAAGATTATCGGCACGCATCACAAGGTTGACACCCATGGAAGAAATGGTCTCAAACTGGATAGCCCCGGAGATGTTCCCCTTTGAATTGGTTCTTCCGTCATGCACTTCAATATTATTGAGGATTGCCAGTCCTTTGCTCAGCTGGATTACTGTATCGTCAAAGGAATAATCCACGCCGGTAAACAAAAGTTTCAGTCCGAAACTTTTCAAGGCTATATCACCGCTGTAATCGAGGTTGCTGAATTTCCCGCTGATCTTAAGGTCTCCGGTTGCTTTTCCTCTGAGGTTTCCGAAAACGGTGGTGACGAACTGCTGGGCGAAAGCCACATCAAAATCCCTCATTTCCGCCGTAAGGTCTATTGTAGGGGAAGAAGTATTGTTATTTACGGTTCCCGTCACGTGGAGGCTGTTATTCCCGATCACCCCTGCGGAATTTACTTTGATGTCTACATCATAGACATTGAGGGAGAACCCGTTGGTTGCCGAAATGGTAATGTCTCCCATATCGTTTCCGTTCATCATAATGTCATCAATCGTCATATCTACCAGAGGCTGGAGGGTCTTTTTATCCATCCTGATCTTTACGTTTCCGTTTGCCAGGCCTTTGATGTTGAGCTTATTTCCGTCCGCCTGCATTTCCAGCAGCTTTTCAATGGCAAAGTTATCTACTTCAGCTTCTACATAAAAGTCTTTGGCTGATTTGAACTGGGCATCCTTTATAAACAATGCACTGTTATCCGAATAGATCCGCAGGTTCTGTATATCGAAATCCCCTTCCTTCTTACGATAGGTGATGGAATGGTTAAGATCAGGGCTGGTATCGATGGCCCAGGTAACATCATTGAACTTGACTTCCGTAGGTTCAAACCTGAAAACGAAATCGCCGCCGGCATTGGCAGACTGGTTGACATTGATCGCATAGGACTTCATATTGTCATCCAGCTCATCTTCGGGGCTGCCGTGCTGGAACTTTGCGGCGAGGTGAAGCACCGTATTGTTCTCGTTCCTGCCGCTCAGGGTAATGTTTTTAAGGATATTCCTGTTGTAGGCCACCCGGCTGATTTTCGCAAAAATCTGTTCGTCCAGATTAGCCGTGTTGATCCTTACCATCATGCTGTCTATCATGGCACTGTCCCTGGTGATATTGTTCCTGTCGTTGATTTTATAATCAGGATTTGCGGCGGCCAGCGCTTTGTCAGCCTCGGTAATCTCTTCTTTCTTCGTCATGATGTACTTCAGCGATGCCGCATCTGCATTCAGGATGAGATGGTTTGAGTTTCCGTCGTACTGCCCTTCTACGGTTGCTCCCTGGGGCAGCTTCAGATCCGGCAGAAAATAGCTGACCAGCCCCTGCTGCACATCAAAGTTCATACTGAAATTCTGCCCTCTGTACAGCTTTCTAGGAGCCGGTCCTACCAGGATTTTATTCAGTCCGTTTTCCACCATCCCGGCCAGGTCTCCCAGGTTATACCGGCCCGAAATTTTTCCGTTTACAGCTCCCGGGGCATCCACATCAATCACGCGGCCCCCATTCTGGATAAAGGTCTTCAATTTGGCATTTGGAATCAGGTATTTCTGGGCAGCGGTGGCGAAACTGATGCTGTTGGCTTCCACATCCAGGGTAAGGTCATTCAGGGAAGACATGGCCATTTTGCCGTTTACTTTTCCGCTGACGATCTGGTTTCCGGGCTTTCCGGTAAAGTAATTCATGTTCAGGTAGCCCACATCGGCATTTACATCCATGGTAATCCTGCGGGTACTGAAATCAACCAATCCTTTTATAGTAGCTTTAGCCTGTTCGTCATCAACCGTGATGAGGCCGTTGTATTTCTTATGATCCAGTAATCCGTCGAGGTAAAGGTTGTTGATTTCCTTGTTCATGATCTCGATGCTGGTAATCCTTGATCTGGTAACGAGCCTCATGGTGTTGACATCGAAGCTCTGACCATTGATATCGAATCTCCCGGAAATGAGCCCTACCGATTTGTTCTTTGTAATGACGGATGTATTGAGGTCCTTCACTTCGGCAATTCCCACAAATTTCGGCACCGGGGAACTGTAGTCTGACAGGGAAAAATTCGTTATTTTCGCCTGACCGATTCCGGTCATCAGGTTTCCGGACGATACATACACGCGTTTTGGAGTTACACTTGCCGTTCCGTTGTATTTCAGTTTACCGAAATCATCGGCAAAATTTTTCATTTTCGTAGCGATAAAAGAAGGCATCATCGCTTTCAGGTCTTTATAAGTGAAATCTGCAGAAAGGTCTTTGGTTTCAATCAGGAAATTTCCTTTCAGCAGCCTTTCCACATTCATGGTTTTTGTGGCAATGTTTACATCCGGATTCCGGATCAGGAAATGATCCAGCCTGAAACTGTTGAGCGGGCCGGCCATTTTTCCGGAGATGTTAAAAGGTTTGATATTGTCCCAGTTGGTCACGAAATAACTGATGTCATATCCGCTGAGCTGGCTTCCCAGCTGGAGGTCCATATCCCACTTTACCTTATCTGCAAAATCCGACCAGGATCCGTCATCATGAAGATTAAATTTAATATCGCCCTGCAACAGCGAATGATCGGTATTCAAAGTCAGATCTTTCAGAAATAAAAAATCCTTCGTCATCGAAAGTTCGGTGGAAAATGTATCGACAAAGTGAGGTTTCCCCCACCGGGTGGTAGTGAAGGTCATGTTATTGATCTGCGCCGATATATTCCGCCCGTCTACTTTTACATTGGGAGCTTTGAGGTTAAAGCCGGTTGCGGTAAGCCATTTTCCTTTTTCTCCCGGAGAGTTCAGGTTTACGATGGAAACTCTGGAATCCAGAATCTGCAGTCTTGAGTTCAACTGAAAAGGGGGTTTGTTCGGATCTTTCTTTTTCCCGCTGTCAAAAAGCTGGGTAAACCGGATAAAATTGGAGATGCTGTCTCCTTTATAGGTAATTACTTTGATATCCGCATTTTTCAGGATAAGCGAACTGAAGCTGAGGGAATTGTATTTTCCGATATTGGTGGCCAGCGAAAACCAGTCTGAACCGGCGGTAAATTCTTTTGCCGTGATAAAGTCGTAGCCTTTATAATCCTTTATTCTTAACCCTTTGATGATAACATCTCCAAAGAAGTTCACATCCACACTTTCGGTAGACATCTGCGCTTTGAAGTCGCGGTTTACAATCTGCAGGGCCTGATCGGCAGCCCACCGCTTGGTAACCGGGAGGTTGATGATGATTAGCACTAAAGCGACCAGCCCGATGACCAGCCAGAAGAGAATCAGCAGAAGCTTGGCCCACCAGGAATAACTGGTAACATCCTTTACGGCCTGCTTCCCGAATTCCCCGGCGGTCTCTACCGGATGGGTAATGGCATCAGCAGCGAGTTCAGAAGCTTCTTTCACCGTTTCCTTCACCTTGTCCCCGGCATTTTCAACGGCTTTCTGCACCTGATCTCCCAGGTTTCCGGCTACTGATTTTTTATTCTCATTCTCGTTATTATTCTCTAACTTTGCCATTACTATGAGCGACTCTATAATTTTAGGAATTGAATCGTCATGCGACGATACCTCAGCAGCGATCATTCAGGGAAATACCATTCTTTCAAATATCGCTGCCAATCAGGCCATTCATAAAGAATACGGAGGGGTTGTCCCTGAGCTTGCCTCACGTGCCCACCAGCAGAATATCATTCCCGTGGTTGAAAAATCTCTAACCAAAGCAAATATACAACAAAATGCAATTTCTGCCATAGGATTTACACGCGGACCCGGATTGCTGGGATCGCTTCTGGTAGGAACTTCCTTTGCCAAGTCCCTGGCAATGAGCCTTGATGTTCCTCTTATTGAAGTCAACCACCTGCAGGCCCATATTTTAGCCCATTTCATTGAAGATGCAAATCCTATGCCGCCCAAATTCCCTTTTCTGTGCCTTACCGTGAGCGGCGGGCATACCATGATTGTGGTGGTAAAAGACTACTTCGATATGGAAATCATAGGAAAAACCACCGATGATGCCGCCGGGGAAGCTTTCGATAAAATCGGAAAAATATTTGATCTGGATTATCCCGCAGGCCCGATCATCGACAAGCTGGCCAAAGAAGGAAATCCGGACGCTTTCACATTCAATAAACCGAGACTGGAGCATTATGACTATTCCTTCAGCGGAATCAAGACGTCTGTTCTGTATTTTATCCAGAAGGAAGTCCGGAAGGATCCTGACTTTATAAAAAACAACCTTCAGGACCTATGCGCTTCCGTTCAGAAATGCATCATTGAAATCCTGATGAATAAGCTGGAAAAAGCAGCTAAAGATACGGGGATCAGGGAAGTGGCCATTGCCGGCGGGGTTTCTGCCAACTCCGCACTACGGAAAGCAATGCAGGACAACCACGAAAAGCTGGGCTGGAACATCTACATCCCGAAATTCGAATACACTACTGATAATGCAGCCATGATTGCCATGGTGGCCCAACTGAAATTTGAGAGAGGCGAATTTACAGACCTGAGAACAACGGCAACCGCGAAATACGATTTATGAAAATATTGTTGGAAGAAAAAGTACTGGGGACACATTCCAGGAAAAACTCAAAGTATTACTGGGTACTGGAAACCATTACAGGAAAAAATGAAGTTACAGAGACATCCGGAGAGGAAGATTATCTGATGATCAGTTCGGAGACCGGATATGTACAGAACATAAAGGAAGAGGTCATAGACAAGATCAATTCGGAAAATGTATTCAGTTTCGCCTATATACCCAAAGAAGGGGATTATCTGTCGATCAAGAATAATTTGAGAAAAAACGAATATCTGAACTTAATTTTCATGAACAATAAGTGGATTGAAGAAATTTACGCCTGTTCATACAGGGACTGCGAAGGCGATGTTTATACAACCATAAAAACCGGAGTTGCTTTTCTGAGCGAGAATGAGATTACATTTTAAAACACCATCCTTTTTATATGAAACTTTTTTACGGGGAGATCAATGGAAACCATGTAATGATCAATGACGAAGAACAGCAGCACATCATAAAAGTTCTCCGCATGAAAGACGGTGAACAGATTCATGTTACAGACGGAACGGGAAACTTAGCTTCGGGAATCCTGATGATCGAAGGGAAGAAAGCAAACATCAAAGTAACTGAAATCAAAAACCGGCTTCCCGGCTTTAGCCCGGGGCTCCACATCGCCATTGCGCCTACCAAAAATATTGACCGGATTGAGTTTTTTGTTGAGAAGGCCGTTGAAATGGGCATTTCGGAAATCACTCTGCTGCAGACGGAAAAAACCGAACGCAAGAATATCAATATCGAGAAGCTCAGGAAACAGGGGATTTCTGCTTCCAAACAGAGCCTGAGGGTTCATTTTCCTGTAATTCATGACCTGATAAAAATCCAGGATTTTCTTAAAAATACAGATCCGGAAACTACTTTTGTCGCGCATTGCCATGAAAACCTGGAAAGAACGGAACTGAAACAGATAAAAACCTGTGAAAGCCTTACTTTCCTGATCGGTCCTGAAGGGGATTTTTCCGAAAGAGAAATTGCTATGCTGGCAGAAAAAGGAATTATTGCCGTCTCACTGGGCAACCAGAGGCTGAGGACAGAAACGGCAGGGATTTTTGTGGCTGCCTGGAATTACATGAAAATCAGCGGACAACTGCATCCTTCAGAGACATAACTTTCAGCTTTGCTATCCATGGATAAAAAACATGATATGGAAAAAGGCTGATTAAAACAAAATTTTTAGCATCCCTGAAATCTGCCAGGATAAAAAAATCGGTATACCAATGGAAAATGTAAAGGAATACCATGACCAGCGTCAGATATCGTCTGCTGAAAGCCCCCAGAAAGCTGGACGCCTGTACCACAATAGCCCCAACGGTAATCACTACCCAGGCATGCTCATGATCATACAGATGAATCATCCACTCCGGAACCCTGACATCAGCCATCCAATAATTATCGAGGGTATTGATTTTTGCAGCACCCGGGTCCAGCCATGTCATTCTGCCGGTATGTTTCACTACGTTTTTGGCAATTCCCAGGAATTTCGAAAGGCCGGCTAAACTGTAAGTAGCAAGAATACCCAGATAGAAATACTGTACCCAGCGGTAATCCTGTTCTTTTGTCATTTTCCCGGGTAACAGGAAAATGGCCATAAAATATCCCATGATGACCAGATGATTATTATGCCCGATACTGAAATTCAAAGATATAGGAAAATTAATAACAGCGATCAACAGGAAAATACAGAAATTCAGCAGGACGCTCTGGCGGAACCAGGTGATGATCAGCAGGGAAGCACAGACCAACAGCAGTGCTCCGTAGAGAAAAGGCCCCGGATATTCCGGGAAAACGAGTTTCTGAACAGAAAGAAAAGGTTCATAAATCTCCTTAGGCCACCGGCTGATCCTACGGTAATCGAGATATTGCCTGAAGAGCCAGTACAGACCGAAAACACGCATTGCATAGTAGGTAATTTTATAGTTGAATACCGTAAGTTGTCTGTAATTCATCATAACGTACTGATCAATGTTTTTTTAACCGTAAAAGAAGGCCTGCCCAGATCCTGCGGATGATACGTTTCTTTATACAACAACAGGCGATCATATTCAGGACGGCAGCTTTTCATAAAAATCCTTATTTTCCGTATATTGCCTGCCCTCTGCTCATTATTTTCGATTTTCTTTCCGTAAAATCCTACAATCAGCGCCTGATTATTTTCATCATAGATTTCAGTAGCTTCATAAGGCACCCTGAGCGTGTCCCTGCCTGTCACCCTGTAAATCCTGTAACTTTCCTGCAGGTTTTCACTTCCGCTTGGGCTGGTAAATAGCTTCCAGCTAAAGAACGGATATATTTCTTTTCCGCCTTTCTCAATGAGATAGAGTGATACCAGGGACAGCAGAAGAGAGATGAAAAAGAGATATCGGGTATACTTTTGCATAACTATTTTCATTTCATTTCATTTCATTTAATTTAATTTCCATCAGGTCCGTAAATATATTCAGAACTATTATCAGGATTCGGATTTCTTATTTTTCTCATATTCCTTATGGCTGATGAAGGTCCCGTTATTGTTGATCCATAACCTGTCGGCATACCAGTTCATACCGATTTCTTTGGTCAGGGTAATATCATCGGCTCCGTCGAAATTAACATCTTCAAAATGAATTTCAAACTCATCCGCATTGAGGAATCCCCAATCTGAAACAGCTTCAAGATCCTGCACCCTTTTTCCGGTATATATTTTAAGATGCCTGTACTCTACGGTACCCTCTTTTACGGTATAGAAAAGTTCAGCTGAAAGGTTATTTTTTCTGGTCACTTTAGAATAATTCCCTTCTTTTAACAGATCGGTATAAGTATCATATGCTGTACTTTCCGCTTCAGGAACCTGCGAACTGCCGAAGCGGGCACCGATGCTGTCCTTTACAGTTGCTCTTAATAGACCTCTATTATTGTCCTCTTTGGCACCCTATCAGCAGGATGATAACAAAGATAGGGGCCCTGTTCATATCTCAATACTGTTATCGAGCAGATATTTATCATAAATCTGCTGGCCGCTCCTGATCGAGTTTACTGCCCACCGGATCTTCATCTTAAGGAGTTTCTCCTCACCCAGCTTATAATCAATGCCTGATTTTATAAGTTTTTGCTTTAATTCATACATGCAGATGGACGCCGCCACTGAAACGTTGAAGCTTCTGGTAAACCCGTACATCGGGATGGCCAGGGTCTCATCGGCAAAATCCAGGATTTCCTGTGAAACGCCTTCCATTTCAGTCCCGAACACCAATGCCATAGGTTCCGTTACTTCATACGCAGGCAGCATTTTCGCATTGTTTTCCAGGGAAACGGCCACCATTTTATAGCCTCTGTCCTTAATCTGCTGAAAGGAATCCATATTCCGGGGCAGCTTCTCTACTTCCACCCAGGTATCTGCACCCTTGGTGACCCGCAGGTTAGGCTCAAAACTGTATTCTTCCTGCAAAGCGACTACCTTATGGAACCCACAGGCCTCAACGGAACGTACAATCGCTGCAGCATTTCTGAACTGATAAATATCCTCGATCACCGGAAGGATAAAATCTGAGCTTTCCGGTGCGAAATGCTCAATTTTCCTCAATCGCTCTTCCGTCAGGAATTGCTGTAAATACTCATAGGTGTTTTCTAAATCTTTCATCTGCCCTGTCTTTCTTTTCTCTGTATGAATAAAATGCACATGATAAAAGGCGCAATCCCGGAAAATCCGTTTTAAACCTTTCACCTGTTTCAAATTTTTGCAAATTAACGTAATTTTGGGGAATGATCCTGACCGGGGAATAAAAATTAAAAAAGTCCTATGAAAAGAAAAGTCCTGTTGATCTATACCGGAGGTACCATCGGTATGGAAAAAGATTACGAGACCGGAAGCCTCCGCGCCTTTGATTTCGGAAATATTTTTGAAAAAATGCCTGAAATGAAGCTGATGGAATGTGAAGTCTTTGTGCATCCCTTTTCAAAACCGCTCGATTCTTCGGACATGGGACCGGAAGAATGGAAAATCATCGCTCATTATATCCGTAAAAATTATGACCGGTACGACGGCTTCCTCATTCTTCACGGAACTGATACGATGTCTTACACTGCCTCAGCGTTGAGCTTTATGCTGAAAGGGCTGAAAAAACCCGTTATTCTTACCGGCTCCCAATTACCGATCGGGGATCTGCGGACAGATGCCAAGGAAAACCTTCTTACCAGCCTGTATTATGCCAGCCTGTATGAAGGAAATGAGGCCGTCATACAGGAAGTGGCCATCTATTTTGAATATAAGCTGCTGCGGGGCAACCGTACTCTGAAATATTCGGCCGAATATTTCGATGCCTACGCAAGTCCTAATTACCCTATTCTCTGGCAATCGGGCGTTCACCTCAATATCATCAGGGAAAACCTGTACCGGTGCGATCCAACCGTTGACTTCCATGTAGATGACCATATTTCGGAAGATGTGATCTTCTGGCGGATCTTTCCGGGCATGAACCTGAACCATTTCAGGGAAATCCCGGAAATGAAAGTGCTCATCCTTCAGGTCTTCGGATCCGGAACTATTTTCAGCAGTGAAAAAACCGTGGAGACCCTTCAGCAGATCAGGAACAACGGCACCGAGATTGTGGTGGTGAGCCAATGTATTTCAGGAGGGATCTCGTTCGGTAAATATGAGAACAGCAATATTTTTTCAAGAATCGGTGCCATCAGCGGAAAGGACACCACAGCAGAAAGCGCAATTACCAAAGCCATGCATTTACACGGCAACCCCAACTATACGGGAACCTTCGCCGAGAACTTCTCAAGGAGCCTTTGCGGAGAAATTTCAAATTAAATTGCACAAAAATTTGGTAGTTTAAAAAATTATCTTAATTTTGCAATCTCAATAAAGAAAGGTGTCCGAGTGGTTGAAGGAGCTACCCTGGAAAGGTAGTATACGGGTAACTGTATCGAGGGTTCGAATCCCTTCCTTTCTGCAAATAAAAGCGCTGATTTTCAGCGCTTTTATTTTTTTTAATCGGTATGAAGTCCGATCCTATCGATATTTCATTTTCTACAATACATACATCATTGGGCTGAAACTAAAAGTTTTCAACATAAAAATCCCGGCCAATGGCCGGGATTTCATCTGAAAAGAACGGATTCTTTTCAAACATCAATTTAATTATATGAATGAATGTGTGGTGGTCAGTATCATCCTGTTCGTTAATTGCACATGGTCAGGAACTGGTGGCTCATCTGCACTTTGAACTTTGCATCAGCCTTACATTTTGCATGGATGGTGTATTCCGGAGCCAGGATTTCTTTCAGCTTATTGTCGATAAATGCAGCGATCTGGACTACCGAGAAAATAAAATCCCTGTACACGGCAATATTAACCGTACGACCCTGCACCGGAAGATAAGCTTTCAGAAAAGGAATAGTGGCCTGATGCTGATTGTAATTAATGCAGTATCCTGCTCCGTCCCTTGAAGTAATTACCCTGTAGTCGTTAATAAAATCCAGAATATTTTTAGGCTCCGTTCCCTGGTTTCCAGATAAATGAAGGTTGATCTTATCCAGAATATGCTGGGCATACTCCATCATGGTAACCGTTTTCCATTCAAAAACATGGCTGAGGCTCTTTGCGTTTCCGGCAGCAGCCCTGTGGCTGGACGCTGCGCTGAAAGAAATCCCCATTTTCTCCTGGTACGGAAAAAAACAGTTCTTGATCTGGATCGAGGCGTCCGGCTGCAGCCTGTCATTGGCAAAGTTATAGTACAGATATGGCTTGTACAGGTTGGCCAGTGCCTTCAGATAATCGGTTTCGGAAGTAGTATGGTATTCTTCAAACCATTTTTCGAGGTTATCGTAATAACGGTTTTCAAATTCTTTAAAGGTTAAATATAGCGGCAATTCCATAGCTCTGATCTTTTGTTGAGGCAAAGCTAATACGGTAATGCGACAAAACTTGTCGTGTTATATTTTAATTCTATTTTTTTTCGAATTTAATCTAAAATAATAATTAAAATAATGCTATTCAATTAGTTAAATTTAAATTGCATTTAAAAAAATCTTATATCCATTCTATTTGTCGTAATTCCTCATCATAAACTCAAAGTAATGAATCATCTTCATATAGTTTTCGATGCTGAGGTATTCGTTGGTGCTGTGCATGGACTGCTTTTCAGCATCGTTGATCTTAACGGGCATAAAACGGTAGATGTTTTTGCTGACGATCTGGTATTTGTAGGCATCCGTAGCGCCTACCGTGAGATAAGGCGTTGCCACTGCTGAAGGATGGATCTTCCTGATAGCGGCTTCAATAAGCCTGAAGGATTTGTTATTGACAGGGGAAACAGCCGACGCTTCCTTTACCTGGTCGATATCTTCTATCTCCACTTCAAATCCTCTGACGGCTTCAGCAATATGTTTTTTAACATCCTGCACCGTATTACCGGGCAGCAGCCTGAAGTTCACTACGAATTCCACTTCCGGGGAAAGTACATTTGGCGCATCGCTGCCTTTCATCATGGTGAGTGCGGTAGTGGTCCTTACTAATGCATTGGTGGAATTATTTTTTGTCAGCTTTGACAGGAGCAGCGGTTTCAGCAGCCACTGGTTGGCAATGGCCATCCGGTTCATGAACGGCATCGATCCGCCGATATGGGTGAAGAATTCATTCATCAGCGGCGTTACCATCGGCTTCATCTGGTCGTGTTCCAGCCGTTGCATAATGACTGTCGCCTTTCCGATAGCCGTTTCCAGCGGCGGCATTGAAGAGTGTCCTCCCAATCCTTTCACCTTTATTTTAACGGATAGAAAGCCCTTCTCCGCACAGCCGATGACGGCTACATCAGCATCAATTCCGGCCACACTGCCTTTTTCCAGGATAAGTCCGCCTTCAT
The DNA here is from genome assembly GCF_913776365.1 of uncultured Chryseobacterium sp. Classification (GTDB taxonomy): domain Bacteria; phylum Bacteroidota; class Bacteroidia; order Flavobacteriales; family Weeksellaceae; genus Chryseobacterium. The sequence goes on along the minus strand of NZ_CAJYMO010000172.1, from coordinate 1,590 downwards.
CATAAATGGCATCAAAATGAATGTTCTTATGCTTAAAATATTCCGCGATCTTTGCAGCACCCTGTTGCCCTCCTACTTCTTCATCAAACCCAAAAGCCAGGTAAATGTCACGCTGCGGAACATATTTGCTTTTCATCAGATTGTTCATCGCCTCCATCAGGGAGAACAGCATGCCTTTCATATCGATGGCTCCCCTTCCGTATACCCTTCCATGCGCCACCGCTCCCGAAAACGGTCCGAAATCCCATTCTTCCGCCACTTTTGCAACCGGCGGCAACGCCACATCATCCGGCCTGAAAATATTCCCGCCTTTATCTTTCACCTCCGCATCGCCGGGAGGCACCACATCGGTATGGGAAAGGAACAGAACAGGATCCAGTGCCGGATTGCGTCCTTTCAGCCTGAACACCAGTCCATAGGTATTGACTTCTGTAAACTCCGTATTTTCATACACCAACGGATAGGACGCTTTCAAATAAGCCTTGATGGTATCGAAGCTAGAATAATCAAACTCACCCATTTCACCGGCGGAAACGGTAGGAATTTTAAGCCCGCCTGAAAAACGCCGTACCGCGGAATCGTCCCGTACGGCTTTCCAGCCCTGCGCCGATCCTGCACTGGCTTTCTTAAACGGATAGGTAATGGTTCTGATCAAAACGATGATCAGTAAGATAATAATTATGCTGATAAGGATGAAGAGGAGTTTTTTCATGATCGTTTAATGAGTCTGAATGTTTTTAGACTACCTTCTGTCTGAACTTCGAAGTTATCAAATAAGGGCTTATGCTGCAAAAATATTTTTGAATTGTTCCAATAACGTAAAAAAGTTAATAATTAGTCTGGAATATATAACAAAAAGAGGCTGCCCAAAAAGTTTGGGCAACCTCCATATAATTATCAGCACGTTTAAGATATATACTATTCTTAAAACATTATCGTAACCCAGATGAATCCGGAAGTTTTTTTACGAATTCTTCCATTTGTATATCTTTCATACCCTCATGCTGAAGGTAATGTTGGACTTTTAACGCTTTATTATAATCTTTGTAAGATATTTTATACATTAAGATCCCAAAAGAAAATTTTGACATGCCCACTCTGATATCTTCCATATCCGATTGATGAACCTCACCTACTTTTTCAAGCATTTCTGCAAAAGAGATCAATTGCTGAACTATATAATAGATTTCTTCCTCAAGAAAAACCGTAGATAATCTAAACCAAAAATGGTTTAAAGAAAGAATCTGTCTTTTTTTAAGACCGTATTCATTCATCCTATGAGCATATTTTACTTTATCAGCATCTATACACGTATTTGAGATCAAAAGACCAATTACCTTTCTGGGATTAATCTGATCTGAATAAAAATTTCTCAATTCTCCTATATCTGTCCATCCTGCTCTGTGTAATGACAAATCTGCTTGATTTAAGTAAGCAAATAAAAAGACACACAAATTATATTCTAAGAGTATGTTTAAAAAAGATTTGTATTATTTATCTGATTTTATTGAGGATAATTTGACAATTTTGCCATAATATCCAATATACCTGACTTTCAGGTGTCTTTTCATGGTCTTTATCCAGCCTTCT
>NZ_CAJYMO010000171.1 GCF_913776365.1 uncultured Chryseobacterium sp. | reverse complement strand
CCCTTAGCATTAAAATTGTTGGTAGCAGTCCTCAGGTTTGCATCCTGGCTCAAAACCAGACGGTCCTGTTTATCGTACACCATCCATTCCCAGTCCTTTCCCGGAAGACGCTTTTCCACCAGCCGGTCACGCCCGTCGTAGCGGTACTGGTAGCAGAGTTCGTTCAGGACTGCTTCAGTAATGACGTTATTATTCTGGGTAATCTGCTGCACCGCTTTGGGGGAAAGCACATAGGCCAGCTGGTTGTACTCGTTGTAAACGTAATACGTATCCACATTCCCGCTCCCGTCATTCCTTCGGATCAGAAGCGTCTGACCACGGCCGTTACTAAACTCCGTTACCGGGTTCCCGTCCTCATCGGTTACGGTATTCTTATAAAGGGTCGAGGCCGGATAAAACCCTGAGTTCTCAGCAGAGACCGATAGTACGGAAATCCCCGTGGAGACGTTATTTGACGTGTCGGGGCTGGTTACCGTCAAAAACTTCTTTACCTCGTTTCCTGAGTTGGCATCATAGGAAAACTGCTGGGTCTTCCCCGAGCTCATCTTCCAGGCTTCCCCCGGATGGGCCTGCTGCAGCACCCGGTCCAGGGGCGAGTTCTCCAGCTGCTTCTCGGAAAAGGCATTGGAAACCCCGTAATGGCTGTTGGCCGCATTCTCATCCACGATCCCCGGATGGATCCCTGAGTTCTGGGTAGCTGCCGGGACCGGAAGGATGTCTTTCACTTTCCTTCCGAAGCCGTCATAGGTAACGGCTGTCACCAGGTCCTTTCCCGTAGGCGTGGACTTGACGCTTACCACCTGTTTGGGCCTTCCCAGCCCGTCGAAGTAAGTCACCGTTTCCGACACCCTGCTGCAGTCCTCATTCAGGCACGTCTTCGACTGCACATAGTTTTCATTCCCTGACTGTCCGAAGGCCATCACCGAAGTGATCAGCCCCAGCAGCGGAAGGAGTTTTTTGATTGTATGTTTTCTCATGCTTATCTTTATGGTTTATAGTTGTATCTGTATTCCGCCGCTTTCTGATCGGTGTAGGTGCCGGCAGGGTTCTTCCCTCTCACCTTAGTCTCCTTCAGCCGGTTGGCCGCATCATAGCTGAAGCTCTGCCTGATGCCCGAAGGCGGGGTGATGGAGGTAACCCCGATCAATGGATCGTAGGTATAGGTCGTTACCTTTTTATCCGCCAGCTGGCTGTTTTTCCTGAAGGTGTTCAAAGCTTCCAGCAGCTGCCCTTCTTTGGAAGGATCCGCCGCATCCTCATCCGAGGCACTGATGATGGCCGCCGGGGAAGCCAGGGAAAGAAGATCATTATACGCCATTCCTTCTATCTTGGCAATGGGCTGGGTTTTGTTGTAGCCCCATACAATAGACGTCACAAGGCCGTCCTTACCGGTGTACTGGAGAATATTTCCTTTCTCATCGTACTTATCGTAAGAGACATCGGTAGACAGAATGCCGGTAAGCTTATCCATCGACTTTGAGGACAAAGGGACCACCAGGCTCCCGGCCTGGGTCGTGGGATAATTGGTCTGGTCCGGATAAACTACTTCACTTTTTCCAATAGTTTTAGTTACTCCGCTACTGGTCTCTGTAATGGTAGTTTCCAGAGGAATCCCAATCATATTTTTGTTCATCATCAGATAGTTACCTATATTGTATGCATATCTGAAATTTGTGTTTATCTCTACATCCTCTCCTGAAAAACTATCTTTTTTAGAAGTGATCTTTGTAGGATATAATGCATCATTATAGAAATACTCTGTTATTTTGGATTTTTTCTTACCTCCAAAATAATCCGTTGTGATCTCTTTCTGTAATAAAAATGCATCATTATGTTTTATGAAAACAGGAAATGGGCCTGGGCTAAAAGTAGAATTCATACCTATATAATTAGGAAATATACCACGCGCTTCTACATCAGGATCCATTAATGTAGCACCTACATAGATATTTCTTAAAGTTTTTCCTCCTGCAAAATAATCGATAGGAGAGATCAGATTTGCAAATAACATTTTAACATTTCTTTCATGATAATAGGTGGTGCTCATATTAGGAGCCCCCAATAAATAGAATTCTCTTTTTGTAGTTTTTATGGTATCATTTGTACTGTTAAGAGCCGTATATCTCAATAATTCCCCATTTCTCCAGTCCCTGGCTTCCATAAACTCATATCTTGCCGATGTTGCTTCAGTAGTAGCCAGGAAGTTATCCCCTGTCTGTAAAGGAGGCTCTACATAATATTTAAAGATTTCCTTTCCTTTAATATTATTACTGTTATCAGTTTTGGTTACTTCTACATCAGTATAACCGATTGTACGCCCTTGAGTGCGCATACCGGCGATTACAGGTCGCATTGACAATTCAGTCAGATCTTCAATAACTTTTTTAATACCGATGTCATTACCAGTAATTGAGGGAGGACATTTATATGATCTAACGTAACCATTTCTGATATTTCTTGTATACATAGGAATATCAAATAGTACCCCACTTGAGAGTTGGCTGTTTCCATTTTTTGTATAAGAGTATTTGGAAGAATACTTATACTCTCCGGTATTATCATATCTTTTAATTTCTTTAATACGGATCCCACCGGCTGGAATAACCGGTTCTGTATAATCAGGATCCTGTTCTTCCCAGTTTAAAGCAATTTGTGAATAGGCATAGATATAATCAGATAAATTACTTGTAGAATTTAAGCCTCCCCAATAAATATGCTTGATCTCAAGATAAACTTTTTGTAAAGAAGCAGCGGGGGCATTAAGATGACTGTATTTTAATGTAAATTCAGTAGGCCCTGACAATGAATTGCTGTTAACCAAATATTTTTTCACTCCATTTTCATAATAGAAAATACTATATTCTGCGTTAAGGTAACTATCATTCAATGAGTTCGAGAACGTGGATGCTCGGAAAGTAGAAGAGAGGGTCATTTTCAAAGTAAGTGCTTTATCACCGGATAGATTTATTTCCTTTACAAAAGTTTTGTAATAGCTATCACTTTCCGTCGGTGCGATTGAATGTGTGAGGGTCTCACCCATTGCAGTAGCGCTTACGAAAAAAAAGTCATTCTTCTGAAGAGTTTTTTTCTTTGCTAAAAAATAATGCTCATTCTTAGGCTCGTAAAGTAAAGTACTGGCAGTATTTGGTTCATAAATAAACTCATTTTTACCTCCTTCAGGATATGTTACTGATTTTAAAGAATTGGTATTTATAAGAAGAGGATTAACTCCCTTATTGGCTAGTCCATACATGCTGCCAGCACCAGGTACATCCTCTGTAAAACCCCAGACAGCTTTATTTAAAAAAGTATCAAAATACATTACCGGAACATTTGGAAAGGCATTATTATTATTTGCTCCGTTATAGTATCCCCAATGATCTGTAGAAAAAGAAAGCCTTTGTTTCATCTGGTAATCTTCATAATATTCAAAGGATGTTGTAATGCACTTATTATCTCTTCCACATTCCTGATAAGATAATAATTTTAATCTTTTAGTGGGATCTTCGGACGGATCATTTGCTCCTGAAGCTTCTATCGTATTCTCAAAATATCCATAATTAAATCTTTTTTCCGAAATAATAGTTCCAGCTTTATCTTTAATAATAATTTTATCCAGTTTTTTTAGATTATTAAAATCCTGCCTGTTAGAATAAATAAAAGTAATGACGGCGTCATTGGTCTCTATTTTATCTATTAACGCTTCCTGGATAGAGTATGTTACATCAAACTCTGGACTTACTGGAGGTGGTGCCGGAACAGGTATTGGATTACCGCAACCTGTAGTGTATGACGTTACAAAATACTGTATTTCCCTTGTTTGTGGAGCCAGCTCTCTTCGGAACATATGATTAGGGAGGTATGAAAAGTTAATTTCATTATTATCCAGACCTTTTATTTTCTTTATTTTCCATGCATTGACCCCATATATATTGCTGGAAGACATGGATCCGTTTCCTCCTAAAATTTCTTTGCCATCTCCTCCGAATGTATATTTTAATCCCGAGGTAGTCGTAACATTAACTGTATCAATTCTGCTTAAATAATTATCAAATACTTTTGTATAGTAATCGATTTTAATATCAGACATGGGATATGTAACAATTTTTTTATTTTTAGGATTGTAAAAAAAGCTCCCTGAGAATTCATTTAGCGACAAACTAAATTCATCTGACATCAAATCGGATGTAGCAGTATTATGCAAAGTATATTTTGCTGAAATTAACCGTAATTCCTGGTCATCAATTCCGCTGTTTAAAAAGCTTTCAATATTATCATCCTGTTTCATAACTCCATTTTCGTCGGTATATCCATTGATCTTTCTAGTAATAGGAGCAACTGTACTGATAGACCATCCCAATCCTACGGAACTTGCTATATCGGAAACCAGAACTCCACCTGCATGATATGTAAGTGCAATAGGAACTTCTACACTTCCTGACTTAGCTACGTAAATAGGGATTGAAATGTTAGGAATTCCTGTATAATTAGAAACAGGAGTTTCCTGATATTTTAATAAACTGCTTGTCTCCGGGGCATAAGGAAAAATATTTTTTGTCCCTTCGTGTATCTGCGAGTATCCGAGTGAGCAGATGAATATGAATATTATCGTTATAAAGATTTTAGTCATTCTATTGTTTTTATTTTTTAATCAGTTTTGCACCCGCCGTTTTCCCTGTTTCCGTCTTCACACTCACCAGGTAAGCGCCCTGCACCAGCGGCTGCGTATTGATTTTGGTTATTTTGTTTTTCGTTTTGATGCTCTGAAGCTGCCGTCCGCCCATATCATAGACCGTGATCTCCGCCTCAAACATTCCTTCTTTCAGTCCATCAAATCCTATTTCCACATAAGCATACTCACTCACCGGATTCGGGTAGATCTTAATTTCCTGCCTTTCGATCAGCTGATCAATCTGGCTGTCTCCCAGCTTAATGATCTTCCAGTTCTCTTTTCCTAGCTCCTCGGCGCTGGTTCCGGCCAGGATGATCGAGCCGTCACGGTTCAGCTTAATGTCCGAAAGACGCTCTTCCCTCTGGCTGGATTTTCCTTTCACGTGCTTTCGCCACTGCTCGTTGCCATTTGGGTCCAGGTACAGCATCCAGAACTTTTCGTCATCCGCTTCTGCCCTTCCCTCGGATTGTGTGTAGCCGCCCAGAAGTATCCCTTTCGAGGACTTGTCATCCGCGCTGTGAAGCACGCTCATACCCATCAAAACATCCCGGTTTTTGAAGCTGTAGGACTTCTGCCAGATCGCTTCCCCTTTTTCCGTTAAAGAGATCAGCCACACATCCGTGCCTTCTTCTATTCCTACCGTCTTATTCCCGGATCTATCCGATCTCGATTCGCCACCGATCAGGTATCCTGTGGAAGTCAGGGCCAGGGTTCTGGGATGGTCATCGCCGGTCCCGCCGAAGCTCTTTTCCCATTCCACCTTCCCGTCCTTTGAAAGCTTGATGATCCAGTAATCGCCCTCACCGTAATGGCTGCTGGCTTTTGGCTGCTGGCTGCTGGCCACTGATGTGTTTACAGATGACTGTGCACCTGCGGTACCGGGCTTTGCATTTGCCGGCAGGGCACCGCTTCTGGAGTAAGTACTGAGTAAAGCACCGCCGTCCCGGGTCGGGATCATCTTTTCCACTTCATCCAGGCCTTTTCCGCCCAGGATCAGCTGCGAGATTTCTTTCCCGTTTTTATCCAGCCGCACGATAAGAGCGTCTTTGGAACCATAGCCTTTTTCCGTATTCTGGGTATTGCCGGCGACAAAGAATCCGAGATCAGTAGTTTGTATCACCGCTCTTGCTTCTTCATCCCCAGCCGAACCGATGGTTTTCTGCCAGAGTTCACCGCCTGATTCATCCAGACGAATGAGCCAAATATCTGAGCCTCCTCTGGAATCTTCCTTTTTATCAAGTCCCTTACCCGAGTAACTGGTTCCGGCTGCCAAAAATCCGCCCTCCTGCGTGGCCACGGTGGCTGATAAAAAATCATGGTTTTTCCCGGCAAAGAATTTCTCCCAGACCGGTTCCCCCTGCTGGTTCAGCTTGACCAAATGAAAATCGTAGCCTGCGTTTTGCTGATGGCTATTGGCTGCTGGCTGCTGGCCAGAGCGTGACGCGCCCAAATGGGTCGAAGAAGCAGTGCCTGAGCCTGTAGAAGGACTGTTGCCTGAGGCTCTCAAAGGCCGGATGCTGCTGCCTGAGATCAGGTATTGTCCGTCGATGGTGGTGG
>NZ_CAJYMO010000170.1 GCF_913776365.1 uncultured Chryseobacterium sp. | reverse complement strand
ATTACAACAGGGCCATCTACCTGCTGAACCAGGAAAAGTTCTGGGATAACAATTTCGTGATGATGAAGGAGGACGAAAAACTGTTCAGCCCGCTTTCGGTCATCAACTTCAGCCGGTACCGGGATATAGAGGAAGTGAAGGCGTTTATTGCCGATAACGAAGAAAACATACAGTGTGTAGTAGCAAAAGAGGAGCTGGGCCTTGCTTCCGCAGGACTAGGCGAAGCACAGCATCCCGGGCTGGATACCTATGCGGACAACGTTGATACGATGAAATTTTTATCCCTCATATAATCTTCGTATCTTGGTCTCAACCCAATCAACAGAAAAAGTATGAGAAAAATCCTTTTGATCTGCGCTGCCCTGGCTTTCCTGCCGGCTCTTTCCCAACAGAAGGAAGGCATAAAGATCGTTGAGAGCAAGAAAATCGAGCTTACTTCCGAACTGAGCCCGGAACAGATCAGCCGCTACAACGGCTTGTTCCTGAAATTCGTAGCTGCTTTAAAAGCAGAAGACAGGGATGCGGTGAAGGGCCTGATTTCCGATAAGGTAAAAACCGTCGTGAATGATGATGTCCTCAGGGTTTTATCCGGAGGCATCAGTTTTACGAGGAAAACGGAGGTATACAGATCCGGTTTGCAGAAGCTGCTGGACAATGAAACCTATCCCGCCATTCAGTATAAATATGCCGATGACCCGCAGGACCCGCCGCGGGATGTCATTACCGTGATTTTCGAGAACAACGGAAAGATCATGGGCGTAAAGCCGGACTATCGTGAGTGAAAGGATGGCGGATGGCAGACAGTCAATGACGATAATTAACTTATTTTAAATACATAACTATGATGACAGATGTTTTGGTCGCCCATTCTTCAGATGTGCAGAAGGCTGACTTTTACAAGAAGACGTATCTTCACGTCGCTTTATCCATTCTCGCTTTCATCGGGGTGGAAAGTGTTTTATTACGGGTAGTTCCGGACCAGGTAATTTTTGCCATGTTTGCCCAGCGGTACATCTGGCTCCTGATTATCGGGGTGTTCTGGCTGGCTTCCGTGCTGGCTACGAAATGGTCCCTCTCCCTGGATAAGTCGACCCAGTATTTCGGGCTTGCTTTCTATGTGGTGCTGGAGGCCGTTATTTTCCTTCCTCTGATCAAGATCGCCACGCTGTATGCAGGGCCGGTGGTCATTTACCAGGCAGCGATGCTTACCATTGCCATGTTTGCAGGGATCTCTACCGTCGCTTTTACTTCCAAAAGGGATTTTTCATTCCTGAGGAACATCATCGTTATCGGGGGATTCATCGCGCTGGGACTGATTGTGGGCGGAATGATCTTCAGTTTCAACCTGGGCCTGTGGTTTTCCGTAGGCATGGTGATCCTTGCTTCAGCAACCATCCTGTACCAGACGAGCAAGCTGAAAGATGCTTACGGTACCAACCAGTATGTCGGTGCCTCGCTGCAGCTTTTTGCTTCTATTATGCTGCTGTTCTGGTATATCCTGAGCATTTTGATGAGCAGGAGAAGCTGACAGGAAATGAAGGGTTATAAGTTATAAGTTGTGTGTAATGAGTTATAACTTATTTTATATTATAGCTAAAATAAAAATCCTGATGTGGAAACATCGGGATTTTTTATGTGACGACAGGGGATGCCGGCCGGTTATTTGTCGATAGAGCCTAAAACTTTCTGTGCAAATGAGTTAAGGGCGTCTTTTTCACTCATTCCGCCTTCTACGGCAGCATGCACTTCAAGTGCTCCGCAGATGTTCGTAATCAGTTCTCCCGCCACATTCAGGTCTTCTTCAGAAGTTCCCCTGAACTCGCAGAAGCTTTCCAGCACTTCCAGGGTCTTCTCAAGGTTTTCCGGGGTCTGGTTCTGATAAAACTGTCTGATGATCGGTAATTTCATGATAATTCGTTGAATAGCTCGGTTAAACTTTCTGCTTTGTTGGTCTGTACCTGGTTTACCAGTTCACCGTTTTTAAAAACAGCGAAGGTAGGAAGGTTGTCCACCTTAGCCAGTTTCCGGCTTTCCGGTAATTTTTCGGCATCCACGTAAAGGAAAGGGATGCTTTCATTTTCAGCGGCCAGCTTTTTGAATTTCGGCTTCATGATCCTGCAGTTCCCGCACCATGTGGCACCGTACTGCACCACCACTTTTTCGTTGCCACTGACAATAGCCTGCAGGGTATCTTCTGTTAATTCTGTATACATAAGTTAAATTTTAGATTAAAATTTAACAATGTATCAATAAAACAATGTAACAGTTTATCAATCATATCCTTCTGCATCATTGTTACATTATTAGATTGATACATCGTTACACTATTAGATTGATACATCGCTGGATTAAAATTTAGTTTTTTGCTAAATATTCGGCGGTAGAAGTACGGTCTGCCTTCATGGCGTCTTTTCCTTCTTCCCAGTTGGCAGGGCATACCTCACCGTGTTTCTGAACGTGTGTATAGGCATCGATCAGCCTGATGTATTCTTTTACGTTTCTTCCCAGCGGCATATCGTTTACCGACTCGTGGAAAATTTTTCCGGTTTCGTCGATCAGGTAAGTCGCCCTGTAGGTTACGTTTGAACCGGTGAACACTTCTTCCCCTTCTTCATTGTACTCGAAATCCTGGTCTACGATCCCAAGCATGTTGGCCAGCTGTCTGTGGGTATCGGCCAGCAGCGGATAGGTAACCCCTTCGATCCCGCCGTTGTCTTTTGATACGTTCAGCCATGCAAAATGTACCTCATTGGTATCGCATGAAGCACCGATTACTTTGGTGTTCCTCTTTTCGAATTCCCCCAAAGCTTCCTGGAAAGCGTGCAGTTCGGTAGGGCATACGAAAGTAAAATCCTTCGGGTACCAGAACAAAAGGACTTTCTGCTGATTGGAAGTGGCTTCCTCGAAGATGTTGATTCTTAAATCATCACCCATTTCAGACATGGCATCAACCGTTACATTCGGGAATTTTTTTCCTACTAATGACATAATTTTCTTGTTTTAATATTTAAATTTTTCTGCTGCAAAGATAAAAGTATTTCATCTATCAGTCAAACCCTGTATGATATATATAATCTATCGGTACGGTTGATGAATGAACATAAAAACCCCTGTGGCAGCACCCTTATCCTGAATATGGCTTTACTTCTTTAAGACCGGCGGTCTGCAGCCGGCGTCAATGAAATCATTTTAAATTCTTTAGAATGCAGTTCTGATCCATAAGAAGCAGGAAGCAGCTCTTACTGCGAATCTATGCAGGCAGATCTGTTTCCGGAAAAGAATTTGCCCAAACAGAGCAATACTTGTTTTATGTATATTATTCAGTATAATTTGAATTATTTTATTCGTAAATTATTGTTTTTAAATAAATTAAATATTGTTTTTATCGTATTTTGTGGTATATTGGATGAATAAAAACAGATATGAAAAGAGTGAAAAAAATTCTTCAGTTCCGGTTGTCCGGGATGCATTGTATTTCTGATCAAACAGTAGAAAAGGAGGGAGATGGTGGTCCCCGTTTCTGTATTTCCGGTGGAAAACAACATAGCGGATCGGACCTTTATCAACTATCAAAGCCTACTTCTTTTATCGGTGAAAAAAGATTACTTTTGCAACGCCTAAAAAATTAATAACAGACTCATGAGACACTAAGCATGAAAAAACACGAGGCCGGTGCATTCCGCATGCATATTGCAGCATCTCATCCCGGATTCCGGACGGTCCTTTACCGGGGACCGGCTCCGGCAGCGCTTCAACCTATCATCGGTATATCGCAGACGGCCTGCCGGCTGCTGCAGGATCCGGAACCCGGGCTGCCGCTTATAGATTTCCGTATTTTCCGGGCCTTTGGCCTCCGTATATTCGCATCAATTATCAGATATTCAAAAAACCAAAACAAAAAACCATGAAGAAACTTTATGTAAACATGATCGCCGTCTTTGCCTTTACCGGCCTCCGGGCCCGGGAAGTCCTCTGGCAGAAGGACATCAGATCCTCCACGCAGGATTTCTTAAGCCAGGTGACCACCACTATTGACGGACAATACCTGGTTTCCGGTAGCAGCATCCGGCCTTCGAGAGCCTCAGGCACCAGTCCTTCGAGAGCCGCAGGCAACAGTCCTTCGACAGGCTTAGGCACCGTTCCTTCGATAAGCTCAAAGATGGGCCATCAGCCATCAGCCAACAACCATCAGCAAAACGCAGGCTACGATTTTCATTTGGTCAAGCTGAACCAGCAGGGGGAACCGGTCTGGGAGAAATTCTTTGCCGGAAAAAACCATGATTTTCTCCAATCTGTGGTAGCTACACAGGAAGGCGGATTTCTGGCAGCCGGAACCAGCTACTCGGGAAAAGACCTGGATAAAAAGGAAGATTCCAGAGGAGGCTCTGATATGTGGCTCATCCGACTGAACGAAGCGGGGGAAGAACTCTGGCAGAAAACCATCGGTTCGGCTGGGGATGAAGAAGCAAGAGCGGTGATACAGACCACGGATTTAGGCTTTTTCGTAGCCGGCAACACCCAGAATACGGAAAAAGGCTACGGTTCCAAAGACGTTCTGATCGTAAGGCTGGATAAAAACGGGAAAGAAATCTCGCAGCTGATCCTGGGCGGAAAAGGCCTGGATGAAGTGGAAAAGATGATCCCGACCCGGGACGGCGGTGCTCTTCTCAGTGTCTACTCCAGAAGCGGTGCCCTGCCGGCAAATGCAAAGCCCGGTACTGCAGGTGCACAGTCGTCTGTAAACACATCAGTGGCCAGCAGCCAGCAGCCAAAAGCCAGCAGCCATTACGGTGAGGGCGATTACTGGATCATCAAGCTTTCAAAAGACGGAAAGGTGGAATGGGAAAAGAGCTTCGGCGGAACTGGTGATGACCATCCCAGAACCCTGGCCCTGACTTCCTCAGGATATCTGATTGGCGGAGAATCACGATCGGAGAGATCAGGGAATAAGACCGTAGGTATTGAAGAAGGGACGGATGTGTGGCTGATCTCTTTAACCGAAAAAGGGGAAGCGATCTGGCAGAAATCCTACAGCTTCAAAAACCGGGATGTTTTGATGGGCATGAGCGTACTGCACAGCGCGGATGACAAGTCCTCGAAAGGGATACTTCTGGGTGGCTACACGCAATCCGAGGGAAGGGTAGAAGCAGATGACGAGAAGTTCTGGATGCTGTACCTGGACCAAAGTGGCAACGAGCAGTGGCGAAAGCACGTGAAAGGAAAATCCAGCCAGAGGGAAGAGCGCCTCTCGGACATCAGGCTGAACCGTGACGGCTCGATCATCCTGGCCGGAACCAGTGCCGAGGAACTTGGAAAGGAAAACTGGAAGATCGTAAAGCTGGGAGACAGCCAGATCGACCGGCTGATCGAGAAGCAGGAGATTAAGATCTATCCGAATCCGGTGAGTGAGTATGCTTATGTGGAGCTTGGGTTTGAGGGTTTGAGAGAGGGAGCGTTTGAGGCGGAGATCACAGTCTATGATATGGGCGGACGGCAGCTTCAGACTGTAAAAACAAAAAACAAAATAACCAAAATTGGTACGCAGCAGCTGGTGCAGGGCGCTTACCTGGTGAGTGTGAAGATGCAAGACGGGAAAACGGCAAGTGCGAAACTGATTAAAAAATAAAATGAAATAAACAACCATGAAGAAAATACTTTTATTGTTCATTATGATTTCCTGCTGGGGGTTTTCCCAGAAAAATTTCGGAAATACCGCTGAGCCTATGCCTTCGGTATCTTCCTTTTCATCTTATGTAAATACACCGGTATCACAGGCTACGGGAGTCCCCAATATTTCAATTCCCCTCTTTTCCCTGCCCACAGGAAGTGCGGATGTCAATATCTCGACCATGCTGAGCTACCATCCTTACAATGCTGTCGGCAATAAGCCCGGAAGCGAAGTCGGTCTCGGGTGGTCATTGTCCAAAGGAGGCGTGATCTCCAGGGTGATCAACGGGGATGTGGATGAAAGGTTTTCCAACCCCGCCAGATCGGATTACAAGAAGAATGTCTTTGATGACGTGTATTATTATGACATTCCGGGTGAATCCGGTAAATTCAGGATCATCAGGGATACCGTTAACAATACCTTCAGCATCAACAATATTTCCGGCAATACCATCAAAATCGAGTATACGAGGGAATCCAACGCAGCTACGCTGATCCTGAATTCGTTTACCATCACCAATGATAAAGGCATCCGGTATGTCTTCGAGGATTATTCGGTCTCCAGAAACGATGCCGGTGCTGCTGCCTTTACTTATAAATCCGCTTTCTTCCTGACCCGGATTATCGATACCGGCAATCTTGTTGCCGCTGCCTTCAGTTACCGTAAGGATGCTAAGTACTCAGCAAATATCATTCTGTACCAGGTCTGCAAGCTGCAGGAAATCTCTACAAAATACGGGAAGATAATTTTTGACTATTATTATCTGGACAGCGCATCCGATAATGGTAAAAATGATCCGTATCAGATTGAAAATGTTTCCCTTCTCGATGTCTCGTCACATCCGGTTTCCCGGTACCGGCTGATGTATGGTACTTTTTCTAACGTTACTCCGGTTCAAAACAATAAC
>NZ_CAJYMO010000169.1 GCF_913776365.1 uncultured Chryseobacterium sp. | reverse complement strand
ATCAAACCGAGCGGCGTTCCGTATGCCGATTTAAAGCCGAAAGATATGGTGATCCTGGATTACGATGCGAATGTCATCGAAGGAAAGCTGAGACCGTCTTCCGATACCAAGACCCATGCATATCTGTATAAAAACTGGGAAAACATCGGCGGGATTTCCCATACGCATGCCATTTATTCCGTGGCATGGGCACAGGCGCAGATGGACATCCCGATTTTCGGGACCACCCATGCGGATCACCTGACTTCCGATATTCCATGTGCCCCTCCGATGGACGACAGCCTGATCGAGGGTAACTACGAATACAACACCGGCATCCAGATCCTCAACTGTTTCAGAGAGAAAAACCTCTCACCGCAGGAAGTGGAAATGGTCCTGATCGGAAATCATGGTCCGTTTACCTGGGGCAAAAATGCAGAAAAAGCGGTGTATAACAGCAAAGTCCTGGAAACCATTGCGGAAATGGCTTACCTCACAAGACAGATTAATCCGGACGCGCTTCGGTTAAAGGATTCTTTAATTAAAAAACATTACGAAAGAAAGCACGGCAAAGATGCTTATTATGGACAGTAACAGGCGGCTGGCTGTTGGCTTTTAGCTTCTGGCTGTTTTAAAATATAAACCTCATAGGTTTTTAAAACCTATGAGGTTTGATGAAAAACGAATCCAACAGCTTCAACATAAAATAATCATATAAACCTAACGGGTTTCCAAAAACCGCTAGGTTTTATAGGAAACAGCATTAAAAATCAATCATCAATTATCAATCATCAATCATCAATTATCAATCATCAATCATCATTAATAAACTATGTTAACACCTCTCAATACGAAAGAAATCTGGTTCATTACCGGAAGCCAGCATTTATACGGCCCTGAAACATTAGCACAGGTAGCCGAACATTCAGCGAAAATCGTGGAAGCCCTCAATGCTTCGTCACAGATTCCTGTAAAAGTGGTTTTAAAGCCTACCGTAAAAACAACGGAAGAAATTTTCGAAACCCTGGTAGCCGCCAATCATACTGCCGACTGTATCGGGGTGGTAACCTGGATGCATACCTTTTCACCGGCTAAAATGTGGATCCGCGGACTGACGGCTTTGCAGAAACCTTTGCTGCACCTTCATACCCAGTTCAACCAGGATATTCCATGGTCAACGATGGACATGGATTTTATGAACCTGAACCAGGCGGCGCATGGCGACCGTGAATTCGGGTTTATGGTGAGCCGCCTCCGCAAAAACAGAAAAGTAGTGGTGGGACACTGGGCAGAGGAAAGGGTACAGAAACAGATCGGAGACTGGAGCCGTGTGGCTGCCGGCTGGGACGACTGGCAGGGTGCTAAGTTCGCCCGCTTTGGAGATAACATGCGGTATGTGGCCGTAACCGACGGTGATAAAGTAGAAGCGGAAACCAAATTCGGATTCTCCGTTAATACCTGGGGAATCGGTGATCTGGTAAGTGTGATCAACGGCATCGGAGAGGGCGAAGTAAAAACTTTGATCGAAGAATATGAAGCGTCCTACAAAATGGCAGAATCCCTGCTTTCCGGCGGTGTCAACAGAAAATCATTAGAAACGGCTGCCAGAATTGAGCTTGGTCTTGAAAAATTCCTGAAAGACGGAAATTTCAAAGGATTCTCCGATACTTTCGAAGACCTTCACGGGATGGAACAGCTTCCGGGAATCGCCGTCCAGCGACTGATGGAAAAAGGATACGGTTTTGCCGGCGAAGGCGACTGGAAAACAGCCGCTTTGGTGAGAGCCATGAAAACCATGGGACAGGGATTGGAAGGCGGAAATGCATTCATGGAAGATTACACCTATCATTTAAATCCTTCCAACCCATCTATTTTAGGTTCCCACATGCTCGAAGTAGATCCGGTGCTGGCTGCTGATAAGCCGTCATGTGAAATCCACCCGCTGGGAATCGGAGGAAAGGCCGACCCTGTAAGACTGGTTTTTAATTCAAGAGGTAATACCGATTCGCTGGTTGCGGCACTGATGGATTTCGGAAACCATTTCAGATTGCTGATCAACAAAACAAAATCGCTGGACATTACCGAAGAACTTCCGAAACTTCCGGTAGCAAGGGTGCTCTGGAAACCGCTTCCGGATCTCTATACGGCTGCTGAAGCATGGATCCTGGCCGGTGGTGCGCACCATACCTGCTACAGTGAAAACCTGACGGTGGATCAGCTGGAGGATTTCGCAGAAATTGCGGGAATCGAATCGCTGGTGATTGATGAAGACACGAAAATCCGTGATTTTAAGAATACCCTTCGATGGAATGAAATCTATTACCGTTAATTCTTCAACAAATATCATGTATTATGAAAAAAATAGGAGGCAGTTTATTCATTTTATTAGCAGTTTTATGTATTTTCGGCTGCAATAAAAAGGAAAACAACAATAAAACGAACTCAGATACCATGGAAAATGTACAGGTTTCATATTACGGAGTTACAGCAAAAGGAGATTCCATTAAAAAATATACGTTAAGCAACAGGAACGGGATGAAAGTGGAGGTCATCAATTATGGTGGAATCATCACTTCGCTTACCGCTCCCGATAAAGACGGAAAATACCAGGACGTGGTTTTAGGATTCACCAAACCTGAAGATTATTTCAACGGGAATCCGTATTATTTCGGCGCTTTGATCGGAAGATACGGAAACAGGATTGCCAATGCCAAATTTACCCTGGATGGCAAAACATATGACATTGACAAAAACGACGGCCCGAACAGCCTTCACGGAGGAAAAGAAGGGTTCCATACCAAAATATGGACGGTAGAACAGGTGAAAGATGCCAAATTCCCAACTTTAAAATTAACCTATGTAAGCGCTGACGGTGAAGAAGGATATCCTGGAAAGTTAACAACTACAGTTCTTTATACCCTTACCGATGATAATGCCCTGGAAATTTCTTACGAAGCAGAAACCGATAAACCGACTGTCGTAAACCTTACGCAGCATTCGTATTTCAATCTTTCCGGAAATTATTCCAATCTGATTACGGATCATGAACTTCAGATCAACGGAGATAAATTCCTACCGGTAAACAAGACGCTTATTCCTTTGGGAGAAGAAAAAAGCGTAAAGGGAACCCCGTTTGATTTTACGGCTGCCAAAGCGATCGGCAAAGACATCAATGCAGAAGACGAGCAGCTGAAATTAGGTGGCGGATACGATCACAACTGGATCCTGAACGGAACCGGAATGAGAACCATCGCTACGGTGTACCACCCTGCAAGCGGAAGGGTAATGGAAGTAATGACCGATCAGCCGGGCGTGCAATTTTACTCCGGAAATTTCCTGGACGGAAAATTCGATACCAAAACCGGTGGCAAATATGAAAAAAGAAGCGGATTCTGCCTGGAAACCCAGCACTATCCGGATTCTCCGAACCAGCCTGCTTTCCCTTCCACGGAGCTGAAGCCGGGACAAAAATACAAGACCAAAACCATTTATAAATTTTCTGTTAAAAAATAAGTATGGGAAAACTAGCAACCATTGATATCATCATCTTCTTAATATATTTTGTGGTGGTAGCATCCTACGGACTCTGGATTTACAAAAAGAAGAAATCAGAGTCTACGGGCAGTAAAGATTATTTCCTTGCCGAAGGTTCTTTGACCTGGTGGGCCATCGGAGCCAGCTTGATCGCTTCCAACATTTCGGCGGAGCAGTTCATCGGGATGAGCGGTGAAGGATTTTTCGTGGGAGTGGCCGTTGCCGCCTACGAATGGATTGCCGCTGTTGCCCTGATCATCATCGCCGTATGGTTTATCCCGATCTACCTCAAAAATAAGATCTACACCATGCCGCAGTTTCTGGAAACCCGTTACAACAAATCGGTTTCCCTGATCATGGCCGTATTCTGGCTGTTTTTGTATGTGATTGTCAACCTGACTTCCATCCTGTATCTCGGTGCATTGGCCATCGATACTTTACTGGGCGGCGAACACCTTCACATCATTATGATCGTTCTTCTGCTGATGGCTTTGCTGATCGGTCTGGGAGGAATGAAAGTAATCGGGTACACCGACGTAATCCAGGTAGCGGTACTGATCATCGGTGGTTTTGCTACCGTATACATGGCCCTGCAGATCGTTGACCAGAGGATCAACGGAGCAGCGGTAGGAAATGCCCTGGCCGGATTCAATACCCTGATGAATGAGGCACCGGGACATTTTAAATTAATGCTGGATAAACCGACCACCACCACAACGACTTTGGGAATGCCTCAGAATATGGACGTTCAGAAATACGTGGTATTACCGGGATTGGCGATGTATTTTGCCGGACAGTGGATTGTTAACCTGAACTATTGGGGCTGTAACCAATACATTACCCAGCGTGCGCTGGGAGCCGACCTGAAAACGGCAAGGACCGGGATCCTGTTTGCCGGGTTCCTGAAATTATTTATGCCGATCATCGTAATGCTTCCGGGGATTGCAGCTTATGTGCTGTATACCAAAGGACAGCTTCCGGGATTCAACGGAGTGAAGGATGGTGCCTATTCTGCCATTCTAACCTTCCTGCCTTCCGGATTGAAAGGTCTGGCGGTAGCAGCGTTAACCGCAGCCATTGTAGCTTCCCTGGCCGGAAAAGTAAACAGTATTTCAACGATCTTCACCCTGGATATCTATAAAAAATACCTGAAAACGGATGCTACCGAAATCCAGATGGTAAGAACCGGAAGATGGGTCATCATCATTGCGATGATGGTCGCGCTTGCGTTTACCTGGACCGACGTTCTCGGCATCGGTGGGGAAGGAGGATTTACCTTCATCCAGAAATACACCGGATTTATCAGCCCCGGGGTTTTTGCCATGTTCTTATTGGGAATGTTCTGGAAGAGAACCACCGGAACGGCTGCTTTGGTAGGGGTAATTTTAGGGTTCGTGTTAGCGATCTTCTTCAACAGCTTTGCCATCGGCATCTTCGGAAAAGAAACATGGCTGTATACGGCATTCACCTATGAAAAACTGGAAAACGGCGTGGTACACACCATCACCGAAATCCCGTTCCTCATCAACATGGGATGGTCGTTCTTCATTACCATCGTGGTAATGGTACTGATCAGCCTTGCCGGACCGAAAGTCAACCCGAAAGCTTTTGCCATCGACAGCAAAATGTTTAAGGTAGACTCAAGAACAATGGTTTTAATTGTCATTACTTTATTGCTGCTTACCGCTATTTATGTAAGATTCTGGTAAGTTTCAATCAATACATTTAAAAACGAATCCGTCTCACAACTAAAAAGTAAGGCGGATTTTTATTTGGATGGATTTTTAATTTATTATTAAAAAAGAAAAGAGTTGTCCTCTTAGGCAACTCTCTTTCTTAAATTGTGTGCTAAAGCATGTA
>NZ_CAJYMO010000168.1 GCF_913776365.1 uncultured Chryseobacterium sp. | reverse complement strand
CGTCTCCATTCTCAATCCTACTCCTGCGCTTCCCGTTTTACCGGACTGCAAAGATACGAATCTTTTTTAATCTTCCAAATCTTTTTCTAAAAAAAGTTCCGGGCTTAAAACCGACCAAACCGTATCTCCTATAATGACAAAAAGGAAATATCTTTTACTCTGTTCCCATAGGATACACCATAAAAAAACAAACCTTCTCTCTTTATATAAAGTAGTTTTTCTTAAAAGTAATCTGCTTATCCAAAAGCTCTTCTGCGCCTGACTGACTTCCTTTCGTTTTTCAGTGGGGCAAAGATAGAGACTTCCTTCTTCTCCCGCAAGTTTATGTAACAAAAAGTTAACATAAAATACCGATTGTGGGTAAATCAAGGGCCTAGGTCACTGGCAGAACAGCCGTTACCCTGGAATTGGAGTTTTCCACAGGGATGCGGATGAGTTATAAGTGATGAGTGATGAGTGATGAATGATGGGTGATGAGTAATGAGTAATGAGTAATGAGTGATGAGTGATGAATGATGGGTAATGAGTGATGGGTAATGGGTAATGAGTAATGGGTGATGAGTGATGAATGATGGTGCGGCAATATGGAGAGACAGCTGATGAACGGTTCCTAAACCTTCAGGGTTTTGAAAACCTTAAAGGTTTGAGCGGGTAAAACAGCAGAAGGGTTGAAATAGGATTTGTTTTGTTTTGTCTCGTTTGTTTATTTGTTTGTTTGTTTGTTTGTTTGTTTGTTTGTTTGTTACCATATGATTTAGTGGGCAGGTGCCGTTACAAAGGATTCGTACGGATGGTAGGTGCCGGGAATGTTCAACCCCTTCAGGGTTGATGGAATGATGATCCTTTCAATCCCGGGCTCCGCCCGGGGCTATGGGTATTCAGCCCCTTCAGGGCTGATGGAGGAAAAGAAGATGAATGATACGGGATGCGGCAGGCGGTATGGATGAGCAGCCGGTGGATGGTTTTAAAGCTTCAGGACGTAAAGCGAAATCAGATGTAATAAATTAGTTGCGATCGGCGGTATGGATAAGTAGCCGGTGGATGGTTACTAAAACCTTAAAGGTTTTGGAAACCTTAAAGGTTTGGCTGGAGACCGCTGTTGTATTTAAAGAATGAGCAGATCAGGACGTATCTAATGCAAGATGGCGGTAAGGAATTTAATGGTGGTATCATATTATATATAGGTATTCTCTATCTTGAAAAATGATATGGATGCTTAATGCCTGTACATCGATGAAATTAAAGACCGGTTCTTTTATGTTTATCTTAATTATGGTCATTATTTATCTTTTATAAATGTACGAAACCGATGTCTTTTAAAGACAGATAGAAGACTGATGGATTTTATAGTGGTTTACAAAAAAATGCCGGCCAGGATATTCCGGGTAAAGCTTGAAGCTGAGACAAAAGCTCATGCTTCCCACCCCTGCCCTAGCCACGATAGAAACGGATACCCCACAGCGGGGCTGGAGGGTTGGAGCGGGTAAGGATTTGGTGAGGGAGGATTGGGAAAAGGGTCGGCGCGAGGAGTATGAGTGGATAGCGTGAAATAGCTCCTGAAAACTAAAAGGCCGGTAAAGTTGAATACGGGAAACCGGAAAACATAACCGGAAAGCGGATGGATGACTACAGACCATGAAGAAACCGGAGCTGGATATCAGGCCCTTTTTGTTATTGGGAAATCTGATGTTGAAGATCTCAAAAGAATAGATGGAAGCAAGAAAAGTCTGAGCTGACGAAAAATCTGAATCTTAAGAAAAAACGGGATATCAGAAAAAACGTTTCACGAGCAGTTTAAAAACATAGTATCCGATCAGGCAACCGATGGTGTCGGCCACTACATCGAGCGTTTCCATGGATCTGCCCAGGCCCATTTTTTCCTGAAGGATTTCAGTAAGGAAGGCATAGATAAGAATGATCTGAAAAAAATAAGGAAATCTGATTTTGGGGAAAGCTGCTATCAGACAAAATCCCAAGGCAGCAAAGATACAGAGGTGCAGTACCTTGTCGATGCCATCAAACATAAACCAGTATTCGTGATTTTCTACTCCCGGCCGGAGCAGCATATACGTAAGAAATGCCCAATAAATGGGCAATATCTTACTGAATATATTTGAAATCTTATCCAATGACTTCCTGATAAGCTTCTGCAGAAAGCAATTCTGATTGATCGGCACCATCAGCCACTTCCAGTTTGATGATCCATCCGTTTCCGTAAGGATCGGTGTTCAACAGTTCCGGCTGGTCTTCCAGTTCCGAATTGAATTCAATTACTTTCCCGGCAATCGGCAGAAACAGATCCGAAACGGTTTTTACTGCCTCCACGCTTCCGAAAACAGCGCCGCTTTCCAATTCATCATCTACCGTATCGACATCCACGTATACGATATCTCCAAGTTCACCCTGAGCGAAGTCTGTAATCCCGATGGTTGCTACATTTCCTTCGATCCTGATCCATTCGTGATCTTTCGTGTACTTTAATTCTGATGGTGTGTTCATTTCTAATTTTTTATTTTTACAAATGTATTCAAAATTCCATAAGCTTCAAATATGATATAAAAAAAATGTCCTTCGATTTGAAGGACATTTTTATGTATGGTCTTTTCTTAGAACCCTCCCGAATCCCCGAAGGTGAAGGTGGCAGAGATCCCGGCCCTGATCGTAGACAGCGGGAAGGCTGTGGAGATCTTGTACTTGGACATCATCTGCTCATAGAATACCCTCAGGTTAAGGTTCTGGGAAACGTTGTAATCTGCAGAAACCTTAACATTCATCAGCCGCTGGCCTCCCGTCACCTGTGAATCGTCCAGCAGGATGTTGGTAATGCTGGTTTTGCTATCCCTCAGGGAGAAGTCTCCCCGGATATTCAGGTCGCTGCCTTTCGCTTTCCCTCTTCCGCCTACATTGGTCATTCCCAGCTGGAAATTCCGGATGATGTATCCTATCCTTACCACGTACTCGCTGTTGGAATCTTCCGTTAAGGTATGGTTCACCAATCCGAGCAACAGGGTTCTCAGCCTGTTGTACTGGATCCCGAGCTGGATGTTGTTTCTCATCGTCATATCGACCCCGATCAGCGGCGAGAAGTTTTCCACGTAGCCTACCTGCGCGAAAGTAAACGGATTGATATAATCATCATTGATATCTCTTCCGGTACTGGTAAATGAGTTCAGCCTGTTGAAATAATCGATGCTGGACTGGATCCCGGTCGCCGTGTAGGTAGCCTGATAGGCATGCAGGATATCAAACTTGGAAAACTGTCCGTTGATAATAGGAACATTCCTCAGCCCCGAATAGGTAATTCTCCAGTTCGGAATCGGAAGTCCTGCTTTTCTCGGGTTGCTCATTGCTTTTGTAGTTTTGCCTTCCACGGCTGCCCGGAATGCCGGAATCAGGATATAGGCATTGGAGATTCCATAACCGTCTTTGAATCCGTCGTCCTGCAAAGCACCCGGCATCTGCTGGGACAGGGCCATTGCATTTTGCCGTATGGCCTGATAGACTGCCGTTCCGTCCTGGAAGGCCGTTTTCAGCAGCACCACAGAATTGGTATAGGTAACCAGATCGTTGGCGAAGGTATAATCCGGATTCGGAATTCCGGTAACAGGATCACGATAATTAAATCCGGTATGGGTAAAGTTCCTGTTGTAATTATGGATGGCACTGATGTCAATCCTCAGGTCATTCATCGGCATTACCTGCATATTGGCCCGCAGTTCTCTTGTGGACATCCTTATATAAGGATCGGTCATAAAATCGGAGCCGCTTACCCAGCCGTTTTCCATAACGGCCCTTCTGATATCGGCCTGGGACCCCAGCAGGAATCCTACGGTAGGACCGCCCAGGGTCTGTCCGTATCCGTACCAGTTCGGTGCCGATAATAATCCCGGCAGCACGGTACCGTTATTTTCAGAATAGGTGATGTCCAGCTGTTTGAAAGAGGTAAGCAGATAGGCCATACTTTGCAGCGGCGTCAATCTGTTTCTGAACTTGTATTTTTTATAGGCATACCTGTTTTTTTCCCACGCCTGGGTATACACATTGTTCAGGGAATCTATTTCCTGCTTGCGTTTCTGCAGTTTTGCAGAAATATTTTTGAAGTATTTAAACTGTCCGAAGAACTTGGTAAAGTCCGCGCTTCCCGTTGCCTGGATTACGTTGGTATTCTGGCCAATGGATCCCAAACTTCCTTCCGGACTTGCCAGGAGTACGGTTGACCGCGCATTCCAGTTATAGGTAAATCCGTATCCGAGTTCGGCATCGATGAAATCAAGGTACGGCAGGTATTGGAACGGCAGTTTATAATTCAGCTGTACGCGGTGGTTATACAACACCGGTCTTCCGGCCCTGAATACGTTTCCGAAGATGGCTGTATTGTCCATGGTGTTAACATCCATATTATCATTCAGGGTTCTGGTAGCGGAGTTGATTTCCAGTTTCAGGGATTTGGTAAAATTAAATCCTAACCCATACTGCCATCCGAAATAGAAGTTTCTGTTTTTGATGGCTGCGAAATCATCCGCATAATTACCGCTCAGAATGGCATCGATATTCCGGAACTCCAGTTCATTGTAATTCCTGTCCACTTCGGTTCTGAAGGAGAACCTTGTAGGAATCGGATTCAGGTTGAATTCTTTCACCCATCTCAGGTATTTGGTAGACTTAGCCGTATCGCTGATCATTTTATTGAACGGACGGATCACCCATGGTTTGAAGGTATAGTTATAATCCACATATCCTCTCAGGTACTGCCTGTAATTTCTTTTGGTATAAATATCCCTGAAAAAGTCGTCGTTGTATACGGCGGTTACCGACAGGTTTTCCACATCATAAAATTTAGGTTTCCTGTTCTGGTTTACCCTTTCCTTATGCATGTTCACCACTCCGATGCTCCGCTGCTGCGTATAGGTTCTGGCAACTTTTTTCAGTTCTTCCCGGTTCGCGGCTTTCTTGAATTCAACATCGGTATCCAGCGGATTGTATTTCGGATCTTCAATAGTCTGCGAATACGAATAATTCAGCGGAATTTTCACACCGCTTTTTTCCGGTAAAAGCTTATCTACGTTGATAGCCGTATTGATGCTGAATGCCGATTGGGTAGACTGTGTCCTTTCTGCCGGCTTGGAATCGATGTTCCCGAATCCTACGGAAGTATAGGAAGCACTGGTATTCACTGTAGCGAAATCTCCCAGGTTGAAATTCAGGCTGGCATTCCCGGCATATCCGCCGTCGTTCTCAATTTCGGAAAGCCGGATTTCGTTTACCCACATGATCCTGTCTATAGAAGCAGCCGTACTGGTTCTGGACAATCCGTTTCTTATCCCGATCATGATCGTTGTAATATTTCCAAGGCTTGGACGACCTTTTATATACAGTTTTTTATCGGTAATTCCAGGATCGAATACATCATCCATTATTCTTTTTACAATATCATCAGGCTTATTTTTATCCCTTCTGATCTTGGCATCTACCATATTCTGGATGTCCAGGTCTACTTCATTCTCCATCGGCCAGATTTCCATTGGTGCAGTAGCAGAAATAGGTGTAATCTTTAATGAGGATTCATATTCGTAATAATTGTCGGTAGCATCGCTTCCTAAACGGATGAAGAATTTTGTTTTCGGATCAATCTGTCCTATATTCGTATCTGAAGATCTTGGATCAAGATGAGTATGTACAAAAAGTTTTAGTTTTTTATATCTTCTCATATCCAGTGAAGTATTCTTAAATACTCCTTTTGCCTCCCCTACACCAAGTGAATTTACTTTCAGGTATAATGAAGATTCATTCTGTCTCTGTGCCCCTGCATTTCCGCTCAGGATCTGCCTGTCGATTCCCGGAGGCAATACATAAGGCGGCTGGTTCAGGGCATTCTCCTCAATATTTACGCTTCCTACTTCAAGATTTTCGATCGTGGTATCATTATTTAACCCCTCGTTAGTAGCCGGATCTGCAATAGTATTTGTTCCGAAGACAGCGATATTTTTAGGGTATTTCCTCCAGTCGGACCTTACAAGATCCATGGTAGCAAAACGTAAAGTAGAAGTCTGATCAAAGCCTTTCAATAATAGTCTTGCAAAACGCACATTGTTGAGAATAGTAGGATCAGCATCCCCTGCCGTCTTCACATATTGTGAAACCGGGATCCGGAACAGGTACCATTTTACCTGTTCAGTCTGCCCGTTCTGGAACTGTGCCTGAACGGTTTTTACGTCAACGATATTATTCTGACCCAGGGTAAGGCTTCCCTGATCCAGGTTTACTTCATACTGATTATAGCTTTCCGTTTGATCCAGGTTATAATCCCTGTTGATATCCTCGGCATCCGGCGTCTGGGAAGCCACTTCCAGCGTATTGCTCCTTGAGTTTCCTTCCGGGCCTCTGAAATACTTATACCGCTGTACTACGGAAGCAGCCTGGTTGCCGGTGAACCTGTCAGACATGTAGAAAACAAAATCATCCACGGCAGGGTCAGCTGTATTAGTCACCGGATTCACGAAAGTATTCCCGAATAAAGCGGCTTCCTGATCGGAGCTCAGTCCGTCATACCCTAAGTCCTGGGCTGTCCTTTCTGCTCCTTCGCTTGAGAAAGCATACAGGATCGGCGGCTGCTTCGGCTGTATCCCCCAGTTCGAGTTGGTGGTAACGGAAGGTGCCGAAGGCGTCGGCAACCCGTTTTCATATTGCATCTGTCCATCTTTCAGAACATCTTCAGAAACATTTCCCAGCTGAAGCAAAAGCTTCGGAGCAGTACCCAACACGGTTCCGTCCGCATAAGGATCCATCATCCAGAACTCCACGTATTCGATGTTGGAATTGGTAAAGTTGGATACCGAAATCGGTCTCATGATACCGGCCCAGCGCTGTGCCGTGGTCTCCGGTGTGGCGTTTGAGTTATAAGGGCCTTTTTCAGCCGGATAATAGGAGATGTCAAACGTATTGGTATAGGTCTGCTCGCCGGCAACGAAATCCCGGTTGTTGAAAATTTCCGAGAACTGTACTCTTCTCGAGGCATGATTGGATACAGATTGCGGGGTAATTCCGTTCGGTGCCCGGCCCCCTACGCCCCAGAATCTTGGGTCGATGTTATACCAGGATAGCAAACCTCTTCCATACCCTTCCGAAATAGTATTGTTTTTTCCGGCTCCTGCAAAAAGCGGATCAGACTGGTTCTTTTCAGGTTTAGAGGCAAGGCTCCATGCCGTTGGTTCCTTCAGTGTTATTTTAGAGGTGGTCTGTTCAAAATCATCAATATAGGACTGGTCATTGGTTCCCTTATTCAGTCCTGGAAGCAGATAGGCGGCCTCCATTTTAAAGTTCAGGTTGGACGGCGCCTCCGTATTGACCAACGGGATTTTATCTGTCAGCCTCGTCAGGAAAGGCAGCTGATTGTTGTACATCAGGTTGATTCCGGCCATGGTGTTGTTCACGGCTTCCTGACCGTAATTTACTTTCTGGGTCAGTGGGGATTCGGAATAGTTCACTACCGTTCCACCCAAAATGAAGTTTTCGTTGAATCTTCTTTCCAGGTTCAGCCCCAGAAATCTTTTTCTCTGGGTGTTGAAGGTCAGCTGGTTTTCCAGTGAGATGTTAATGGCCTGGCCGGACTGCTTCACCTGTTCATTGATGATAGTTACCGTACCGAGCATATAATCTACGGTATAGTCAATTCCCTCGGTCAGCTGTACCCCGTTTGCGGAAACTTTTACCGACCCCTGCGGGACGTTAACGGCTCCTAAAGAGATTCCCTGGCCCTGTGTTCCTTTATACCGGCCTTCTATGGTATACCGTTGTGACAAATTCCCGTTTGTTGCCACCTGCTTCTGCTGGCTGTAAAGATCAGAGAATACATACTGCGGATCATTACTGCCGATAACGGACTGGATATAACTTCCGAAGGGCTGCACTTTCGTAAAAATCACTTTTCCGGTTTCCGGGCGGATGGTGATTCCGCTTACAAAGTCGAAAATCCCGTCCCCGGTGGTTGCACCGTTGCTCTGAAGGTCACCGTTGGCATTCAGACGGTCCCAGTTCAGGAGCTTGATCAGCGGCTGACTTCGGATCTGGTCATTGTTGTTTACCGGAAGATAATTTACCTTACCTCCGGACTGCGGGTCACGGTACAGGACATTCAGGATAAACCCGTCCTGGTTTACCTGGCCGGCATCCAGAGAATAGATATTCTTCATCATCAGGTTCCACATCGGCGAAGAAGTTTTTACCGTAGTGTTGGGCTTCAGCAATTTGGTCACCAGTACGGTACTTTCTTCGGAGAACTCCCCTACTTTATATACCTGGTTGCTTCCGTTCACCGTATAGGAGAAGGAAACCCCCAGCAGCTGGTTGTCATTCAGTCTCTGATTTAACGAGATATATCCCAACTGAGGCTGGACGATATATTCATTGGCATTCAGCCTTCTTGCTTTTTTATTGAAGATGAAATGTTCACCATCCTCATAGGTTGCCGTTCCTCCTGTTGCCACCGGAAGATTGGCACCTTTGATGACATTATAGGCAGTACTGGCATCCCTCAGTCCCGGTAACCCGTTTACGGTAGAATACAGGTTAAGGCCGGGCTGGTCATTATTCGGAAGGATGCCCGGAGCATCCCCCAGATCCCGGATCCCTACGATACTTTTCTGGTACTGCAGGTTGCTGTTCCCCTGATCCAGCACCCAGACTTCCATCCGGGTAATGCTGATTTTTGAATTGATCTGAGGATAATTCAGCAACGCATTATCATAACTGTTCAGGAAATACTGGCCGATGAAGTAATGCTGGTTGTCTTCATAATCGATGGCATTCAGCTTGAAGGTGTTCATCACGCCGCCGCCCTGGACGGTAATATTCCGGGCTTCCCCCTGTTGCTGTGAAAGGACAACGGTTCCGTAGGTTTTCCCTAACTGGAACTCCGATTTCACCCCGAACAGCGACTGGGAACCGCGGATCAGACTGGTAGACAACGGCATGTTCACGTTACCGAACTCCACCCGCTTGATGATTTTATCTTCCCCGCCTGCGCTTGGCTTATCAACATCCTGAAGCCCTTTCTGCTGAAGGTCTTTCCAGCTGCCTTTAGCCTGCCATACGAGGTTCATCCGGTTTTCAAAGGCAAAACCGCTCTGGGTATCGTAATTGGCCTTCAGCTGGAGGTTTTCCCCTACTTTCCCTAAGAGCCCGAGCTGAATTCTCTGGTCGATATCAAAGGTAAAGCTGGTCCTGTTCTGCGGCAGGATCAGCGGGTTATCGATCTTCTGGTACAATCCGGCAAAGTCGAAAGAAGCATATCCCGATGGGATGATCTCGATCTTATTGCTTCCGAAAATGGTTTCAAAAAGCCGGTTATTAATCTGCAGGGAAGGAATGAGCCCTTTCCGAGCAGCATCGCTTTTATCTTTACGGAACATCAGGCTGTAGCGGTCTGATTTTTCCTTGTAATAGGCCCTGGTCTGTTCTGCCATCATGAATTCCTTGTAATCCTGCGGAGACATGGCGGTAGGTGGTCCGGTTATTGTATTTCCTACCTTAGGATAAACGAAATACATTCCGGTTTTGATATCGTAGAATGCCTCGTATTGGGTAGGATCTGCCAGCTGATAATCTTTTTTGATGATTGCTGTATCACGGGCCGGCGGTCTCTGCTGTGCAAAAGTAAATGCGGAAACACAGAGAAACGACAGGAACAGAAATAGGTTGAGATACTTATTATTTGCCACCAAATGTTAAATGTTTTTTAAAATTTGTTTTACCAATTCTTCTATCGAAATATCGGAATCCTGTTTCAGAATCCTGTCGGCAAGCTTCTCGCTCATCCGCTTCGGAATTCCCAAAACTTCTAATGCAGATAACGCTTCATCCTTGATTTTATTATTCGCAAACGTAGAAATATTTTCTTCCGGATTGCTGAATTTCTGTACTTTATCCTTGAGATCCACAATGATCCGCTCAGCAGTTTTGGCACCGATTCCTTTAGCTTTCTGGATGAGAGCACTGTTCCGGGAAAGAATGGCCGAAGCGATCTCATCAAGACTGAGGGTGGATAACAGGATGAGGGCGGAAACAGCGCCTACTCCGGTCACACTGATCAGCAGATTAAACATTTCTTTTTCCGAACGGGTATTGAATCCAAAGAGCAGATGAGCATCTTCACGGATGATCTGCTGGATGAATAAAACGGTTTCTTTGTTAGCGGTGAGGGTCTGCGAAGTCATTAAACTTATCCCTACATAGTAACCAACACCCTGGACGTTGATCACTGCGTAGGTAGGCGTAAGTTCCTGAACAATGCCTTGTAGTGAAAATATCATTATTAATTTTTAAAACTCCCAAATATAGCAAATTAAACTAACTAATGTTTTCATTTGTCAGAGGAATGATTTTTAACTTAATTTTTGATGCCGTATTCAATGAATCCTTCAAAATATACAAAACCTGACTTATGGGACAGGTTTTATCATTCAGCAGATGCATAATGCAAACAGATATCAGTAATTGAAAATGAGAAAAGGCTTAACAGCAGGGGAATATAGAATTATTTTAACGGCAATGAAAGAGACAATTACGGTTTTCCGCGCTGGAAATATGATCAGCAATGGTCTGAAACCGGTAACACTTTAATCTGAATTAAAAAACAAAAGACTCCGGAATGGAGTCTTTTGCAATAAATATGAAAGGAATATTATTTCTTGTCTTTCTTCTCTCTCCGCTGCGCATCCAGTACGGCAATGGTGGCCAGGTTGACGATTTCGTCCACGCTGGAACGCATCTGCAGCACGTGCACCGGCTGCTTCAGTCCCATCAGGATCGGGCCGATTACCGGAGCGGTCTTCATTCCCCTGATGATCTTGTAGGAAAGGTTGGCGCTTTCAAGGTTCGGGAATACAAAGGTGTTTGCCGGCGTAGTCCCCAGTTTGGAGAACGGGTAATCGCTGAGGTGGTCGGCATTCATCGCAAAATCCGGCTGGATTTCTCCGTCCACGATCATCTTCGGATATTTTTCATGAAGGATGCTTACTGCTTTGGCCACTTTCTTGGACGTTTCGGAGATGCCGGCAAAGTTTTCAAAGCCCAGCATGGCAATCCTTGGCTCGATGGCAAAGGATTTCACGGTAAACTCAGCCATTTTTGCAATATTCACCAGGTCTTCTGCAGTAGGGTTCTGGTTGATGGAGGTATCGGCGAAGAAAATCGGCTTCTTTTCGGAAAGGATCATCATCATGGCTGCTACCTTATCAACCCCTTTATCTTTTTCAATGATTTCGAGTACAGGCCTCAGCACAGATGCGTAGTTCTTTGAGAACCCGACAATCAGCCCGTCCGTATCTCCGTGCTTCAGCATCAGCGGTCCGAAATAATCACGCTGGCGGACAAATCTTTTGGCTTTGTACTCATTCATCCCTTTTCTCTGGCGGAGTTTCCAAAGGGTTTCCCGGTATCTTTTCCTGTTCTCCTTCTGGTCGTCGTCACTCGGGTCGATGATCGGAATATCCAGTTCAATCCCAAAACGCTCCATCTGCTCTTTTACGTATTTTTTATTTCCTAAAAGGCTCGGGAAGGCAATTCCTTCTTCATAGAGGATCTGGGCGGCTTTGAGAACATTGTATTCTTCGGCATTTCCTAAAGTAATCCTTTTCGGATTGGCTTTGGCCCGGTTCTGCATCATCCTTACCAGTTTTTCATCCCTTCCCATCCTGTCAAGCAGCTGGTTTTCGTACTCTTCGAAATCGGTGATGGTTTTTCTGGCAATCCCGCTTTCTACAGCCGCCTTAGCCACTGCGCTGGACACCTTGGTGATCAGCCGGTTATCAAAAGGCTTCGGAATAAAATATTCCCTTCCGAACTGCAGGTTTTGGATATTGTATGCCAGGATCACCGCTTCGGGTACCGGTTCTTTGGCAAGATCGGCAATGGCTTTTACCGCTGCCAGCTTCATTGCTTCATTGATCCCTTTGGCCTGTACATCCAGGGCACCGCGGAAAATATACGGGAATCCGAGAACGTTGTTTACCTGGTTAGGGTAATCACTTCTTCCGGTAGCCATGATAACATCTTTGCGGGTCTCGAGGGCCAGGTCATAAGCAATTTCCGGATCCGGATTGGCAAGAGCGAAAACAATCGGGTTTTCATTCATGCTCAGCAGCATCTCGGCAGTCATCACATTTCCTTTGGATAAACCTACAAAAACATCCGATCCCTTTACGGCATCTTCCAGGGTTTCAATATCGGTCTGGGCAATAAAGTCCAGTTTTTCCGGGGTCAGGTTTTCCCTTTTATGATTGATTACGCCTTTGCTGTCGCACATCAGCACATTTTCTCTCTTCAGGCCTAAAGAAATGTAGAGGTTGGTACAGGCAATGGCCGCTGCTCCGGCTCCGTTCACCACCATTTTCACCTCTTCGATTTTTTTATTGGCAATCTGCAGTGAGTTCAGAAGTGCGGCGGCCGAGATGATTGCCGTCCCGTGCTGATCGTCATGCATCAGCGGGATATCCAGTTCTTCCTTCAACCGCTGCTCAATATAGAATGCTTCGGGAGCCTTGATGTCTTCCAGGTTGATGCCCCCGAATGTAGGAGCGATCCCTTTTACGATATCAATGAATTTATCAGGGTCCTTTTCGTTGATTTCGATATCGAATACGTTGATGTCGGCAAAAATCTTGAACAGCAGTCCTTTTCCTTCCATAACGGGCTTTGAGGCTTCGGCACCGATATCCCCCAGTCCCAGTACAGCCGTTCCGTTGGAAATGACGGCCACCAGGTTTCCTTTACCCGTATACTCATATACCGTTTCCGGATGGTGATGGATTTCCATACAAGGAACGGCCACCCCCGGAGAATATGCGAGTGACAGATCCCGCTGGGAAGAATGCGGCTTCGAAGGAATCACTTCGATTTTTCCTTTAGGTTCGTTTTTATGGTAATCTAATGCGGCCTGATTAAAGTTCTTTTCGTCGCGTTGGGTTTTGCTTGACATATAGAAAGTTGTTTTATTAAATTTAAAGAATATATTGGATATGGTAGCTGACCAGGCTTTCAATCGGCTTCTGGACAATCTGCCCTACGTTCAGCTGAAGCTCCGCCGCAGCGGCGCGGAGAATCTCCTCATAATAATAGGCAATGGAACCGATAAAATTGATTTCTGCAGCAGCAGCTTCTTTATAAGGCAGCACCTGGTAGTCGAAAAAGTTCAGCATTTCATCGAAAACCATTTTCCGGAGATACGGATGGTCTCTTCTTTCCACTACAAATTTATTGAAATCCGCCAGATAGGCATTCGGCCTTGTGGTATGGTACATGTTTTTCAGGGCTTCCTCCACCGTCAGCTTATACGTTTCTTCAAAAGCCGATGATAAATCCTGCGGAAGCTTCTGCATAAAGAATCTCCTTACCAACTGCTTTCCGATGGCACTTCCGCTCCCTTCGTCTCCTACCAGAAATCCGAGGGAAGGCAACTGTATTTTTATATCCGCACCGTCGAAATAACATGAATTCGAACCGGTTCCCAGAATGCAGACAATGGCGGGTGTTCCCCTGTATGCCGCATAGGCTGCAGCGGTAAGGTCTTCTTTCACGATGATTTCCGCATGGGTGAATACCCGTCCCAGTTCATGGATAATGGTATCACAGTTCTGCTGTACCCCGCATCCGGAACCGTAAAAGTAGATTTTCTTAATGGAATTTTTGAGCGTGGTTAAGCTCGTGTTGCTCTCGATTTCCGGAACGATGAGTTCCCTGCTGATGAAATTCGGATTAAAACCGATGGTTTCCGTTTTCAGGAATACCTTTTTAAAATCGTCCAGAATGACCCAGTCTGATTTTGTAGAACCACTGTCAACAATAGCAACCATATTTTCCATTTTAGTTTAAGGGTGCTAAATTATGAATTTATCTTATAAGATGACCGATTATGGACATGACATATGTGTTGTTTCAGAACATCAGAAGATTAAATCCGGGAGGAGCTGCCGGCTGTGTTTCCGGCCCATCACATAAAATTCCTCTCAATACCTGAAAGGAATTTATGATCCGGAAACGGATTGTCTTTTTATAAAATGTAAGCTGGAACGGTATTAAATGCTTAAAATACAGTTTATGAATTTACTTCAGTCCTTCCATGGCTGAACCGTACCAGCCAGTCTTCGATTTCTTCTTCTAAATAAGAAGTCTGCAGGATCATGGCATCGATAAAGTCATCCGGCACCGGTTGGGTAGGTGAACTTTCAAGATTCCATAATTCATCGGACATATTCTCATATTCCGAATAAACCCGTTTAAAACGCGAATTTTCTCTTTCAAGGGCTTCGATATTTTCCTGCTGGAGCTGGAATTTCCTGTATCTGTTTTGACGTTTCATACAAATGATATTAAAAATTGAATGTGGAAAGATCAGGTTATAAACCTTCAGTGATATATTACAAGATAAAAAAACCATCAATCTAAACAATTGACAATGATCCTATTATCAGGTATAGGTGGCTTCGTTGTGAAAATTAAATTTAGAAATTATTTTCCTGCTAAAAAAATATTTAACATCTTTTTTCAGGGTTTAACATATAGTTATAAATTTGCACATTATATCCCATCGAATGAGAGATTTGCTATTACGCCAGAAACAGGTGCTGTTTTTTATTATCGCCGGAGGGCTGAGCGCTGTCGTGGAAATCGGGAGTTTTAAGTTTTTCAGTACTTCCATCCCCCATTTTTTTCCTCGCGAGACAAATTTTCACGGAATACATTATCCCCTGAGCAATATATTCTCTACCAGCTGTGGCATCATCAGCAATTATTTTCTGAGCATCTGGTTTGTTTTCGAGCGCGGCAAGCATTCCAAGAGAAAGGAATTTGCCTATTTCATGCTCGTTTCGTTTATCTCCACCTTATTAAGCCTTGGTTTCTTCCAGATTTTTTACAGCTATATATTTAAGGATAACATCAATCTGGTTGTCTACACACTTAGTCCTGAGATCATCAGTAAGATTGCGGCCATCCTGCTGGTCTCCATCCTGAACTATTCCATCAAGAAAAAAATAATCTTTAACGGATAAGTTGTGACGAAAATCTTAAACTACCTCTGGAGGATCTGGCTTTTCCTGATTGCATTCGTCTTCACGATTCTTTTCGGGATTCCGGTCTATATCCTTTCCTACAGCAAAAAGCATTACCGCCATGCTTACCGGTTCATCAGGTACTGGAGCTGCTGCATGTTTTACGGGATGGGGCTCCGGTATTCAATGATAAGGCTCTCTGAAGAGAAACCGGATAAAAACCAGCAGTATGTCTTTATTTCCAACCATACCTCCATTATGGATATTATGCTGATGTGTATTCTTTGCAAGGACCACCCCATCTGCTTTGTAGGAAAAAAAGAACTGGTGAAAATTCCTATTTTCGGCACGATTTATAAAAGGATCTGCGTTATGGTGGACCGGAAAAGCGCCCGGAGCAGAGCCGATGTCTACCGCAGATGCGCTGAAAAGATGGAGGAAGGCAACAGCATTGTGATCTTCCCGGAAGGCGGCGTGCCGGATGATACTTCCGTTATACTGGATGAGTTTAAAGACGGGGCCTTTATCCTGTCTTCAAAGCATAATTCGCCTATCGTGGTCTACACTTTTATCGGATTGAAGGAAATGTTCCCGTTCAAAAGTTCCGAAGGCTATCCCGGAAAGGTAAAGGTCTTTTTCAACGGAATCGTAATGCCTTCACAACCAGCAAAGGAACTCAAATTATCATCTTTTGAGACCATAAAAAATACATTGCTGAAATACGATAATTAAAAGAATTAATCTATATTTGTTCACAAATTTTCAACAAATATGTCCAACTATTCTAAACAAACCAATTGGGGCCAGTTTATCCCATTGGTAACTGTCTTTTTCTTCTGGGGATTTATAGCCGCAAGCAATGATATCCTGATCCCGGTTTTTAAGAAAGCCTTCAATTTATCCCAAACCGAAAGTATGCTGGTGCAGATCTGTTTCTACGTAGCCTATACGGTGGGATCATTGATTTATATGGCGATCTCCAAAGGGATCAAACAGGACCTTGTGAATAAGATCGGTTACAAAAACGGACTGATCGTTGGACTTATTATTTCAGCAGTAGGCACCCTGCTCTTCTATCCGGCAGCCAACCTGCAATCTTTCCCGCTGATGATTTCCGGACTGTTTATCGTAGGACTCGGCTTTTCCCTGCAGCAGATTGTAGCCAATCCGTTGGCTATTGAAGTAGGACCTTCCGAAACCGGATCCCAGCGACTGACGATGGCAGGAGGCATCAACAACCTGGGAACCACTATCGGACCACTGATTGTTTCATTTGCCATTTTCGGATCGGCCACGGCAGCAGCCACTGATGTAAGCGTTGAAAGTGTAAAGGTACCTTATCTCATTCTCGGTGTCGCCTTTGTTCTGGTAGCTGTGATGCTGAAATTTTCATCGCTTCCGGCCATTACGCCCACAAATACTGAAAATACGGACGATGCCGTACCAGGTGAACACAGAAAATCAGCCCTCCAGTATCCACAGCTGATCATGGGAATGATTGCCATCTTTGTGTATGTAGGAGTGGAAGTTTCCACAGCAAGTAACCTGCCGGCCTACATGGAAAAAAACCTGGGCTTTGACACCAAAGACGTAGCACCATACATTTCCCTGTATTGGGCTTCCCTGATGATCGGAAGGTGGACCGGTGCCGTAGAAGCTTTTGATGTAAGCGCCGGAACCAAGAAAATCCTGCGTTTCCTGGCTCCTTACCTTGCTTTTGGCGTATTCTTACTGGTAAATGCCATCGCCAAACATGACCTTTCCCATTTCTATGTCTATGGACTGATCATTATTGCCATGATCATCTGCGACATTATGAGTAAAGGCAACCCTGCCAGAATGCTCCTGATTTTCTCAGCTGCCGGTATCCTGGCACTGCTGATCGGCATGTTTACCGAAGGTATGGTTTCCGTATACGCCTTTACCAGTGTCGGCTTATTCTGCTCCACGTTATGGCCATGTATCTTTGCCTTAGCCATCAACGGTCTCGGCAAGCATACCAACCAGGGCTCCGGACTGTTGATCATGATGATTATGGGCGGGGGAATCGTAAGCCTTCTCCAGGGTTATGTAGCCGATCATACCAATATCCAGTTCAGCTATATTGTAGGAGTTATCTGCTTTGCCTATCTTGCTTTCTATGCCATAAGGGTAAGCGGAATCCTGAAATCCCAGGGAATCGACCTGGATAAAATTACAAAAAGCGGTGGTCATTAATTTATCACATCTTATACAAAAAAAAAGAAGTTGGGCAGGTGTATTACTTGTCCAATTTCTTTTATTTTACCTGTTCTCGAAATCAGCAGCGATGATTTCTTTTTTTGAGCATTTCTTTGAAATCCAGAAAGCTGTACACCAGAAAATTTTTTCATGGATCCCTTTTTCATCCGGAGACCTGTTTTACATCGCGCTGGGAATTTCCCTTGTGTATTTGCTGGCCGGATGTTTCAGCAGGAAAAAAAGAAAACGATCCTTACTGAGCCTGCTGGTTCTCATTAATATTTTATATTTTACCTACCAGGTATTCTGGGGAATGCTATATTTCCAGACTCCTGTGATCAAAAAGCTGCCTACGCAGAAGGAACCAACAGTAGCCCGCGCCAGGCTTCTTGCCTTACACTACCTGAACCGCTGCAAAGAAACCCGCAGGCTTGTAAAGGAAGACAAGAACGGTATTTTTGTCATTACCGATCTGGAAACGGTAGAACAGGAAATCCTGTTGCAGCAGAACCGGCTTCCGGAATATATTTCCGGCAAGGATGCACCGGAGATCAATTCTTTCAAACCAAGCCTGTTCGGAAAGGTGATGAATTTTACGGGGATCCTCGGCTATTACAATCCGTTTACCGCAGAATCCCAGTTTAACCCGCAGCTGCCGAATACCCTGATTCCCTTTACACTGGCCCATGAAAGTTCACATCAGCTCGGCTTTGCCCGTGAGCAGGAAGCGAATTTCATAGGTTACCTGATAGGGATGGGTTCAGAAAATCCGGAGCTGCGGTACAGCACGGAATATTTTACCCTGAAAAGCCTGTTGAATTTTATCGCTGACAAAGATCCGGAATTTGTAAAACACGTACTGAGCAACTACTCTCTTCCCATGAAAAAGGACCGCGCCTATGAAAAAGTCTTTATCCTCAGGCACCGGGGTTGGCTGGATGACTTCTTCGGATTCACCAATAACCTTTTCCTGAAAAGTAACCAGCAGGAAGGCTCCGTAACCTACTCCTACTTCATCGATTTACTGCTGAATTACGATAAGGGATAAAACAAAAGAATCGTATCAGGCGATACGATTCTAAAAACACAAATGATGAAAAAAAATTTATTACCTTGACTTGTTCCCTCATTCAAGGCTTTGTAAAAGTACAATATATTTCATAAATACAAAAACATTTCAAATCTTTTTTCCAACTTTAAGAAAACTTTAAGATTTTCGCTGTTTTAAAGTTCTTTAAAACAATTTTAGTATTGATTATGAATAAATTAAACCATTATCAATTCAAAAATAAGTTTATTAAATCATTAGAATAAAATCAGCTTTGTTTATGATCCTTTGAAATAACAACAACCTTGTTTTAGAATCTTATATGATCTTATTGTTAACAATCAGATTCCATATATTTCTTACTTATCATATAAATGAACAGGAAACATCCGGATCAGGATTTCTTTAATTGGATAAGTACTATTTCTTCAACGCTTCAATTTCTTTTTTCAGCAAGTCATTTTGTTCCTTTAAAAGATGGATGTAATCCTGTAGATTATCGATAATGGAAAGCGGAATATTATAATTCTGATTATAAAAGTTTCCGGAATGATCATTGAAAGTAGAATTATCATTATGAACCGAACCGGCTGTCATTTCGCTTTTCAGTTCTTCAACCGGAACATCAAGTGCTTTAGCCAGTTTTTCCCATTCGTCATCATAAATCTTTGATTTTCCATTTTCTTTACGTGAATAGCTGGAAGTTCCTGTCGATAATATTTTTGCCATCTTTTCTTGGGACATATTCTTTTCTATACGAATTTTCTTTAATTTTTCCTGAACCATTTTGCTGTGTTTATTGCAAATGTACTCAAAATACCCGCAAATTTTGCAAGAAAATCGCAAAAAAATCGCAAATATTTTCTTACCTGAGTGAATTCCTTTTTCTTAGTTTTGATATGTCAATATTGATAAAGCGCTTTCAACCTTTCAATCTATATGTGTACAGATATATTTTGAAAACTGATCAGAAACCCATGTCAGGGATTATATGGCAAAGCAAATTATTAATTCAGAAAAATTAACCAAATGAAAAATCTTAGAAAACTTTCAAGAAGTGAATTACTATATGTAACAGGAGCAAAAGCTCAAGGCTGTAGTTACAAATGTTGTTGGGATAGCCAACCTAACAATTGCAGCAGCACAGTAACAGTATCACAAGCGGATTCAGGTACCGTTTCCTGTACTTCAGGATCGCACTTGGTCGCTGTCTAATACGAAAAGAGGCTACTTTTCCATAGTAGCCTCTATTTCAAAACAATATTTATAAACTTATGAAAAAAATATGCATTTTCCTGTTATTAAGCTATCAGTTATTCATATGTCAGAATAAACGATTAATTTATGAATATAAATATGTACCGGATTCCACCAAAAAAAACACTGTTAAAAAAGAAATGATGGTTTTAGATCTGGAGAAAAACCAGTCTATTTTTTACAGCCAAAGAAAATATATTTCTGATTCGACATTATTAACCGATTCAAAAAAAGGGAAACTTACAATGCCTCCGCAGGATCTTGTCTTTTTCTATAAAATAAAAAAACTGAAGGATTCCAGGATTATTTATGAAACATCAGAGTTTGATATTGGAAAAATAGCAGTTGAAGATGACAGAATCATCAAATGGAATATTTCGGATGAGAAAAGTAAGATCTTGGGTTATCCTGTGCAGAAGGCTACATCTAATATATTTGGGAGAAACTGGATTGCCTGGTTTACCACAGCATTACCTTTTAGTGACGGACCCTATAAATTCAAAGGCTTGCCCGGACTTATTGTTAAGATAAGTGACTCAGGCCATAACCATATTTTTGAACTCGTAAATATTGAAAATATTGCTGCAGAAACTCCTTATCCTGATATTGATCAGCAAAAACAAAAAAATCTCAGTTTAGAGGCTTTCAGAAAATATTACCGTGATTACAGGAATGACCCTGCCTCCGGAATGAGACAACAGTACATACAGGGGAAAATACCTGATCAAACAGATACTGGCGGAAATTTTTCCACTGGATTGGAAATCGTTAGAAGAGTGGAAAAATTATTGAAGGAAAGAATAAAAAAGGATAATAATGTAATTGAGCTGGATATGATAAAGTGAAAAGTAAATAATTGATTTAAATTTAAAATTCATACAATGATCTGTCCTAATACAATGGTATGAAAGAAGAGATTCAAATGATATCCAGAACAAATATTTTAAAACAGATATTCATCATTATATGTTATTATCTGGGTATTTTGATACTTTCACAAAGTATCAGTATACAATATGAGCTTACTTACCAATATGATCCTACGCAGATAAGTACCCGAAAAATTGACTATACACTTGATATTCATGCACACCAATCTGTATTTCGTACTGAGATGCGAAAAACGTCAGATTCCTTACTAATTAATACAGGGTAAGGCCTGGGGTATAATACCAATGCTGTATATGAACTTTATTTATCCAAGGACCCGGATCAGGCGCTATATAAGAAAGTTTTGTTTCCCCTCTCAGCAGGAATCGCTTCTTCATAAAGATTTCAGAAAAATTAAACTGGAACATTACAGCACAGACTCTGGTCATCGGGGATTATACATTCCAAAAAGCAACAGTGAATTATGCAGGGAGGAATTGGACCGCATGGTTCGCAAAAGACATCCCTATTTTCGAAGGACCTTATTATTTTCATGGGCTTCCGGGCCTTATTATTTCCATTGAGGATAGGGATAAGAATTTTAATTTCAGGCTGACATCGATCAAGAAGACAGATAAAAATATGTTATACAGATTGGATTCCGGAACAGAAATAAGCTGGGAACAATATGAAAAACTTCCTAAAGATTATTTTACAGACCCTTGATCTTCTCTGAAATCCGGTGGAAAGAAAGTTTATACCGATAATAAAAGCGGAGGCTATCAACCTATTGACAGCAGGGAATTCACAAAAAACATTCAAAATACCCTTCTGAAAAACAACAATCCTATTGAACTTACCCATAAGATAGACTTTAAATAAATCTTATTATACACTTTACTGTAAATCAGTAAAAACCTATAAATCACTTCAAATAGAAAAAAGTATTTGCATTTCTAAAACATCTCCGTATTTTAGTAAAAAATTAATATGCTTTTTGATAAACTCATCCATTACCTTAAGCTTGACAAACAGGAATTTCTTTTCCAGTTCAATTCACACCCGAATTATCCTTCGGCCCTGGCTTTCAGTGACACCCTTAATTTCATGGGCGTACGGAATGATGCCTATGAGCTGGACAAAGAGTATTGGGATGAGCTTCCTGAAGAATTCATCGCTATTGTGGATAACTCCTTTTCACTGGTAAAAAAAGCAGGAAGCCATTATTCCATTTATTCTGATCAGGCAAAAACCTTGAATAAAGAAGAATTGTTTCAGAAGTCAACCGATTTTGTGCTGCTCTTTGAAAAAGATCATGCAGAAAGCCGTCCGACAGTAAATTACCAGCCTTTTATCTATGCTTTCTTTGCCGCTATCCTGGTTTTCTCTCTTTTTACCCAGGCATGGTACGAAACTCTGTTTACTGTACTTTCACTGGCCGGAGTTTATATTTCCCTTGAAATTTTCAATCAGAAGTTCGGCAATTCCTCGCCTGTCATCGGAAGCATCTGCGGTGAAACGGCCGGAAATCAGACAGTAGATTCCTGTAATAAAATCATCAACCAGGATAAAATCAACTTTCTCGGTTTGAAATTTTCGGATTTTTCGCTGATCTATTTTACGGGAATAACCATTTTAGCCGTATTCCTACCGGACACTTCACTTCTGGTTAAGGGATTTACATTGGTTTCCCTGATTGCCATCGGGTATTCGCTATACATTCAGGCTTTTGTGGAGAAAACGTTCTGCCGGGTATGTTTACTGATTATTTCTATTCTGCTGCTGCAGCTTTTAACCGGACTTCTGTTCTTTGAATATGCAATACTCTCTGTAAAAACAGCGCTGTCGGCTATTCTGTTGTGGGGAATAATCTTCACATTGGTGCTGTATCTTAACAATACCCTTGAAGAAAAGGAAAAACTTCAGAAGTCCAATGCGAAAAACCTGAGGTTCAAAAGAAACTACGACCTGTTTAAAAGGGAATTACTGGAAAGTGAAAAAATAATGTTTACAGATTATGAAACTTTCTCCGTAGGAAGCAAGCAGCCTAAGCTCCGGATCTCTATTGTTTCAAATCCTTATTGCGGCTTCTGTAAAGATGCCCATACCATTATGGAAAACCTTCTGAAAAGATATCCTGATGACCTTGCGGTTCAGATGAGGTTCAATTATAACGGCGATCAGCAGAATCCGAAACTTACCCGTCTTCTTTCAGACTTTATGTACGTATACCGGAACAAGCCCGAACAGGAATTTCTCCATCTGATAGACTATTGGTTCAAAACCAAAAGTGAAGATCAGGTACATCAGAAATCGGATGCGCGGGAAGAGTCAGAAGATCTCAGCCTTCTGACGGCACTGTCTTCAGAAAACAGGGATGCCGGACTCAACTTCACGCCTATTATCCTGATCAACGGATACCAGTTCCCGGATAAGTACGACCGTGAGGATATTTACTATTTTATCGATGAATTAACGGAAGATGAGGAAATTTCATGAAAAACAAGTATGCGATATAAAATTTCCTTACATTAGGGAAAAAATGAACGACCTTAGGTGAGTGCACTGCCTTACAGCAAAATGTACTGCCTGAATTATTCCGGAAAATCAATCTTAATAACAAAAACATAATCATTGAAATCTTTTCCTTTTTACCGCCAGCCCGATTCCAAAGACTGCGGTCCTACCTGCCTCCGTATTGTCAGTAAACACTATGGGAAAAGTATCTCCCTGCAACAGATCCGTAACCTTTCTGAAACTACCCGCGAAGGAAGCAGTCTGCTGGGCCTGAGCGATGCTGCCGAAGATCTTGGTTACCGCTCGTTAGGAGTCCAGATCAACTTTGAATCCCTTGCCGAAGAAGTCCCTCTGCCCTGCATTGTGCATTGGAATAAAAACCATTTCGTAGTGGTTTATAAAATCGACAAAAGCAACAAAGTCTATGTTTCCGACCCCGGATACGGATTGATTACCTATTCGAGGGAAGAGTTTATCAAATTATGGATCGGTGAAAACGCAGATGAAAAAACAGAAGAAGGCATTGTACTGATTTTAGAAACAACGCCTGCCTTTTTTCAGACTGAATTTGACGATCAGGAAAGCAAGGCAAGCTTCAGTTTCCTTTCAAAATACCTGCTGAAATATAAATCCCTCATCATCCAGCTGGCAGTAGGCCTGCTGGCAGGAAGTTTACTTTCCCTGATCCT
The DNA here is from genome assembly GCF_913776365.1 of uncultured Chryseobacterium sp. Classification (GTDB taxonomy): domain Bacteria; phylum Bacteroidota; class Bacteroidia; order Flavobacteriales; family Weeksellaceae; genus Chryseobacterium. The sequence continues at coordinate 14,097 of NZ_CAJYMO010000168.1, read as the reverse complement.
TCCTTTCCTTACCCAAAGCATCGTAGACGTGGGAATCCAGAACCAGGACCTTAATTTTATCTACCTTGTCCTGCTGGCCCAGATCATGCTTTTCGTAGGAAGAATGGGGATCGAGGTTATCCGCAGCTGGATTCTTCTGCATTTATCCGCAAGAATCAATATCTCCATTATCTCGGATTTCTTCATTAAACTCATGAAACTTCCGATCAGTTTCTTTGATACCCGGATGACCGGTGACATCATGCAGCGGATCAATGACCACCACCGGATCGAACAGCTCCTGACCAGCTCCTCCCTGAACACCCTGTTTTCACTGGTTAACCTGATTATCTTCAGTATTGTTCTCTTGTTCTACGACTACAGGCTGTTCATTGTTTATTTTGTTGGTGCTGCTGCATATGTCGGATGGATCAGTTTCTTTTTGGGGAGAAGAAAGGAACTTGATTACAAGAGATTCTCACAGGTTTCACAGGAACAGAGCAAGGTGATCGAGCTTATCAACGGTATGCAGGAGATCAAAATGCACAATGCTGAAAAACAGAAACGCTGGGACTGGGAATTCCTGCAGGTCAAACTGTTCAAGATCAGGATCAAATCCCTTTCGCTGGAACAATGGCAGTCGGTAGGAGGAAATTTCATTAATCAGATGAAGGATATTCTCGTCAGCTTCCTTTCGGCAAAACTGGTTCTGGAAGGAAATCTTACCCTGGGGATGATGCTTTCCGTACAATACATCATCGGACAGCTGAACAGTCCGCTCCTTCAGCTCATTGACTTTATCAAGCAGACCCAGGATGCCAAGATTTCCCTGGAACGTCTGGGTGAAATCCATGATAAGGAAGATGAGGAAAATAAAGACGAGCAATATACCCACGACCTTCCCCAGAAAGACCTGGAAATAGAAAATCTGTCGTTCCGGTACATCGGTTCAGACCAGCCGGTATTTGAAAACCTGAGCCTTACCATACCCTACCAGAAAACCACAGCCATCGTTGGATCCAGCGGGAGCGGAAAGACAACCCTTTTAAAAATGCTGATGAAGTTTTATGAACCTGATCAGGGTGACATCAGGCTGGGCAATACCAAACTCAAGAATATTTCCCCAAGATTCTGGAGGGATCATTGCGGTGTGGTGATGCAGGAAGGATATGTCTTCAATGATACCATTGCCAATAATATTGCAGTAGGTGAGGATTATGTAGATAAACAGAAACTCAGAAGAGCTGTTGAAATCGCCAACATCAAGGATTTCATCGAAGAACTTCCGTTAAGTTATAACACGAAAATAGGAAACGAAGGACTTGGGATCAGCGGCGGGCAGAAACAGAGGCTGTTTATAGCAAGGGCTGTTTATAAATCCCCTGAATATATTTTCTTTGATGAAGCTACTTCGGCGCTGGATGCCAATAATGAAAAAGTAATCATGGAAAACCTGGAACAGTTCTTTAAAGGCAAAACGGCCATCGTTATTGCCCACAGGCTTTCCACAGTGAAACATGCAGATAAAATCATTGTTCTGGACAAAGGAAAGGTTGTGGAGGAAGGAAACCATACCCAACTCGTAGCCCTGAAAGGAGAATATTACAGACTGGTGAAAAATCAGCTGGAACTCGGAAATTAACTGAAAAGGTCTTATTTTTTCGGAAGATAATACATGAAAAGATACGGCCATTATCTTATTTAAAATGAAGCAAAGTGATATTTTAGACAACATAGAACTGCGTTCGGAAAGCGTTCAGGACATTCTAACCCAGCCGCCGCACTGGATGATCCGCTGGGGTAATACCATGATCCTGCTCATTATGGTGATGATCATGGTCATGAGTTACATCATCAAATATCCGGAGTTTATTCCTGCTCCCATTATTGTTACCTCCCAGAATCCTCCGGAAAAGCTGGAGGCCCGTACCAACGGAAAAATCGAGAAGATATTTATCAAAGACCACCAGCAGGTCCGTGAAAATCAAGTGCTTATTGTCATGCAGTCTACAGGCAATTATGAAGATATTCTGGCTCTTAAAAAAATTATAGACTCTATTGATCCGGACAGGCTATCTTCATTCCCGCTTACGGAAACTTCCCACTATAAACTCGGGGAACTGCAGGGAGACTATAACGGCTTTGCAAAAGCTTTTCAAGACGAAGCTCTTTTTACCAGGCTTCAGCCCTATGCGCCGGAAAACCTGGCGGCCAACCAGACATTATCTGAGTACAGGGTAAGAATTGCTACCCTGAAACAACAAAAGCAACTGGAACAGGCAAAATATGATCTTACCAGGAAAAGCTATCAGCGATCCCAGGAACTCTTCAACCAGGGAGTAATAGCGGCAGTAGAACTGGAAAATGAAAAAATAAAATATATCCAGGCTCAGCAGAACCTGGAGAATATTAAAATCTCCCTTTCCCAGATTGAAGAAAGCATCTCCAACCTCAACAAAACGAAAAGCGGTACAGCCATTAATACCGAAAAAGACAGGATTACCTATTCTTCACAGGTATCCCAGCTTTTTGAGCAGCTGAGAAAATCTTTAAAACAATGGGAACAAAATTATCTTATCATTTCCAATACCGACGGAATGGCCAGTTTTCAGCAGTTTTTCGGGGAAAACCAGTTTGTGAAAGCCGGAGATGCCATCTTATCTATTCTTCCGAGCAATAAAGACAAACTCGTAGGGCGCATGTCTGTGCCGGCAACCAATTCAGGGAAAATAGTACCCGGAGAGAAAGTACTGATCAAACTGGACAATTACCGCTATCAGGAATACGGTATGATTGAAGGGAAAGTACAGAACATATCGCTTTCACCCGATAAAGAAGGCAATTATTATGTTGATGTCATTCTTCCGAAGGGCCTTAAAACTTCGTACAATAAAAAACTTGTTTTCGATAAGGAACTGAAAGGAAATGCCGAAATCGTAACCCAGGACCTCAGGCTTATTGAAAGGTTTTTCTACCAGATGCGAAAATTGCTGGGCTACCAGAGCTGATAAGCAGGCTTAAAAGGAATCATTTTATGATTCATGCTGATCTTTTACCTTATTGTTTTTTCTGTACGGGACTTTGCACAGTTCATTGCTTCTTCCGCCTCTTCATGTAAAATCTTAAGAGCGATTTCAAAGCCGTTCGCCATAAAAAAGGCAATGCTGCCCTCCGTATTATAACTCAGAAACCCGATATGGTCCGCATTGATTACCAAAGGCTTTCCCAAGGCTCTTGCTCCCTCAATAGCGTTAGGCCTCCTGATATGAATAACATGAGATGACTTTACGTAAATAAGGCCGTCGGCAGTAGTTTTGATAATATACGACACAGATTATTTTTTTTGCAAAGATACATCTTTTTACATCTGAAAAATCCCCGACCGAAGCAGAGGATTAAATGAAAAAATTAATATTTAAGTGATGGTGATGGTGTTTGAAATAAATGCCCACAACAAGTGATGTGAGGATAAATAACATTTGTGTATTTGCATAATAGTATTCAAGTATTATGCCAAAAATAATATTCTGTAATTATTCTATAGTCTTACTGCATATTGCCGGGATATAAAAAACCCCTCTTTCAAGGGGTTAAAACTTACTGAGATATATAACATGCTTATGTTAATAAGGTAAAGGTATTGAACCAAGCATTAATCTGTTTATGACTGAAATCAACAAAAAGCTCTGCATTGCTGCAGAGCTAAAAACTAATAACCATGAAAACTCAATTAAACATGAGAATCGGTGCAAATGTATTGAATTTATTCTATTAAATTAAAGGTTGCCGCAAAAAATTGTCCGGCGGTGATTTGCTTTTATCACATATTATTGATTAAATTTGCAAAAAACTAATACAATGACATTCAACGAAGCTGTGAGGCACAAAAAAAACATTCTGAAAAACTCAAGTGAATTTACCAAAAGCCTTTACGATTATATCATCATCCCGGAAATAGAAGAAGAAGGGAAACGGTATATTGATGAATTCCGTAAATCTTATTCCCTGCTTCCTGAAGAAACCTGTAAGACCTATAGCAGCAATGCCCGGTTCAAGGTCTTGCTTTCTGTTAAGGACAGCAACTAAGCACTATCATCCCTAATCATTTCAACTGTATTGCTTATTAAAATAAAAATCCCTGTATTGCTACAGGGATAAAAAACTAATAACCATGAAAACTCAAATTAAACATGAGTGACTGCAAATGTATGAAATGTAAATTTGGGAAAAGTTGATTTAAAACAATAAAAGGCACCTGTTAACAATATTTAGCATAACTTAAACCCTTATTAAGAATTCGTTGAGTTCTCTTAAAGAGATAAAAATGTCACAGATCACGTATCTGTAACAGAAGCTGAACTTTCCTGATCCCATTCCGGCCTGGCATTCAATATTCCAAAAAATGTTAAAAAAAATAAGCTCTCATTTCTGAGAGCTTATCTGTAATATAGATGATGAATAATCTTTATTCTTTGATGAACTTTTTCTGGGCAGCGCCTTTCACATCGTCGATATCGATCACGTAAATCCCGTTGATCAATGCACGGACATCCACTTTATTGTTCAGAATGATGCCTGATGTTACCAGCTGTCCGGAAGTATTGTAAATTTTATAATTTGCCCGCGGACTGATGTTTTTCACATTAAGCACCGTTTTTACCGGGTTAGGATAAATCAGGATATCGGTCTGATTGATTGGATTCGGAACGATCTGCTTGGTAATTCTTACCGTATAATCTTCCACTTCACCGGAAGCAAAATTGGTACAATTTACCGGGATTCCGTCTTTCTGCATTGCTACTCTCATAACAACATATTTGAAATCCGTCAGGCTGATAAATGCATCTGCAGGTACGGAGAATGTACCGCTTACGGTTGAGGAATTATCGGCTCCAGAAACCAGCACCCTTTCGTCAATATCAAAATATCCGTTTCTGTTGAAATCGATCCAGACTGCAACTCCGGCTTTCGCGTTGCCTGCCAGTTTTTTCTCAATGGTGATCTGGTTGTTTGATGAACCCTGAACCATCTCGATAAACTTATTGGTAACTCCGGTATAATCTGAATAGGTTGATGCCAACGTAGTATTGGTCATTACAGGCTTCCCGTTCGGCGTAACGGTCACTTTGGAGATATATTCCGTTGTGGAAGCCGTTGCAGCCATCTGGCAATAAGTAACCGTAGGTGTAGTAAACAGATACAATGGGGTAAAGTTACCGGTAGTACCGCTGCAGACATTTGCTACCTGCATTTCGTATTGGGTAAGTTCCACCAGGTTGGACAAGGTAACTGTATTGGTATTGGCGTTAATGGTCGTCCAGCTTGGAATTCCAATTTTCCTGTATCGCAATATATAAGAACTTGCACCCGGGAAAGAGGCCCATGTAACCGTAGCCATTGTTGGTGTCAGATTCGTGATGGTAAGCCCCGGAGGCGCCACATCACATGTTCTTTCCGTGGTAAATACCTTAGGATTAGACCATGGGTTCAGTGTTGTTTCGCCTACACATCGGTTGGCGATCTGAACTTCATAAGTAGTATATACATTCAGCGGGCTCAGTAAAAACGTAGTAGCCGGTGCTGCCGGTAATGGTATTTCCGCACTCCATCCTGCTGCTCCGCTTCCTACGATCCTGTACCGCATGAAATATTCTGAGCTTGCCGCCAGTGGTCCCCAACCGATTACTGCGGATGTAGGGGTAATGCTGGTAATGGTTACATTCGGAGGCGTAGGATCGCATCGTGTTGTAAAATTACTGTGGGAATATACTCCCGGAATACCGTTACAAACTGCAGCGATTTCAACTTCATACAATGTTGCCGGCAATAATGACTGCAATGTCGTGGTATTGGTGGTTGCCGGTGAAGCGGCAGTCGGTACGCTGTAGCTCTGCCAAGGTCCTGTACTTCCTACCGGACGGTATCTTACAAGATAACTTGCTCCGCCGATGTCCTGTGGCCATGTAAGCACTACGGAATTATAAGTAGCCGTACCTACGGTTACTACCGGAGTCGCATTGCTGCAGATCCTGAGGTTGATATTGTCAATGGCTGCAGGAGGCTGTGTACCGGCGCTGCCGTCATTCCTCCATTCAAAGACCAGCCTCATGGTAGCCCCTGCAAAACTTGAAATATCCAAGGCAGGATTCGAAACGGTCTGCCAGGTCGTCTGCTGATTGTAATTATTACCGATCTGTATTCTTCCGGTTCCTGCTGCGATACCGGTTCCTGCGACAGGCATAAAGCTGGCAGGCACCAGCCATACTTTCATATAGTCAAAACTTGACTCTCCTGCAGCTTTCCAGTCAAAAGAGAAAGTAGCGGTAGTGGTTCCGGCAGGAACTGCAATATCCCTGTAAGCATGGACAATGCTGGTGGATGAAGTACTATAGGCATTGGTAGTACCGGTATTGGAAATGTAAACCGAGCCTCCCGTATTTCCTGTAGCATTTCCGTAAATCCACTTGTTTACCTGTGAACCATTGGCATAGCCTAAATCACTTCCTGTCGTGAACGGCTGGATGTAAGGAATGGTAGCCGGAATCTGAGTCGTGGTAAACGGACCGCCTGCCATCCAGAAGCTTCTGTCTGAACCTGCACAAACGGAACGGATCCAGATGTAATACGTGGTATTAGGCGTCAGAGATGTTAAGTTAAGGGTATTCGTAGCAGATGCTCCTGTAGGAACAGTGGCTGCAGTTGGCGGAACATTTACAGTAGACAGGTAATATTGGTATCCTCCTGCCGGAGCCGGTGAAGGAGCTGTCCAGGTAATTGTTGCGGTAGCACTTCCTACTGTAGATACGGTAATATTCGTAGGTATTTTACAGGTAGGGATGCTTAGGTTGATATTATCGATCGCGATCGGCGGCTGGGTACCACCGGAACCGTCATTTTTCCATTCGAAGACAAGACGCACCGTCTGGCCTGCAAAAGTCGTCAGGTTTACCAGCGGATCGAAATAATTCTGCCACGTAGACTGTTGGTTAAATGTTCCTCCTACCTGGATTCTTCCTGCACCTGCTGTAATCTGGGTACCGGCAGCCGGGTTATAGGTTACAGGAACCAGCCATACCTTCAGGTAATCATAGATGGATTCCCCGTCTCCTTTCCAGTCAAAGGATAAAGTAGCAAAAGTGGTACCTGCAGGAACAAGTAGATCTCTGAAAGCATGTACCGTACTGGTAGAAGAGATGGTATAGGCATTTGCCGTTCCGTTATTGGAAATATACAGTGAATTGGCAGGGTTTCCGGTTGCGGAACCATATACCCATTTATTGGTCTGATTGAGACTTGTCAGCTGCAGATCGTTCGCTGTCGAGAAATTCTGTACGTAAGGAATAGTAGTAGGAACCTGGAGTGTAGAGAAGCTGTTTCCTGCAATCCATACACTTTTATCCGTAGCGCTACATACAGAGCGTACCCACCAATAGTAGGTTGTACTTGGGGTTAACGTTACTGTTGCAGTCGTTCCTGTACTGGCCACTCCCGGAGTTGCGGCAGTAGGTGCAGCAGAATTGGTACTGATATAATATTCATATCCATTACCGGGAACTGCTGCAGGAGCAGTCCAGGAAAGAACAGCACTGTTTGTGGTGATCGTATTTACAGCAGTTGCCGTAGGCGGAAAGCAGCTCGGTATGCTTATATTGATGTTATCAATAGCAATCGGAGGCTGTGTCCCTGCAGTGAAGTCATTTCTCCATTCAAATACCAGCCTCATATTGGATCCCATGAATTGACTTAAATTCAGGTTGATTGTGCTGAAAGTCTGCCACGTTGCCTGGCCATTAAGTTCACCTCCCACCTGGATTCTGTTAGCGGCGGCCGTAATCTGTGTACCGGGCGTAGGGGTAAATGTCGTCGGAACTATCCATACCCTTAAATAATCATAGATAGATTCTCCCTGCCCTTTCCAATCAAAAGAAAAGTTTGCAATAGAAGCTGTTGAAGGAATAATCAGGTCTTTGTATGCCTGTACAATACTGCTCGAGTTAACGGTATAAGCATTGGCAGTGCCGCCGTTATTGGAGATGTACAAAGAACTGCCTGTATTACCGGTTGCTGCACCATAAGACCATTTATTGGTCTGAGTTCCGTTCAGGAGAGTCAGATCATTCGCGGTATTAAAGTTCTGTGAATATGGTAACGCAGTAGGTGTCTGCCCATAGACGTCAGGTATGGCGCCCAGATTTAGCAAACACAGAAGAAGTACTAGAAAAGTAGAAATTTTCTTCATAAGTTATCATTTAATATTAATCAATGCAAAGCTAATTTGTTTTTTGCTAATATATAGTATAAAACAACATGTTTTTTATAGAATATTTCTCAAATACTCAAAGAGAATGTATCAAATCATATATATGAGCCTGCTTTAGCTAAACGCTGATTTTTATTATTTAGTATCCTGTAAAATAGATAATAAACAAATTGTGGTAGATATCTTTTATTATAGGTTTTAGAATTATCCGGATTTTGATTTTGACTGCAAGCGGTACAGAAACGTGGTAAAGATGAAAAAATAAGGTCTCCTTTTAGAAAGGAGACCCAAAAACACAAATGATGAAAAAAAATTTTTGTAGAATCAATTAATTTAATTCCGAAGTAAAATTACACGGAAATTGGCAGGCAGACTATGCGTGGAGTCATAGGATAATTATTTTCAATATTCCATATTAGTTCAGTATACTTCACTACACATTTCAAAAAAAAGTACCCTATTTGCCCTTTCATTGTTTCCACTTATCATGTAATTTTATAAATTTGCCAACCCCTGATGCAGCGGCTGATATGCCTCTTTTTATTAATAACCCGACAACAGGAAAAATGCAGTGAAACATGAATTTTTAATTCGGCTTGGCCAATTATCAAGGGGGAAAACTAGTTTATAAAATATAACTTTATATTTAAAGATCTGATGATTTTAATCATGATTTTACAGAGATGTAATAAATACATTTGCGAGAATATTAAATCAAGCAAATGTGAATAAAATATCTATTCTTGTTGCAAATTATAATAACGGAAAATATTTCAGCGACTGTTATGATTCCATCATATCACAAAGCTATGAAAATTGGGAAGTTATTATTGTAGATGATTGTTCTACAGACGATTCAGTGAAGATTATCAGAGAATTGATCCGTGATGATTCGCGTTTCAGGCTGTTTACAAATCAAAAAAACGAGGGCTGCGGTTATACCAAAAGAAAATGTGTGGAACTTGCAACAGGGGATTTCTGTGCTTTCCTGGATCCTGACGACGCCTTGTATGATTATGCACTCGAATGCTGTGCGGATGAACTGCTGAAATCCCGTAAGACCATTGCCGTTTATTCGAGGCTTATTTTCTGCAATGAAAATCTTATGCCCGGAGAAGTTTTCGGAAAGATCAAACAGATTCATAACAGCCGATATTTCTTTAATATCCCCATCCAGATCTCAGCATTTTTTATGTTCAAAAGATCAGCCTATGAACAGACAAGCGGTATTAATCCTGCTCTGAGAAGTGCCGTGGATCAGGATTTGTATCTGAAGCTTCTTGAGATCGGCGAAGCCCGGTTTATTGATGAAGTACTCTATAAATACAGGATCCATGAAAAAGGAATTTCACAATCGAGTTCAAAACAGAGCGCCAAAGATTCTTTTGCAAGGGTTATACTGGATACAATGAAACGCAGAAACATTACCACTATCCATCACCGGCCTGTCCCGACTGTATTTACCACGTCCAAAGAAATTTACAGCCTGCTGGAATATCAGACTAAAATCCCCTACAGGCTGATGAGCAGAATAAGATCTACACTGCATATCTGAAGCACTGGATAAACAACAACAGATCCGCTTTGCTATCCTGAGTAAAGCGGATTTTTGTACCGGCTGGCCGTCGCAGGAAGTGGCCGCATATTCTCCTGCATAAATCCGTACTTAAAAAAGGTTCTCAAGAATGCTGACAAAAAAATCTGCCTCGGGGGTGAGGCAGATCTTAAAGGGTATATGGGGTCTAAAAAAGTGTTTCTGGTATGTTATCTTGCAGAATCAGTTCTTGTTCCTGATCCTGTTCCCGTACCGGTAGTACCACTGGTCGTTCCGGTTGTTCCGGTCTGACTGGTTCCTGTTCCCTGGTTCATGGCGCTGTCCCGCACACTTGCCGTAGTATCCATATCGGTTCCGGTAGTTGACATATCACCTGACATGGTTCCTGTGGAAGCAGAATCGCTCATCGATGTGCTGTCATTTTGTGTATCCTGCTTTTTACAGCTTACTGCGAAAAGGCCTAAACCTAACGTTAATAGCATTACTTTTTTCATATGATAATTTTTTAATGTCTTAATTATTCCAAAATTAGAGAGATATGAACAATTATGATATGAGCCGGATCATAAACTCCTGAAAAATAATCATTGCCATAAAAAACAGCCTTCCGGAAGAAGGCTGTAAAAACACAAATGATGAAAAAAAATCTATTCAGAGATTCTGAACAGAAGTTGTACGCAGGTGAGCTACGATATTTTTCTCCTGCCATATTTTTTGCAATAGGCACGGCCGTTATAATACGCAAAACAATATCGGAATCTCTTTTTTTCGAGAAACCGCATAAGACCAAAGATAACAAGCATAATTGATATAAACAAAATAGCCAGCATTAAAATCAGAGAAAGGTCTGAATTTTCCAAAGTTAATTTCATTTTTTCCAGTTTAGTAGGCGTGTGTAAATATAATGATTCATTTAGAGACAATAAAATTAAAGATTTGTGAAATATCATAGTCGATAAGTGCCTTATTCATCATATTGCCCTATCTTTTTCCGCTGAAACCTTTGAATTAATGGCCTATATTTCTACGGACTTCATATTTTTTTCCAGTTGTTTTGACTATTTTAACATTGCTTAACGGCATTTTGGCGTTATAATTGAAAGTATTAGAGATCAAGCTTATGCTTTGAGCAACCTTTTAAAATTTGAATTATGAAAAGTATAGTGTTAACAGGTTTATTGTCAGTATTTTTACTGACTGCCTGCAAAAAAGACGATCAGATTGCCGAAAAGTCTCTTGAACAGCAAAAGATGGAATTCCAGATGAGGCAGCTTGAAATTGAAAAACAGAAGCTGGCTATAGAGAAAGAAAAAATGGCTTATGAAGCCCAGAAAAAAGCAGACAGCATTACGGAAGTACAGAAAGCCAGAACGGCTGCTGCCAATGCCAGACCGCAGGTAATCAGGGAAACCCGTACCGTATACCGTGACAGACCAAGTTCCAGTAATGGAAACTATGCCAACAACGGAAGCAGTGCTTCACAGGGAACAACGGCAAAGAAAAAGGGTATGAGTGAAGCCGCAAAAGGAACCATCATCGGTGCTGTAGGGGGTGCTGCCCTGGGAGCTATTGTAAATAAAAAGAGCCCCGGAGCCGGTGCAGCCATTGGTGGTGTTATCGGTGGTGCTACAGGATATACATTGGGTAGGGCACAGGACAGAAAAAGCGGAAGGGTACAGCCACGTAATTAATATTCTCCACATAACATAAAAAGATTGCTTATTTTTAGGCAATCTTTTTTTATGGCTCTACTGTTACTTTCTGCCTTACTTCTCTTTCCTGTACTCACAGGATGGGGAGCCCTCGCTGAAAAACTGACCAGACCTTTCATCACCGGAACAGCCGGGCAGGCTTTTACGGGAATTATGACTATCAGCATTTTATGGGTAATAACGGCTTTCTTTCTGCCCCTGTCCGTTTTTACAGAAATTCCGGTGATCATCGTCGGTCTTTTCTTTTTTTTCAGGAATAAAAAGTATAAACATCTAGTGCAGCATTTGTCAAAAGAGTACCGCATTTTCTCTTTTGCTCTGGGTATACTGCTTTTCTGTGCATCATTTTATCCTTACGTGCTCGACCATTTCGGATATTATGTCCCTACGATCAGGTGGCTAACGGAATACGGATTGGTGAAAGGAGTATCCAATCTGGACCTTACCCTGGGCCAAATGTCGGTATGGCATCTGTTTCAGGCAGGCTTTTCACATCTTTCAGATCCTTTTCTAAGGATAAATGCAGTGCTGTTAATGGTATATCTCATCTACATCATTGAGAACAGAACCTGGATCCAGCTTCTCTTTATTCCGGTACTCCTCCTGTTCTCACAATCGCCGAGCCCGGACCTACCTGTAATTATCCTTTCGCTGGTGGTTACCAATGAAATGCTTCAGCGTAATACCAATACCCTGTTGCTTTTCGCGTTTTCAGCATTTATATTTGCGATAAAGCCCACCATGATATGGGTTCCGGCAGCCTGCTTTTTTTACACCCTGCTGATCATCCGTAAAAATTTCAGCACCCTCATTCCGGGAGCTGTCATCATTCTGCTGTTTTTCATTAAAAATATATACACTTTCGGCTACCCTGTATTTCCCGTGGCCATAGGCGATTTGGGTGTAAGCTGGAAGCCGGATCAGGAAATCCTGGCCACTTCTTCCCGGTATGCCATCCTCAAAACCTATGATATGCAGTATTCTTATGAAGAAATCCAGCGTTTTTCCGGATGGGACTTTATAAAGAACTGGTTATTCCTGAAAGGCATCAAGTCCAAAATCAATATTCTTTTCATTTTAACCCTGCTGTTTTTTACAGGATATGTTATCAGAAAAAAAGACAGGATGCTTACCGTAATCCTGATCTCTTTACTGATTAAAAGTTTTCTTGTGCTGATATTTTCCGCCCAGTACAGATTTTTTATAGATGTATTCTTTGTGATCGCTTTTATGGTTCTGCGGAATCACTGCAGCAGGAGGATATCGGTAGGCGGCTTCTCCGTGATGGGCATTGCTCTTGCCGGCATTCTTCTGTTTCCCGGAATCCTGCAAACGTATGTGCCAAGTTTCAGGCTGGGAAGCTTCATGGGGAAATTCGAAACCACTCAGTGGTACAGGCCTTCGGTATATGAATACAATCGCTACAGAACCTATACCGTCGGAAACTTCAGATTTAACGTATCATACAGATACCCGTACAGTTTTGACACTCCCCTGCCGGCTTTTTCGGAGAGCTATCTTTTTGATGAAGTCAAGACCGGAATTTTCCCGCAAATGATCGATTCCGGCAACATCCGTAAAGGTTTTGTCTGTAAAAAACTGGATCCTGCGGAACAGAAGCAGGCAGATACGATAATGCGCAGGGTACGGGAAGCTTACCGGCAAACCCGGTAATTAAGCCATTCCGGTATGAAGAAAAAGCTGTAAATTTGTAAGATGTTAAATACTTTAGGTAATCTTCTCAGCCTTACAACCTTCGGGGAAAGCCATGGCCGTGCTTACGGAGGCATCATCAATAATTTCCCTGCCGGTCTTTCCGTAGACTTCGATGCGGTTCAGAAAGAACTGGACCGGAGAAAACCAGGACAGTCAGCTATTGTAACCCAGAGAAAAGAAAGCGATACGGTGCAGTTCCTTTCCGGTGTTTTTGAAGGAAAGACCACCGGAACGCCCATCGGATTTATAATCGAAAACGAAAACCAGAAATCCCGCGACTATGATCATATAGCGGAATCTTATCGCCCCAGCCATGCTGATTTCACTTACGATCAGAAATTCGGACTGCGGGACTACCGCGGCGGCGGGAAATCTTCTGCCCGGGAGACCATCAACTGGGTGGTGGCAGGAGCTCTTGCAAAACAGCTGTTACCGGAGATTGAAATCAATGCATACGTTTCTTCCGTGGGAGACATTTTCTGCGAGAAACCTTATCAGGCACTGGATTTTTCAAAAACAGAAAGCAATGAAGTACGTTGCCCGGATGCCGAAACTGCCGAAAGGATGATTGCAAGGATTAAAGAAATCAAAAAAGAAGGCAACACAATCGGCGGAACCATTACCTGTTTCATCAGGAATGTTCCGGTGGGCATCGGGGAACCTGTCTTTTCCAAACTTCAGGCCGAACTGGGAAAAGCCATGCTCAACATCAATGCAGCCAAAGGCTTTGAATACGGCAGCGGTTTCTGCGGCGCCAAAATGACCGGAAAGGACCATAACGACCTTTTTAATGAAGACTTTACCACCCGCTCCAATCTTTCCGGCGGAATCCAGGGAGGGATTTCCAACGGAATGGATATTTATTTCCGGGTAGC